>JAFKFQ010000580.1 GCA_017308215.1 bacterium | reverse complement strand
CACGTCAGGCCGTAGCATGGCCCCGTCGGTGACACCGCGGGGGGCGTGCGATGCCGGACGCGCAGCAGGTCTGGAAGGTCGGCGAGCTGGCGGCACGGACCGGGCTGACGGTCCGCACGCTCCACCACTACGACGCGCTCGGGCTGCTGCGGCCGTCCGGCCGGACCGCCTCGGACCACGGGTCCGGACACCGGCTGTACACCGCCGCGGACGTGGCGCGGCTCCAGCAAATCCAGTCGCTCAAGGCGCTCGGCTTCAGTCTGGACGAGGTGCGCGACCAGCTCGACGGCGCCGGGCACGACCCGCGGCGGGTGGTACGGCGGCACCTCGAACAGGTCCGCGCGAAGGCCGCCGAGTACGCCCGCCTCACCGCCCGTCTCGCGGCGCTGGCCGACGCGCTCGACCGCGCCGAGGCGGTGACCACCGACGAATTCCTCAACACGATTGCGGAGATGACGATGATCGACAAGTACTACACGCCGGAGCAGATGGAGCAGATCAAGGCCCGCGGCGAGGCCGTCGGGCAGGAGCGGATCGAGCAGGTGCAGGCGGAATGGCCGCGGCTCATGGCCGAGGTACAGACCGAGATGGACGCCGGCACGCCACCGACCGACCCGAAGGCGCTGGCGCTGGCGCGCCGGTGGTTCGGGCTGGTCGCGGAGTTCACCGGCGGCGACCCGGGTATCTTCCGGTCGCTGAAGCGGATGTACCAGACCGAGGACCGCGTCGCCGGCATGGACGTGGCAGCGATGCGGCCGATGATGGACTACATCGGCAAGGCCGCCGCGGCGGCCGGCATCGAGCTGCCGGCGTAACGCCCGCCGCTTGCGGCGTCGCGCCCCGCGGGTTATCGTCATCGTCTCCCCCGCCGGAGCCGCCCGATGCCCCGCCCGTTCGCCGCCGTCGCCGCCGCGCTGCTCCTCGCCCCCGCCGCGGCCGCGCAGGACATGCCGCTGTCTCAAATCCTCATCGACGGCGAGGGCTGGGTGCGCCGCGACGGTCCGTGGAACCACCCGTCGGCGGTGACGCCGACCGTCACGTCGCCGGACCACTCGACCGAGTTCAGTTGGCAGTCCGGTGAGGCGTTCCTACACGCCCGCCAGTTGCCGAACGGCCCGCGGTCGCCCTACGCGCCGCTCCGCGTCCCGCCGCGAGGTACGCCGAAGGTGACGGAACTCGCCGCCGACTGCGCCGGCCGCATCTACGCGGCGACGCCGGTCGGCGTGCAGGTGTTCGACCCGACCGGCCGGCTGTGCGGCGTGGTCGCGCCGCCGGTGTTCGGGGCCGGGGTCGATCTGCTGTGGTTCGAGGGCGACCGGCTGGTTGTGGCGGTGAACGGCACGCGCTACACCCGGAAGCTGCGTACCGCCGGGGCGGGGTGAGTTGTCAACCCACCGCGCATCCCGGCCGGCGCCGCGCGAGTTCGCGGCGCACGTCCGCGGTGTCGGCGCGCGGCGGCAGGGTGACGGCCTTCAGGTTCCGCAGCCGGGCGAGGTACGGCACCACCGCCGCCGACAGCCGAGCGCACCCCGCCAATCCCACCGCCTCCAGGTCCGGGAAGCGGTTCAGCAGCCGGCACACGCCCGAGTCCGTCACCGCCGTGTCGGCGAGGCAGACCGCTTTCAGGCTCGGCAGCGCCCCGAGGTGCCCGAGCGCGGCGTCCGTAACCTGACCGCAGCCCGACAGGTCGATCGCCTCCAGGTTCACCCAGCCCTTCAGCGCGCGCAGTTTCTCGACCACCGCGTCCGTCGTCCCGTCCGCGGGGAAGGCGAGGCGGTACGCCGCATCAGGCCGCACCGGGATGTCGCCGGGGAACTTGCCGGCGACCGGCTGCCACCCGGCTTCGTCGGTCAGCGAGCGGGCGAAGGCGACGGCATGGAACGGGACCGGTTGGCGGGTTGGCGCCGCGGCGGGCGGTGGAACCGGCGCCGGCGGAGGTGGAGGCAGCGACACCACGACCGGCGGTGGGGGTGAGGGCTTCGGCGCCGGTGACGGCGCGACCGGTGGTGGCTTCGGCGCCGGGGGCGCTGCGGGCGTCAGCAGTTCGTTCAGCCTTTCGAAAAGCTCCTGCGCGTCCTTCGGGCGGCGCTCGGGCTTCTGGGCCACGCACCGCGACAGCAGCGCCACGAACCCGTCCGCCATCCCGACTTCGCGCAAGTCCTCGGCGGCGTCGATCCCGGGCGCCTGGTCGAGCCGGCCGACCGCCATCTGGTAGCCGATGACGCCGAGGGCGTGAACGTCGTCGCGCGGGTCCGGCGGGCCGCCGGCGCGCTGCTGCGGCGAGGCGTACAGCGGCGTGTAACTGCCGCGGAGCGACGTTTCGAGCCACCCCGCCGCCAGCAGCGTCCCGCGCGGGTGCTGCGTCCGCAGGTACTCGACCGCCACCCCGCCGATGCCGAAGTCGGTGATCTTCAAGGATGAAGGCGGAAGGATGAAGGATGAATCGAAGTCGTTCGACCCACCCGGGAATCGGGATTCATCCTTCATCCTTCCGCCTTCATCCTTCCCGACCAGGATGTTCGACGGCTTCAAGTCGCGGTGGACGATCGGCGGGGCGAGGCGGTGGAACCGGCCGACGGCGGCGGCGAGCGTACACAGTGCGCCGACCACGGCCGCCGTGCGGGCCGCGGCGTCGAGCACCGCCCAGCGGTGGACGAGGTCGGCCAGGCTGCCGCCACCGACATACTCGTACATCAGCCACGGGGCGTCGCCCTCCAGCGCGGCGTCGAGCAGCGGGACGACGTTCGGGTGGTGGCCGTGGGCCATCACCCGGGCGATCACCTGCCCCTCGTGCGACGCCAGCTTGGCCTTCGCCAACGGGTCGGTGCAGAACTTCACCGCCCGCGGGTGCGGGATGAACGTGTGCCGGGTCAGCCACACCTCGCCGAACCCACCGCTGCCGAGCAGCTCGACGAGCGACCACCCGGGCCGCCCGGGGAGCGGGTCGCCGGAGCGGAACTTCGGCACCCCCGCCGGCAGCACCCGCGCCAGGTCGGCGGGCGTGTCGAGGGCGAAGTCGGGCGGGACGGTGCGGCCGGACGGGTCGTCGGGCCGCTTCATCGACGCCCGCACGGCGCCCGGAATCTGCGCCAAGTACAGTTCGAGGGTGATCTGGTCCTCGACCGGCGCGGCGGCGGCGACCTCCTTCGCCACCTCGGCGGCGATCCGCTTGGCGTCGTCGGCGGACGCGGCGGCCGCCGACGCCACCTCCTCGCGGAGCTTGTCGGCGCGCTTGCGCTCGCGGAACAGCCGGTAGGCGTCGCCGGCCACGTCGAAGACGTAGGGGCCGCCGGGGACGAACTCGCACAGCCCGCGGACGCCGCGCCCCATCACCGCCTGCGCCACGCACTCCAGGAACGCACGCACGTTCGTCCTCCGTCATCCGTCCGTCGTCCGTCGTCCGTCGTCCGTCGCCATTCGTCCTCCGTCATTCGGGATGCCCTCTCACCGAATGAATGACGGGGGACGAATGACGACGGACGACCGCCAGTTTGACCCGAACCGAATCCTCTTCTACGCTTTCGCCGCCCGAAACACTGTCCCGGTCGGGTGAGAGACCGATGCGCTGGTTCGACGTGCCCCCCCGGTCTACGCTCGGCCCGACCGGCCTCCTCGTGAGCTTCGGTCTACTCTTCCTGCCGACCGCCGTACTCGGCGGGCTGGCGTACCGGCACGCGGCGCCGCCGATCGCCGCCGGGGCCGGGGTGCAACTGCTGTTCGCGCTCGTCTTCCTCCGCGCCCACCCGGTCTGGCGGCCGCCGGTCAGCGGGTCGGTCGTCCTGTTGTACATCATCGCGCTGGCGTGGGCGTGGGTGCCGACCCGCGGGCACTCCGACTGGGTCATCCACGCCGCCCAGGGGGTGCTCCTCCTCGGGGCGGTCGGGCTGGTCGCCCTCCACGACCTGGCGCGGACCGGCGCCGAGCCGCTGCGGCGGGCGAACAAGTGGTCGCGCCGCCTCGCCGCCAAGACCCACTGGCCGCTCCAACTCGCCGACGCCCGGCTCCTCCCGGAGGTGGACGCGCTGCGCGACGCCGTCCACGAGGAGCCCGGCCCGGCGCTGGCGCTGCTGTCCGACCCCCGCCCAGAGGTCAGGGTCGCCGCGCTGGGCGCCCTGGAGTATCGCCCGGACTGGCGGCCGGGGGAAGCAGAGTTGGTGCTGAAAGTGGCGAAGGAGGCGCCGGAGCCGGCCGTCCGGCAGGCCGCCGCCTACGCCCTCGCCGGGGTGCGGACGCCGGCGCTGGTCGAGGAGCTGGCGGCGTTCCTGCGCGACCCGGCCCCGGAAGTCCGCCACGCCGCCGCCGAGGCCGTGCTGTGGGACGGCGACCGCCGCTGGCTCTTGGCCCGCCACGCCGTCCACGAGGCGCTGGCCGACCCGAAGCTGGCCGGCGACGGGCCGCTGTTCGTCGGCTCGGCCGGGGTGCCGGCGGCCGCCGTGGCCGACCTGATGGCCTGGGCCGGCGAGCACCCGCCGCTGTCCGCCCGGGCGGTACTCACGCTCGTCGAGCAGTACCACCGCGGGCTGGCCGACGGGCGCCGCCCGGAGCTCGCCAGCGAACTCGCCGAGCTGATGCTCGCGCCGGACACGCCGCCGGGGCTGCGGGTCGAGCTCGCCGGCCTGCTCCGCGACCACCAGCGGCTCGGCCCGGACATCCTCGACCGGATGACGAACATGGACCAGCCGGCGCCGATGCGGCTGTTCGCGGCCGAGGTGATGCTCCGGGCCGACCCGACCGACGCGGACGGGATCGACGTGCTCCGCGGGCTGGCCCGGCAGCCGAACCGCGAGTTGGCGGTGCAGATCGGCGGTATCCTCCAGAACGTACTCGGGCTGGAACTGGGCCTGCCGCCGGGCGGCCCGCTGCCGACGCCGGCGAGCAAGGCGGGGGCGGACGTGGCGCGGAAGGTGTTGGCGTGGGCGAACGGCCAGCGCCCGGACCGCCCGACCCCGGGGCCGCACCCGGGGCTGCCGGGGAGCCGCCCGCCGATGCCCGGGCTGCGCGAGACGATGTTCAGCATCCCGCCCGGCCCGTCCGGCGACCGCCCCCGCGACGGGACGGGGGTGTTCTGAGGCGGGCTGTGGGACGTTGGGACTGTGGGACCGGGGGACTCGGGGACCAGGAGAGGAGCTCGGGTAGGGTGATTGGCTCCCTCCCCACGTCCCCGAATCCCACAGTCGCCGTTACGGCACCTCCACCGTCACCTCGGCGCTGAACATCAGCTGAGGGTCGCCGCGGCCGGTCCAGGTCGGCGACGCGGTCGTCCAGCCGGACGACGACGCGCTTCGTGCCGATCACCGTCAGGTCGATCGTCTGCCCGTCGCGCTTCGCCGTCACCAGCACGTCCGGCCGGCTCTCGCCCGGCGGTACGGCCAACCAGTACGAGCGGTCGTAGCTCACGCCCGTCTGCTTCCACACCACGCGGTCCGGCACCGAGTTGCGGGCGAACTTCGCCATCCACGGCAGGGCGTGGCGGTCCTCGCGGTCCATCCAGTGGCCCTTGCCCGGGTGGATCTTGACGTAGTTCTCGTACCCGCCCGGATCAGCCAGGCGCAGCTTCGCCAGCTGCTCGCCGTACTCCTTGCCGATCTCGTTCCGCTTGTACGCCGCGTCCTTCTCGCCGACCTGGAGCGCGAACGGGACGTTCCGCAGGTTCAGGAGCGACACCCCGTTCGGGTGCCCGGCCATCATCGCCGCCGCCGCCCACCGGTCGGCCATCCGCGGCGCCATCTGGTACACGCCGTCGCCGCCGGCCGAGTACCCCATCAGGTAGACCTTGTCCGGGTTCACGCCCTCGAGCGCGACCATGTTCTCGATGAGCCGGGCGAACAGCACGTCGATGTGCGGCTGGTGCCACAGGTTCCAGGTGTTCGTCGGCGCCCGCGGGGCGACGTAGACGCCCTCGTCGAGCGTGTAGAGGCGCTTCTGGTTCTCCCACTGCGAGTCGTTCACCGCCTTCGGCGTGCCGCCGCCGCCGTGCATCGAGATCCACAGGCTCCGCCCGCCCGGCGGGGTTTTCTGCTTATCGCCGAACGTCTTCACGTCGAACGGCATCTCGGCGTCGCCGTCCTTGAGCATCCGCGCCGCCATCTCGGCGGCGCGCTCGGCCTTCACCCGGGCGACGTGCGCGGCCCAGATCAGGTCGCGGGCCGTCGCGGCGTCGGCCTTCGTGAGCGGCACTGCGGCCGTGTCGCGCTTCGCCAGCCCGTCGAGCGCCTTCGGGTCGGCGAGCGCGGCCTTGAGCGCCGCCAGCGCCGCGGCCGAGCGCGCCTCGGCGGTGGACTCGGCCTTCGCGTAGCGGTCGGTGACGTTCACCCCGGGGACCGCCGTACTCTTGCGGTTCCAGACGAGCGGGAAGTGCGTGCCGGTGTCCTTGAAGCTGGCGGCGTAGATGGCGTGCTCGGGCACGTCCTTCTTCGCCCGGGCGGCGTCGGCGGTGAACCAGCCGAAGTCGAGCCCGCGCGGGTCGGGCTCGCACGCGCCGGTGAAGTGCCACGCCTTGTCCCACACCTCCACCCAGGTGTGGTTGCCGCGCTTGTCGCTCCAGTTCGGCGTGCCGGCCAGCCGCGCCGGCACGCCCACGCTGCGGCACGCATCCGCGAGGATGATCGACAAACCTGTACAGGAAGCCTTCCCCTGCTCGATCGACTCGAACGGGCTCTGGTTCGGCGCCTTGCGGGCGGTCGAGTAGCCGACCTTGATCTTCGGGAACAGCCCGCGGTTCAGCGCCACCGCGGCTTCTGACGGCGTCTTGCAGTCCTTGACCAGCGGGAGGCAGAGGTCGAAGAACTCTTGCCGCCAATTGTCGCGGCGCTCGTCCACGTTGGCGTAGGGGAGCACGTCGTTGAGGAAGACGTCTTCGGGAACGTCCTTGCCCCACGGGAGCTCGCGGCGGGCGCGGTAGGCGAGGCGGGTGTTGGCGACGAGGAAGTCGGCCTTCAGCGCCTTCAGGTCGCGCTCCGGCATGTGCGCGACGAGGAACGCCATCCCCGGCCGCTCGTCGGCCGGGACGCCCTGGAGCGCCTTCTCCAACTCAGGGCGGTTGGCGCCGGCGCGGGCGAGCGCCTTTTCGACATCGGCGGCCCACCACGCCGCGGGCGGTTGGGCGGCGGCGCATGCGGCAACGACGAGGACGAGCGCGAGCGGGCGCACGGTGACGGCCCTCGGGGACGGGAGGGGGAGAGGGGGGGGACAGGATAGCCGGGGGCGGGTGCGGCGTCACGCCGCGTCGACGCGCAGCTCCGAGCCGTTGGGCAGGAACAGCACGGCGCTGGTCCCGGACGCGATGAGGAACTCTTCCTCCGGGGCGAGCGGCCGCCGGACCGGGGCGAGGAGCCAGGTGCCGTTGAGCGGCGCACGGATGCCGCCGCCGCGGCGCGGGACGCCGTTCACCAACATTACCCCGCCGGCAGTCTGCCGGAGCATGAAGTGGCCGCGGCTGACGGCGACGTCCGTTCCGTGGCCGGCGTGGCGCAGGACCGTCTGCCCGGTGCCGGGGAGGATGGTGGTCGGGCGGTACGCCGGGTCGAGGTACGAGATCTCCTTCCCCTCCGACCGGCCGACGACGACCGGCCGGTCGGGGGCGATCGCCAGCCGCACCTCGGTGAGCGGCTTGGTATCGCCGCTCGCGGTCACCCAGAGCGTGAGCGGCGCCCCCGACAGCGACGACAGGACGACGGAGCTCGACCCGGCGTCGTTGCTGCGCTCGGGCACGTCCACCGGCGCGTTCATCGCTCCCCCCCGCGTGTCCCTGCATAATACCGCGCGCGGGAACGGTCGTGGGAACGCTCCCGCGCCCGGTTCACGCCGCCCCGGGTTCCACCCGGGGCTACCCGCCGCGAAGTGCCGGTCGCGCTCCCGCCCGGTTCGGCTTCACCCGCACCGGCCCGCCGGTGTACCATCCGCCCCGGTCGCCGCCCACGGACGGGTACGCCATGCGCCGCGGATGCCTGCTCGCCCTCCTTGCACTCGCGGCTCTCGCGGCCCGAGCACCCGCCGCCGACCTGCCGCCCGGCGCCGTGCGGCGCCTCGGCGAGGCGCGGTTCCGCGCCGGCGGGGCGGTCGCCGAGCTCGTCTTCTCCGCCGACGGGTCCGAACTCGTCTCGCACGTCCCCGGCCCGGACGGCGACCGGGTGACGGTGTGGGACGCGGCCACCGGTGAACGCCTGCGGACCGGCGTGCCGCCGCGCACTGCCGGGGCGCGCGTCCGCTGGGGCGCCAGCGCCGTCCCCGGCACCGACCTCGGCGTCGTCATCGGCCTGGACGGTACCGCCGTGGTCCGCGACTTCGCCGCGAAGCAGGACCGCGCGAAACTCTCCGGCCACGCCGCCCGCGTGACCGCCGTTGCCGCCTCGCCCGACGGCCGCCGCCTCGCCACCGCCTCCGCCGACGGCCTCATCCGCACCTGGGACGCCCGCACCTTCCGCCCGCTCTCCACGCCGAGCGGCCACCTCGGCCCGGTCCGCTCGGTGGAAGTGTCGCCCGACGGCCGGCTCGCGCTGACGGTCGGCGCCGACCGCAGCGCCCGCGTCTGGGACGTCGCCACCGGCCGCGAGGTCCGCGCCTACCCGCTCGACGAGGGCGGCGCCGCGACGTTCACCCCCGACGGCGCCGCGGTGAAGCTCCGCACCGCCGAGCGCGTGCTGACGCGCGACCTGCTCACCGGGCTCGAAACCGCCCGCTACGACCTGCCGCACGTTGACCTGTTCACCGGGCCACGTCTGCTCACCGGCGCGTGCCTGGCACTGTCGCCGGACGGCCGAGTGTTGGCGCTCGGCCGCGCCGGCGGCGAGGTCGAGCTGATCGAAACGGCGACGCTCGGCGTGCGCCGGCGGCTGACCGGGGCGGGGCCACGCTGCCGCGACGCGGCGTTCACCCCGGACGGCACGCGCCTCCTCACCGCCGGCCCGGGCGACGGTGTGTTGGTGTGGCCGGTCCGCGTCCGCGACGTGCCGCTGACGACCGAGCTGAAGCGCGAGACGAGCGCGGCGAAGCTGTGGGACCGCCTCGCGTCGCCGGACGCTGAAACGGCGTACGCGGCGATGGCGCGGCTGGCCGCCGACCCGGTCGCGGCGGCGAGGATGGCCCGGCTGCGGCTCGGCGCGCCGGCCGACGTGCTGACGGCGACCCGCGGCGTGGAACTGCTGGAGGCGCTGAACACGCCCGACGCCCGCGGGCTGCTCCGCGACCTGGCCGACGGCGGCGCGCGGTCGGCGGCGCGGGCGCTGGCCCGCCTCGGCGACGCGCGCGAACCGCCCGGTGACATCATCCGCACCACCGGCGGCACGGCGCCGTGAGGCGCGGCGCTTGGTAGCGGTGCGCCTGCCGATCGATGTCAGCCCCGGCGAACGGCCGACGGACGCTACGGAAGACATGAGGCCCGGCCGGTGCGTTACCTCCTCCTCATCTTCCCGGCTTTCGCCGCGCTGACCCCGGCCGCCGCGACGCCCATCCCCGCCGACGCACTCGCGCCGCCGCTCTTCCCCACGGCCGTTGGCACGCGCTGGGTCTACCGCGACGCGCCGCAGGAGTGGTCCGAGACGATCACTGCCGCCGAGAAGCGCAGCGGCGCCACGGTCATCACCATCGAGAAGAAAATACTGAAGGCTGGCGGACCGGGCGTGAGCACCCTAAAGGTCGAGGTTTCCAACCGAGGAGTGATCCGGGTCGAGGTGAACGGGCAGAAGGACGATATCCGGCACTACTGGCTGAAGTTGCCGGCCGAGCCCGGGACGGAATGGCGGGAAACGTGGCCCCAAGGTTCGACCGTTCGGACGCGGGTATCGAATCTGGAACGCATCACTGTTCCCGCGGGAACGTACCAGGCGATCCCCGTCGAGGCCGAAAGCAAGCACCCCGCAGAAGTCGTTGCTATCAGGACCACGAGTTGGTACGCGCCCGGCGTCGGTCTCGTCAAGCAGGACGGGGGAAGCTACGAAATCCTGCTGACGTCCTTCACCCCGGGCCGCTGACGCCGCATGACCACCGCGTTCACCATCGGTTACGGCGGGCGCCCGCCGGACGAGTTCACCCGCCTCCTCGCCGCGCACGGCGTCGCCACGGTCGTGGACGTGCGGCTGCGGCCCGACAAGGCCAGCGTGGGGAGTTACGCCCTCGCCAAAGACACCGACAAGGGCATCGCCGGGCTGCTCGCCCGCGCCGGCATCGGGTACGTGTCGCTCCCGGAGCTCGGCAACCTGTTCCTCGGCTACCCCGACTCGCTGGCGCGGTACGCCGCGTTCCTCGATCGCGCCGGGCCGCTGCTGTTCGACCGCCTCGCCGACGTGCCCGGCCCGGTGTGCCTGATGTGCGCGGAGAAGCGCGTCGCCGAGTGCCACCGGAAGGCCATCGCCGACCACCTCGCTGCCGCCCGCGGGTGGACTTTCACCCACATTGAGTAGCGAATTCCGCTCCCGCCAAAATCGCTCGCTTCGGCACTCCCATTTTCCCGCCCGGGTGCGGTACAATCTTCGTTCGGGTCTAGCGAATTCTCCCGGCGTTCGTCCCCGACCGCGGAGCGGGTCCGATGTACGTGCTGATGCAGTGCGTGGCCGAGGCAGTGGTCGCCAAGGGCGTCCGCGGGCTCGCCGAGCTCGTCCCCGGCGGGGCGTTCCTGTACGACGTGGCGAACGAGGCCCACAAGCGCCTCCGCGACCGCAAGCGCGCCGACCAGATCCGCGAAGAAGTCGTCGCCGTCGCCGCCGCCGGCGTGGAGGAGGTGCGCAAGGTCGCCGAGCAGGTGGTCGCCGAGGTGGCGAAGAACGCCACGCCGTCCGAGAAGGCCGCGCTCGAACTCTACCTGACCCAGATGCCCGGCGCCGTCCGCCAGTCGTTCCGCCGGGCCGAAGACCCGTCCGGCAAGTCCGTCCCCGACCAGTTCGCGCTCAACGACGGCGGCGACCTGGCCCGCCGGCTCCCGTCACGGCTGCCGAAGTTCCGCCCCGGCGACCCGCTCCCCGGGCGGCCCGGGTGGGTGGTCGGCGAGCTCCTCGGGTCGGGCGGGTTCGGCGAGGTGTGGCTGGCGCGGAACCCGGCGCTGTCGGCGCTCAAGGGGGCGGTGAAGTTCGGCACCGACCCGCAGGCCCGCGAGCGGCTGCTCCGGCACGAGGGCGGGCTCGTCAGCCGGGTGATGGAGGAGGGCCGGCATCCGAACATCGTGCCGCTGCTCGACGCCTACCTGGAGGGGGAGACGCCGTGGCTGATGTACGAGTACATCAGCGGCGGCGAGCTCGGCAACCTGATCGGGGCGTGGCAGGCGCTCCCGCCGGCCGACCGTACCGCCCGCGCCGCCACCGCCCTCCGCACGCTCGCCGCCGCCGTCGGTCACTTCCACCGCCTCCACCCGCCGCTCGTCCACCGCGACCTGAAGCCGGCGAACATCCTCGTCCGCGGGTCGGCCGGTAACCCGCAACTGCTCGTGGCGGACTTCGGCATCGGCGGGGTGGCCGCGGACGCGGCGCTGGCGGCCGAGACGAACCGCCGGTCGAGCGGCTACCTCGGGTCGCAGCTGTGGGGGTCGCACACGCCGCTGTACGCCAGCCCGCAGCAGCAGCGGGGCGAGAAGCCCGACCCGCGCGACGACGTCCACGCCCTTGGCGTCATCGGCTACCAGATCCTCACCGGGAAGCTCGACACCGCCCCCGGCGCCGACTTCGCCCGCACCCTGCGCCGGCTGTCGGTCCCGGAACCGCTGATTGAGCTGCTCGGCGACTGCGCCGCCCACGACCCGGCCCACCGCCCGAAGGACGCGACCGAACTCGCCGACCGCCTCGGCCGGCTGGACACCCCCGGCGCCGCGGCCGCAGCGCCGCCGACGGAGGTGCCGCAGATCGTGGCGTGCCCGTCGTGCGGGGTGTCGTTGCGGTTCCGGGCCGGGGCGACGGCGCTGCGGTGCGTCAAGTGCGGCACCGTGTTCAACCCGTCCGCCGCGGCCGCCCCGTCGCCCCCGCCGCCGGTCGTCGAGGCGAAGCTGTCGCCTCCGACCGTCCCGCCGAAGTCCGGCACCCAGCGCGCGCTCCCGCTCACCCGCCGCGACGACCGCCGCGACCGGGAACGAGACCGGGATCGAGACCGGGACCGCGACGACCGCGACCGCCTGCGCTCGGGCGAGACGGCCCGCGGGCGGCCGCGGAAGAAGGGCGGCGTGCCGGCGTGGCTGGTCGTCGGCGGGTCGGTGTTCGGTGTGCTGTTCCTGGTCGTGCTGCTGTTCGCCCTCCGCTCGCCGCGCCCACCGGTGGTCGAGCCGAGCCCGTTCCCGAGTCCGCCGCCGGCCGTCGTCAACACGACCCCACAGCCACCGCCCGGGTTCCCGAACACCACCCCGCGGCCCGGCTTCAACCCGGGGCGCCAGGGCACACCGCCCTCGGCGACACAGTCGGACCCGGTCAAGCACCTGCGGTCGTTCACGGTCAAGAAGTTCGAGAAGGTCGATTACGTCCACCACTCGCCCGACGGCCAGAAGCTCCTCGGCGTGAGCCCGGACGGCGACGTCACCGTGGCGCTCACCCTCGACGGCACCGAGTTGCTGAGCTTCCCGACGAAGGCGAAGGGCGCGCGTCCGGTATTCATCGACGGCATGACGCTGGTCACGCCGGGGACCGACGCCAACGGCGTGCCCTACGTGTACGTCGTCAACCTGACGACGGGGATCGGCGCCGCCCGCGGGCTGGCCGGGCTGAACGACAAGGTGACGGCGGTGGCGGCGGCGGCGGACGGGAAGTCCATCGCCGCCGGCGGCGAGAAGGGCGGCGTGGTGGTCTGGAACGCGACCGACTTCACCGTGCAAATTCTCGGAACCGAAAAGGTTAAAGGGAAGGATTTCTACGCCAACCACCCGCACCCCGGGTCGGTCACGGCGATCGCCTTCGGCGGGTCGTTCGGGCGCGACGTCGTGACCGCCGGCGGGGGGACGGTGCGGACGTGGAACGAGCGGTTCGGGCGGTGGGACCAGCCGCCGAAGACCCTCCTCCTGCCGGGGGACACGGTGTTCTCCCTCGCCTTCGGGGGGCGGTCCGGCCGCGGGGGGGTGATCGGCGGGTCGGCGAAGCAGGGCGCGTGGACCTGGGAGGGCGGGGACAGCGCGCCCGTCGGCCCGGCCCAAGGGCAGCTGAAGGGGTTCACCCGGGCGGCGGTGGGGGCGACGTCGTTCGCCGTGCGGTACGCGGCCATCGCGGGCGACGGCAAGCTCGGGTTCTGGAGCGGACAGGCGATCCACCCGGTCGAGCCGGTGTCGGACCAGCCGCCGGCCGCCGACCTCGCCTTCAACAAGGAGGGCACCCTGCTGGCGGTGGCCCACAAGGACGGGACGGTGGGGGTGTGGGTCGCCGAATGGTCCTGGGGCACCAACATGAAGCTGGCGCTGATGGCCCGGCTGACGAACCACGGCGGGGAGCTGACGGCGGTGTCGTGGAGCCCGGACGGGAAAGAACTGGCGACGGCGGACAAGACCGGCCGGGTGCGCATCTGGGGCGACTTCCGCGCCTCCGCCCCGACCGGCACCCCGCCCGACGTCCGGGCGCCGTGACGACCGCGACCCGGGGTTACACGCCACCGCCCCTGCCGGGGCTGAAACCCCGGGCGGTGGGACAGGCACTTCCGATCGCCCGGCGCGGCGCCGGGCGTACAATGCCCGGATGGCTTCCGCACCCGCTGCTCCCGAACTGCTCGCCCCCGCCGGGGACTGGGAGGCGCTCCGCGCCGCCGTCGCCAACGGGGCCGACGCCGTCTACTTCGGGCTGTCGAACTTCAACGCCCGCGCCCGCGCCGCCAACTTCGACCCGGCCGAGCTGCCGGACGTGATGCGCTTCCTCCACGCCCGCAACGTCCGCGGGTTCGTCACCCTCAACACGCTCATCTTCTCCGACGAGCTCCCCGCCGCCGCCGACATGCTGACGGCGTGCGCCGCCGCGGGCGTGGACGCCGTCATCGTGCAAGACCTCGGCCTCGTCCGCCTCGCGCGGCGGCTGGCGCCGGCGCTCCCGGTCCACGCCAGCACGCAGATGACGCTCACCGAGCCGCGCGGCATCACGTTCGTCCGCGGCCTCGGCGTCGGGCGCGTCGTGCTGGCGCGCGAGTTGTCGCTCGACGACGTCCGCAAAGTCACCGCCGCGACCGACACGCCGGTGGAGGTATTCGTCCACGGGGCGCTGTGCGTGGCGTACAGCGGGCAGTGCCTGACGAGCGAGGCACTCGGCGGCCGCAGCGCCAACCGCGGCCAGTGCGCCCAGGCGTGCCGCCTCCCCTACGAGATGGTCGTGGACGGCACCGTCCGCGCCCTCGGCGACCGCGCCTACCTCCTCAGCCCGCAAGACCTCGCCGCCTACGACCACATCGCCCCGTTGGTCGAGGCCGGCGTCGTCTCGTTCAAGATCGAGGGCCGGCTGAAGGGCGGGCCGTACGTGGCCGCGACCACGCAGACGTACCGCCGGGCGATCGACGCCGCGACCGGCGGCCAGACCTTTCGGATGAGCCGGCGCGAGAAACTCGACCTGGCGCAGACGTTCAGCCGCGGGCTGACGCCCGGGTTCCTCGACGGGGTGAACCACCAGATGCTCGTCCGCGGCCGCTTCCCCAAGAGCCGCGGCGTGCGCATCGGGACGGTAGCGGCGGTGACGCGCCGCGGCGTGCGGGTCGAACCCGCCGAGGCGGTGGGCGACCTCGTGAAGCCCGGCGACGGCGTCGTCTTCGACCTCGGCCGCCCTGAGGAACGGGAGCCGGGCGGTCGGGTGTGGGGGGTCGCGCCGGCGGGTCGTCTGCTGGAGCTCCAGTTCGAGCCGAACGCGCTCGACTTCGCGGCGGT
>JAFKFQ010000579.1 GCA_017308215.1 bacterium | reverse complement strand
CACGCTCCGGCAAGGTCGATCAGGCGGCGGAACTGGCCCGGCTGACCGGCTTGCACGCCGAGTTCGGCAAGGCGATCGACCTGCAAGGCGGCGGGTACGGACTGGCGATCCTGTCACGGTTCCCGCTCAAGGGCGCGAAGACCGACGCCCTCCCGGGCAAGCCCGGACAGGAGGCCCGGATCGTGATGAGCGCGCGGGTCGAGCCGGGCGCCGGCTGGCCGGCGGTCACGCTCCTCAACACGCACTTCCAGCACGACGACGGCCCGACCCGCGAGGCGCAGGCCGCCAAGCTCGACGAGTTGTTCGGCACGGCCGAGGGGGCGTTCGTGCTGGCCGGCGACCTGAACGCGGCGCCGGGCAGCGCGCCGGTGCGGGCGCTGGCCGCGCACTGGGCGTTCGCCACCGAGCCCGGCGGGAAGGGGCTGCTCACGATCCCGGCGGACACGCCGCGGCAACAGATCGACTACGTGCTGTACCGCCCCGTGGCGGCGTTCCGGGTGGCCGAGGCGCGGGTGATCGACGAACGCGTCGCGTCCGACCACCGGCCGGTGCTGGCGGTCCTGGAACGGACCGGGCGGTAATCCTACGTCCCGCAGAACGTCCGGTAGCCGCGCTCGTCGGCGGGCGGCGTCCGGTACTCGTCGCGCCCTGGTCGGTCGTCGTAGGGTGCGGCTAGCGCGTCCAGCAGCCGGTGCAGCACCGACAGGTCGCCGGCCTCTGCGGCGGCGAGCGCCTCCTCGACCCGGTGGTTGCGCGGGATGACGGCCGGGTTCGCACCCCGCATCCGTGCGACCGCGGTGCTCGCCGACTGACTATCGCGCCGCAACCGGTCTTGCCAGCGGTCGTACCAGGCGCGGAAGTCCGCGCCCTGATACCGGCAGTCCGCCGGCAGCTGCTCCGCCGACAGGTCGCGGAAGGTGTTGGTGAAGTCGGCCCGCGTGGTCTGCATCCAGCCGAGTAGCGCCCCGACCAGTTCGGCGTCGCCGTCCTCGGCCGCCGCCAGGCCCAGCTTCTTCCGCATCCCGTCGAGCCAGTACCGCTCGAATACCGCCGGGAATTCGGTCAGCACGCTGGTGGCCCGCTCGACCGCCGCCTCGGGGTCAGCGTCGATGAGCGGCAGCAGCGTCTCGGCGAAGCGGGCGAGGTTCCACTGCGTGATGCCGGGCTGGTTGCCGTAGGCGTAGCGCCCGGCGTGGTCGATCGAGCTGAACACCGTGGCCGGGTCGTAGGCGTTCATGAACGCGCACGGGCCGTAGTCGATCGTCTCCCCCGAGATGGCGACGTTGTCGGTGTTCATGACCCCGTGGACGAACCCGACGAGCTGCCACCGGGCGACGAGCGCGGCCTGCCGGTCGGCGACCGCAGTGAGGAACGCCAGATACTTGTCCGGCGCGGCGGCGAGCTGCGGGTCGTGGCGGGCGATGACGTAGTCGGCCAGCGCCCGCAGCGTCGCCTCGCCGCGCCGGGCCGCGTACTCGAACGTGCCGACGCGGACGTGACTCGCGGCCACGCGAGTGAGGACCGCCCCCACCTGCGGGGTAGTCCGGTAGACGGTCTCGCCGGTGGTGACAACGGCGAGGCTGCGCGTGGTGGGAATGCCGAGGGCGGCCATTGCCTCGCTGACGACGTACTCGCGGAGCATCGGCCCGAGGGCGGCGCGGCCGTCGCCGCCGCGCGAGAACCGCGTCCGCCCCGAGCCCTTGAACTGAATATCCACGAGCCGACCGGCCGGCGTGCGGTGCTCGCCGAGTAGGATGGCGCGGCCGTCGCCGAGCATGGTGAAGCCGCCGAACTGGTGCCCGGCGTAGGCCTGGGCGAGCGGCCGCGAGCCGGGCGGCAACTCCTGCCCCGCGAACAGTGCCGCGGCCGCCTCGGGCGGGAGCGCGGCGAGGTCGAGGCCGAGCTCGGCCGCGAGCGGGCGGTTCAGGACGACTACGCGCGGCTCGCGCACCCGGGCCGGTTCGGTCGGGGCGAAGAAGTCGTCCGCCAGCCGGGCGTAGGTGTTGTCGAACCGCCAGCCGATGCCACGGTCCGCCGGTGATGCCGCCGAAGCGCCCATTCGTTCCCCCGCGATCGTCTCAAGCCCCTCAATTATAAGAGGCCCGTGTCCCGCGCGCGGTTCCCACCAGTTGCCCGTTGCCGAAGAGTAGGGTGAATCGAAGACAGTTTTTGACAGGATGAACAGGAAAAGACCGGATGGAAAACCTAAGTCTGGTTTTCCATCCGGTCTTTTCCTGTTCATCCTGTCAAAAACTGTCTTCCAGTGCCGGGACCGACGGGGATCGAATCACGCGAAGACCTCGCGGACCGGCGCGCCCTCCGGGAGCAGCGGGATCGGCCGGTCGAGCCGGTCGCGGAGTTCCAGGTCCGGGGCGATCCCCAGGGCGTGGTAGATCGTGGCGACCACGTCGCCCGCGCTGACCGGGTTGAGGCTCGGGTACGCGCCGGTCCGGTCGCTCGCGCCGTGGACGAATCCGCCTTTCGTCCCGCCGCCGGCGAACAGCACCGTGTAGCAGTGCTCCCAGTGGTCGCGCCCCGCCCCGCCGTTGATCTTCGGCGTCCGCCCGATCTCCCCCATCACAACCACCAGCGTGCGCCGGAGCAGCCCGCGGTCGTCGAGGTCCGTCAGCAGTTGCGAGAAGGCGAGGTCGAACGGCGGGAGGAGTTCGTTCTTCAGCTTCGTGAAGTTCTGGCCGTGCGTGTCCCAGGTGGCGTTCGCGTCCGGCGCCCACGACACGCACGCCAGCCGCGTGCCGGCCTCGACCAGCCGGCGGGCGAGGAGGAGGCTCTGGCCGTAGATGTTGCGGCCGTAGGCGTCGCGCACCCGGGCCGGCTCCTGGTCCAGCCGGAACGCCCGCTGCGCCGCCGGCGCGGTGAGCAGGTCGCACGCCCGCGCCTGGAGGCGTTCCAGCTCATCGGCCTGCCCGGTCCGCACGGCGCCCGCCGTCCGGTTCACCCCGGCGAGGAGGTGGCCGCGGTCGCGCACCCGGTCGGCGGTCATCCCGGCCCCGGGGGCCAGTTCCGGCAGGTTGAACCCGTCCGGGGTATCGCCGCGGAGCACCAGGAACGGGTCGTGCGTCTTCCCCAGCCAGCCGCCGAGGAACCCCGGCTGCGGCGGCCCGCCGGCGCCCTCGGCCGTCAGGTACGGCATCAGGACGTAGGGCATGACGTGCGCAGCGGTCGGGCGGTGGCGGCCGACCACCGCGCCGATCGCGGGGTGGTCGGTGGCCTTCGCCCCGACGATCCCGGCGCGGACGTTCGACCGGACGCCGGTGAGGGCGGTGTACACCGCCGGGGCGTGCGCGACCTGGTCGTGGTGGACGGACCGGACGAGCGTGCAGTGCCCCATCAGCCGGGCCAGCCGCGGCAGGTGCTCGCACACCTGAACGCCGCGCACCGCGGTGGGAACCGGGCGGAACTCGCTGCGCATCTCGCGCGGCAGGTCCGGCTTCATGTCCCACATGTCGAGGTGGCTCGGGCCGCCGTTGAGGAACACGAGCACACACGAATCCGCCGGCGGCGCGTCACCGCGCGAGTCGTTCGCGGCCAGGAGTTGCGGCAGCCCGAGGTTCAGCGCGCCGATGGCCCCGACTTGGAGCATGTTCCGGCGGGTAAGGCCTGCCGGCCCCGGGCAGCTCGCGGGTGGTCGCATGGGGCGTGGCCTCGGTCGGGACGGGGGTCTGGCGGGTGAACCAAATGTACCCGATCCCGGGCCGGCGGGCTACGTCTTCTCGGTTGCGCGGTCGAGCATATCTGCTGCGACCGCCAGCCGGTCCGCGCCGTCGAGCCCGTGCCCGCGGTGGAACGCCGCCAGCCGCCGTAGGTACGGGGCGGGTTCGACCCGGAGGTTCCAGCACAGCTTCCGCAGGCAGACCGGGCAGAGGGTGAGCGGCAGGGCGTCGCGCTCCTCGGAGTGGTTGACGCCGTTCATCAGGCAGGCGTGCGCGGTGCAGTGCTCCAGCGTGAGGACGTGGCCGGTCTCGTGCGCGGCGATCGCCAGCGTGCGGCGCAGGCACAGCTGGTACGCCGACCCGCGGCCGGGGTAGCCGTTCCGGTAGATCGACCACACCCCGACCCGGCGGCGCAGGTTCGCCTCACCGTACACGAAGTTCCACCCGGCGCCGGGCCACAGGTCGCGGGCGGTGAGGGCGAGGTACGCCAGCGCGTCGTCCGGCCGGTCGGGCTCCAGCACCTCGTGCAGGAGGTACGTCGTGAGCAGCTGCCGGTCGCCCCACAGCGGGTGCTTCCGCTTCGCCCGCGGCGGGATCTCGGCGACCGGCACACGGCGGCGCGCTACGACCGGGGCGTCGAAGAACAGCCCCAGGTACTCGGCGGTACGGTCCACGACGGACTGCTGGGCCGCGTCGAACTCGCCGACCAGGCACAGGTAGATGGTGGAGAGTTCGGCGCCGCGGCGGACCGGGTTCGCGGCGAGGTACTGGCGGAACGTCTGCCCCGTCTCGCGGTGCTCGGCGAGCCAGTCGCCCGGCCGCGGCGCGGGGAGCGGATCGGCGAGCGGCCGCAACCACTCCTCGATCTCGGGGAAGGTGTCGTCCGCGATCATCCGCTGACTCCGCGGTCGGCGAGCAGCGCCGTGACCCGTGCGGCGTAGTCGTCGCCCGTCGGTAGCTCGCGGTCCTCGCGGACGCGCCGGCGGGTGGTCGGCGCGGAGGCGCCGGTCAGCGGATTGCGGCCGACGTGCGGGTACGTTTCCCACCACAGCCCCGTCCCGCGGCGCTGCCAGAGCGGCAGGTCGTTGAAGTTCACCCCGCGGCGGAACAGCAACTCGTTCTTGTCCGCCACCGTCAGGCCGGCGAGCTGCTTCGTCGCGGCGCCGGCGTCGAACCCCTCGTTGCGGAGCGTCCAGTAGCACCAGCGAAGTCCTCCAGCACGGCGCGGGCGGTGGCGACCATCCACTCGTGGAAGCGCGGGTCGAACGGCTTCGCGCAGCGCTCCGCGGTGAAGCGGGTGAAGCCGCGGCCGTCGAGCCGCAGGACGACCCACGCCCCGTCCGGGCCGCGGAGGGCGTGGAAGCACTCCAGCCGCCGCATCCGCCCCTCGAAGTCATCCGGCCGCATCGCCGCCCTCCATGACCGCCACCACCTCGAACCCGGCGCCGTCCACGAGCCGGACGTGAAAGAGCGCGAACCCCTCGGCGGGCGCCGGGACTTCCAGCCGCGCCGCAGTGATACGGATGGCGTGGTCCGGCACGCGGGCCTTCCCCCCGCGGAGCGCGTTCCGCCGCAGGCTCGCGTCGAGGGCCGGCGGGAAGAAGTAGCACGCCACCGTCGCCCCCGCGGTCTGCGCGAGGGCGACCAGCTCGGCCCGGTCGGCGGCGGTGGGGTTGGTGTTGTCCACCACCACCGACCGACCGGCGGCGAGCGCGTCCGCGACCAACCGGCGCTGGCGGCGGGCGGGGCGGGGGTTGCTGCGGAAGTTGTCCTTCGAGACGTGGGCGTGCGTGGCCGCGAACCGCTCGCGGAAGAACGTCGTCTTCCCCGACCCCTGCACGCCGACGAGGATGACCAGCTCCATGACGCCCCCGGGTCACCGGACGGACGCCCGGCATCCGCCGCGGGTTCACGGCAGGTGAGGGATGGCAGACTCCCCATCGGGTTCGTCTAGAGGTAGAGTACACGTCTTGTTTTCGCGGGAGGCGTCGGACCCATGCGGCTGCTGGTCGTCGAAGACGAGGCGAAGACCGCCAATTTCCTGCGCCGGGGGCTGGAGGAGAACGGGTTCGTGGTCGATGTCGCCGGCCGGGGCGACGACGGGCTGCACCTGGCCCGCACCGTCGGTTACGACGTAGTCATCCTCGACGTGATGCTCCCCGGCCTCGACGGCTGGGCGGTCCTCGCGGCCGTCCGGCGGGACGGCCGGCAGACCCCGGTCCTGTTCCTGACCGCCCGGGACGGCGTGGACGACCGCGTCAAGGGTCTCGACCTCGGGGCCGACGACTACCTGGTCAAGCCGTTCGCGTTTTCCGAGCTGCTGGCCCGCGTCCGGTCCCTCCTCCGCCGCGGCCCCGCCCGCCAGCCGGAGACGGTCCGGGTGGCCGACCTCGAGCTCGACGTGGTCCGGCACCGGGCGACCCGGGCCGGGGTGCGGCTCGACCTGACCCCGAAGGAGTTCGCCCTGCTCTCCCTCCTGGCACGCCGCGCCGGGGAGGTGCTGTCCCGCACCCTGATCTCCGAGCAGGTCTGGGACATCAACTTCGACAGCGACACCAACGTCGTGGACGTGCACGTGCGGCGGCTCCGGGCGAAGGCGGACGACCCGTTCGAGGCGAAGCTGATCCACACCGTCCGGGGGGTCGGGTATGTCCTCGAACCCCGCCCCTGACGGCCGCCCGGCCCCGCGGCCGTCTTGGCCGCTCGCCCTGCGGCTGACGGCGTGGTACGCCGGGGCCGCCTCGGTCCTGGTGGTGGCCGTCGTCGGCGCCCTGTACTGGGTGCTGGCCCGCAGCCTCGACCGGCAGAACGACAACCAGATTGCCGACCAGGTCCGCGTGCTGCGGGACATCCTGGCCGAGCGGCCCGGCGACCTGGCGGCCGTGCGGCAGGAGGCGGCGGAGGAGTTCCAGAGCCGCCAGCACACGCGGGTCTACGTCCGGCTCCTCGACGCCGCCGGGGCGGTGCTGGTCGAGACGCCGGGGATGGCGGGGCTACTTCTCCCGGCCGACTTCCCGCCGCCGGCCGACTTCGGCCCCGGCGAGGACCGCCGGTCTGCCGGCGGCACCCCGCTGCGGGTCATGGCGGTCCGGGTGGCGGACGGCCCGACCGGGTACGCCGTGCAGGCGGCGATGGACCGGAGCACCGAGGCCGCGCTCCTCGCCGAGTACCGCCGGAGCCTGTGGCTCGTCACGGCCGCGGGGGTGGCGGCGTCCGCCGCCGTCGGCTTCCAGATCGCCCGCCGGGGGCTCCGGCCCGTCCGGCTTGTTACGGACACGGCCCGCCGCATCGACCCGGCGAACCTCGGCGAGCGGATCGCGGCCGACGGCCTCCCCGCCGACCTCCTCGCCCTGGCCGACACCTTCAACCGGATGCTCGACCGGCTGGAGCGGTCGTTCGCCCGGCTGGGGCAGTTCTCGGCGGACATCGCCCACGAGCTCCGCACCCCGGTCAACAACCTCCGGGGCGAGATCGAGGTCGCCCTCGGCCAGCCCCGCACCCCGGACCAGTACCGGGAGCTGCTGGCGTCGAGCCTGGAAGAGTGCGGCCGGCTGGCCCGGACGATCGACGGCCTGATGTTCCTGGCGCGGGCGGAGAACCCCCGCACCCAGGTCGCCCGGGACGCGGTCGACGTCGCCGCCGAGTTGGCGGCCGTGTGCGACTACTATGGGGCGACGGCGGGGGAGAGCGGGGTCCGGTTGACTGCCGCCGTGGACGGTCCGGTGCCCGCCCACCTGAACCGCACCCTGCTCCAGCGGGCGGTGTGCAACCTGGTCGAGAACGCCCTGGCCCACACCCCGCCGGGCGGGGGCGTGACCCTGACCGCGGCGGCGACCGGGGCGGTGGTCGCCGTCGCCGTGGCGGACACCGGCACCGGCATCCCCGCCGCCCACGTCCCGCACGTCTTCGACCGCTTCTACCGGGCCGACCAGTCCCGCGCCTCCGGCGACCGGCACGTCGGCCTCGGCCTGCCCATCGTCAAGAGCATCACGGACCTCCACGGGGGCGGGGTCGAGGTCGAGAGCGAGGAGGGGCGGGGCACCCGCGTCACGATGACCTTTCCGCAGATGACGAAAGCGTAACCCGGCCGTCACGTTGGCGTCCGCCCGGCCCGGTATCCTCTGACCCTGGAGCCAGAGCCCGAATTGCGCGGCCCGACGCAGCCGGTCGGATGGAGGGATCAGTGCCACGAACGATTCGCCACCGGTCGGCGTTCACGCTGATCGAACTGCTGGTCGTCATCGCCATCATCGCCATCCTCATCGGGCTGCTCCTCCCCGCGGTCCAGAAGGTCCGCGAGGCCGCCGCCCGCACGCAGTGCATCAACAACCTCAAGCAAGTCGGGCTGGCCCTCCAGGGCTACCACGACACGGCCAAGCAGTTCCCGCCCGGGTACGCCTCGGGCGTGGACGGCGCGGGCAACGACACCGGCCCCGGCTGGGGGTGGGCGGCGCACGTCCTGCCCAACATGGAGCAGGACAACCTGTTCCGCCAGATCGACCTCAAGCAGCCGATCGAGGCGGCGGCGAACGCCCAGCCCCGCGTCGTCGTCGTGAAGTCCTTCTTCTGCCCGTCCGACACCGCCCCCCAGGAGGCGCTGCCGGTCGGCCCCCGGTCGTCCACCGGGCAACTCACGAGCACGACCTGCACCGTGGCCCCGGCGAACTACGTCGGCAACTTCGGGATCGGGGAGCCGGGGGTGGACGGGGACGGGGTGTTCTACCGCAACAGCACGGTGCGGATCGGGGACGTCACCGACGGGACCAGCAGCACGCTCATGGTGGGGGAGCGGTCGTTCCGGTTCGCCGAGGCGACCTGGGTCGGGGCGGTCACCGGGGCCAACCACGCCCCGACCCCCGGCTCGCCCCTGCCGTACGGCGAGCCCGTGGCCGCCAACTTCATCCTCGGCCACACCGGGGAGACGTACCAGGGGCCGGCGTATCCGCAGGAGACCAACCACTTCTCGGCCCGGCACACCGGGGGCGGGAACTTCGTGTTCGCCGACGGGCACGTCGCGTACCTGAGCAGCTCGACCACCTACGCCACCTACAAGGCTCTCTCGACCCGCGCGAAGGGCGAGGTCGTTTCGACGGGGGATTACTGATGCGCGCGACGACGACGGCGGTCCTGCTCCTCGGCCTCCTGGCCGGGTGCGGCGAGCGGGCGCCGCAGAAGACGAGGATGGAGCTGAAGGACGTACCGCCGGACATCCTGAAGGTGGCGAAGGAGAAGCTCCCGGGGGTGACGTTCGACTCGGCGTACAAGGAGCCGAACGGGAGTTACGAGCTCCGCGGGAAGGCGAAGACCGGGAAAGTCCAGGAGATCGACATCCGGCCGGACGGGACGGTCGAGGAGATCGAGTGAGCGGCGGGACGTGGCGGGACCGGGTCCGGGTGCTGAAGCGGGACGCCTACGCCCTCGTCCTCGCCTACCGGGACCGGCGGACCCCGTGGTACGCGAAGGCGACCGCGCTGGTTGTGGCGGCCTACGCCTTCAGCCCCATCGACCTGATCCCCGACTTCATCCCGGTACTCGGGCTGCTCGACGACCTCGTACTCGTCCCGCTGGGCGTCGTGCTGGTCCGCCGGATGGTGCCGGCCGACGTCGGGTCCGGGTCGTCGGGCTGGCGCGCCTGGAGCCGGTCGCCAAGGGGCTGCACGTCACCCACTGGCCCAGCGCCGCCCTGGCGCGCCAGGCCGGCGCCGACGAGGTCGTCGAGGCGATCGGCCCGGCCACGGTGCGCTGCATCTCGCAGCGCGTGGACCTCCGGCCGCATCGCACCCGGTACTGGCGGACGGTGCGGCTGGACGAGCGGTTCCGGGGGCGGGCCGAGAAGGCCCTGTGGCGGTACGCCAACGCCCCGCGCCCGGCCCGTCGGGGCATCCGGGTCGTGTGTACCGACGAGACGCCCGCCCCCCAGGTCC
>JAFKFQ010000372.1 GCA_017308215.1 bacterium | reverse complement strand
CTCTCGTTCTGGGACGGCGACGCACCGCTGGCCGGACTGTCGGCGTACGCCGTTCACCCCTTCACCCCTTCACCCGCTCACCCCTTCATGCGACACTCGTGGCGACGCCGTACCCGGGTGAGCCATGCCAACTCGAAGAACCGCCCTCGCCGCGCTCGCCGCCGTGCCGTTCGCTCGGGCGCAAGAGCCGCCGGTGCTCACGCTCTCCTCCTTCAGCGCCGAAGTCACCATCCCGATCGGGCACCCGTGCATGGGCGGCGGGGTCGCGCCGGCGCGGGAAGTCCTCGACCCGCTGGAGGCGCGCGGGTTCGTGCTGCGCGGGGCCGGGCGGCCGGTCGTGTTTCTCGCCGTGGACTGGTGCGAAATCCGCAACGCCGCCTACGACCGCTTCCGCGCGAAGGTGGCGGCGGCGGTCGGTACCGACCCGGTGCGGGTGATGCTCTGCGCCCTCCACCAGCACGACGCGCCGATCTTCGACACCGAGGCGCAAGAGCTCCTGGAGAAGCACAAGACCAGTGCCGCGGTGTGCGACAACGCGTTCTTCGAGAAGGCCACGTCGGCGGTCGCCGACGCCGCCGCGGTGAGCCTGAAGGCGGCGCGCCGCGTCACGCACCTCGGCACGGGGAAGGCGCGCGTCGAGCAAGTGGCGTCGAACCGGCGCTACACCGACGAGGGCGGCGCGGTGCGCTACAACCGCATGTCCGCGACGCGCGACCCGAAGATTCGCGCCGCCGGCGAGGGCACCACCGACCCGGAGCTGAAGCTGCTCTCGTTCTGGGACGGCGACGCACCGCTGGCCGGACTGTCGGCGTACGCCGTTCACCCGATGAGCTTCTACGGCCGCGGCAGCGTCACCGCGGACTTCGTGGGGCTGGCGCGCCGCCGCCTCCAGGCCGACACGCCGGCGGCGCTACAGCTGTACGCCTCCGGGTGCAGCGGGAACGTGACTGCGGGCAAGTTCAACGACGGCGACCCGGGCAACCGCCCCGTGCTCGCCGACCGCGTGTACCGGGCGATGGCGGCGGCGTGGCGCGACACGCGCAAGGTGCCGGTGACCACACCGGCCTTCCGCTCGGTCCCGCTCACGCTCGAGGCTCGCGGCGGCGGCGAGTTCACCACCGACGCGCGGGCGCGGCGCCTGACGACCGACGCCCGCCCGTTCGGCCGCTGCCTCGCGGCGCTGGGGCTGAGCTGGGCGAACCGCGTGCGCGCCGGACGGCCGATCGACCTCCCCGTGCTCGACTTCGGCGGCGCGGCGCTGGCGGTGCTGCCGGCGGAGAGCTACGTCGAGTTCCAGTTGGCCGCGCAGCGCGAGCGGCCGAGTGACTTCGTGGTGGTGGCGGGGTACGGCGAGTGCGGCCCGGGGTACATCCCCATCGAGCGCGCGTGGGCCGAGAACGACGGGAACCTGTCCGACTGGTGCTGGGTCGAGCGCGGCAGCGAGAAGCGGATGACCGAGGCGATCGCGCGGGCGCTGGCGAAGGGGTAACGAAGAACGGCTCGCGCCAAGGCGCGGAGAAGAACCATCATGGTTTCTTCTCCGCGCCTTGGCGCGAGCCGTTCTTACT
>JAFKFQ010000371.1 GCA_017308215.1 bacterium | reverse complement strand
CGATGTGGTGCTGGAACCACCCTTGCCCCTTCAGCTGCAACGCTCGCAACCCCCGCCACGCGCGCCAATCGCCAGGGGTGAGGTCCAATGCCTCCATGCCCCATTTTAGGGGTCAAGAAGTTCGACCTCCTTTGCGCAGCGGTCAGTAAGCTCGACTGGTGCAGTTCCTCCTACCGGGTTGGGGGTAACATGATGGAGTGATCGCCCGCTGTCGTCGCCCGCGGACGGTCGCCATGCTCCTGCCCCCCGAAGCAGGGCTACGCAGAGTTCGAAGGTGGGGCGTGGAGCATGGCCAGGGCGAGGTCGGGTCGGGCATTCATCGCACGGGTCGCGGACGCCACGGTCGGGTAGTCGGCGTTCCGGAGCAGGTGAACGGCCACGTTTCGGAGCGACGCCAGGACCCGCGGGGCGTGGCCCCGGCGGACCCGACACCGGTCCTCCCGGGGGGTCTCGTCCCGGACGTGGTGCAGCCCGTTCTCGATCCCCCAGTGCGCTCGCACCAGCCCGAGCAGCCGGGCCGCGCCCGCCGTCGCCCGGGTCAGGCTGGTGATCCCGTACACCACCTCGACCGTCGTCACCCCCTCGGCCGTCCGCTCCCGCTCGACCCGGAACGCCTGGGCCACCCCCGGCCAGGCGGTCAGGTACGCGTTCACCCAGGTGGTGGTGGTGATGGTTCGCCGCTCGACCCGCCCGTGCCCCTTCTCCCGGGTCGTCGCGGCCTGCACGTCCTCATCCCACTCGCCCTGCCGGCAGGGGGGAAAAGGCCCCCGACTCGGGTGTCGCGAAGGCCGCCCCCGGGTCGTCCCGGAGGGCTTCCTGGTTCCCCCTCGCGTACAGGATGTACTCCCCACCCCGGCCCCGGACGGCGTGGCACACGTCGGCATGGGTGAACCTGGCATCGGCCGTCACCACCGCCCCGCCGAGCGGGGGGAGTACGCCGAGCAACCGCAGCGCGGCCTCGTGCTCGTTGGTCGTCGCGTCGACCGTCACCTGGGCGATGACCGCGGCCACGTGGGGGGCGTAGGCGGCGAGCAGGTGGGTTCCCGGGAGTCCCCCGCCCCGGGACCCGCGGACCACCTTCCCGTCCAGGGCCAGGTGGTTCCACCCGCCCGGGTGGCGGTCGGCCACCCACGCCCCGATGACCCGGTCGAGGTGGTCCGGGTCGAGGGCGGCGAGGAGGTTGGTGATGGTGTTCGGGCACGGCATGGTGCCGCGGGTGAACCCGGGGGCGTGGCCGAGCCGGTGGCGGCGGAGCCGGCCGAACTCGGAGATCGCGGTCGGGGTGGTGTGCCCGGCCAGGATCGCGACCAGGCACAGGGCCAGGAGTGGGACGAGCGGGTACTGGCGGCCGTTTCGCCCGCGAGGGTCGGCCAACTCGGCCAGCCGTTCGAGCAGGGGCGCGGACATGGTCGGCTCCGGGCGTGGGGGCGTCCCATACCCAGACCCGTCACCCTACCCAAGATCAATCCGTGCGTAGCCCTGAACGGTTACCAATAGGCAGTAGTTTCCAGGAAACTCAGCGGTTTCAGGCTGCCGGCCCCTCGGGATCACGAGGGGCCGCGTCGCTTTCT
>JAFKFQ010000578.1 GCA_017308215.1 bacterium | reverse complement strand
CGATCGTCCCCTTGCCGCCGCCGAGCGAGATCGTCGTGATGTTCGCAAAGCGCACGCCGGGCTTTTTCGGTGCCTCTACAGCATGTTCCACGACGATGCTCGGGTCGGCGGTGAAGTTGGCGTAGATGCCCATCCCGATCGCTTGGTGATCTGTCACGCGATCCACGACCTTGTAGGCCGCCCAGCCCCGCGTCTTACCAGCCATGTAGGCGGCCTGGCTTGGCGGATCATAGGGCAGTTCGTTCTGATAGAACCAGGTCCGCCCGCGCTCGCCGTTCCATAGCGTGTTGTAACGGCGGAAATGCTCGACGAAGAGGCCCGCCATCGTCACGTCGTCGCCGGTCGCGTCCGCGCGGAACACCTTCTCCGGGGAGAGGCTCACCAAGTGAACGCCGGCGTCGAGGATGTTCAGGAACAGCGTCAGGGCGGCGCGGAGATGCTCGCGGGTGAGCCGGTCGAGGTTCTCGACCAGGAGGTAGGCGCCCTTCGGGATCTTCCGCTCCTCGATCGCTCGGAGGAACAAGGCGAGGCCGTGGCGGTCCGGGTTCTCGCGGTGCGCGCCGGTGTACGCGGACACCCCCAGATCCTGGTACGAGCTCGTGTCGAGACGGACCTTGTTGCCCGCCGCCCACGCTTCCGCGGCGGCGGTCTGCCGGCGGTAGGAGTCGCCGGTGCGCTGCTCGCGCGTGCTGAACCGGATGTAGGAGTAGGCGACGGGCGCCGGCTTGGAGTTGGCCACGGGCGATCCTCGCGCAGGCCGGGGCAGGGGAGTTCCCGGCGAGGATACCGTGGGGGTGTGGAAGTGTCCAGACTATTGAGGTGCTTCACCCGCCACCGGAAGGACCGGACGGCGAGGAGAACGCCCGTAGCCTTGTGCTCCTCGTCCGCCACGCGGGGAACACGGTCCTGCTCACCGGTGACCTGGAAGGGGCCGGGCAGGACCGCGTGGTTCGCCTTCCGCTCACACCCGTGGACGTGCTCCTTGCCCCGCACCACGGCGGGAAGGACGCGAACGCTCGTCATGTCGGTGGAAATCGGTACGAGCCCGGGCCGGTGGCGACGTGGGCACGGCCGCGGCTGGTCGTGTCGTGCCAGAAGGCCGGTGCGACCGACCACCTCGGCGCCGCATATGGGTCGGCTGGGGCTACGGTGTGGGACACGCCGACGGCGGGCGCGGTGACGATCCGCAGCCACCCGACGGGCCTGGTGGCGGAGGCGTTTCGGACGGGTGAGGTGCGGGTGGTCCGGAGGGGTGTGCCGTGACCGGATGGAGCCGGGAGCTGCGGCCGGAACCATGAGCTGATCAGAGCTTCATGAGCCAGTACCAGACGGGGTACATGAGGATGCCGCCCACTTCCAGGCCGGCGAGGACGCCGAAGAAGAAGGATGGTTCGGCGGGGACCGAGGTTGCTGCGGGTACTGCGGTGTCGGTGAGCATCCCCCAACCCTCTCATGGCCGCCACCAAGCGGCTTATAGAGAGATACCCCGTGTTGGGCTAAACCTATCAGATGCGTCGCGGTGTCGCATGCCGTCGCCGCTTTGCGTCACGGCATGGGGGAATCCTCTTTCATCGCGTCCCCCGCACTGAAGTTGTACGGCTGCCATGCCAGCCCCAGCGACAGCGCCCGGTCGCGCTTGGCGACGATAGCCCAGGGCGTACCCTTGTACGACGTGATCATGGCGTCAAAGATCTCGTGCGCCTCGGTCAGGAATTGCTTCTCTCTCTTCACCTTCATGTTCGGCGTCTGGATGAGCTTGTACCCGTCGTGCCCGAGCTTCGGGTCGCGGGCCGGCAGCACCTCGGTGCGGATGTTGCCGAGCGCGAGGTTGTACTCGTGCAGGTACGCGAGGCGGGCTTTGGCGTGCGCCACCGCGTAGTCGTAGTGCGCCTGCCACCGCTTCGGCTGGGCCGCCTTCATCGGCTCGAACGCCTCCAGGCGGAACAGGATCTGTTCGATCTTCGGCGTCGCGATGGCGAGGTAGTCCTGCTCAAGGCCCACCTCCTTCTTCATCTTGTCATCCACCGCGCCCCGAAACTCGCCGCGGAGTTTCGACCGACCCGAGTCGCCCCACACGTCCTTGATCGTGTCGAACGACTCCATCACCGCGAGTTGGAACCCGTACTTGTCTTTGTTCGCCGGCATCCGCATCTCGGCAGCGGACACGTCGGCCTTATACGGGAGTAGGTCGGTCTCCGGGAACGGGTACGCGCCGAGTTCGGCGGTTACGTCGTCGCCGGTGATCTGAATCGGCGGCAGGGCGAACTCGGAAATGATGTCCCCGACCGAGGCCCCCTTCGGGGCGGTGGGCAGGTCGAACCGCTTCGCCGGCGCCTCCTCCTTGTTGGCCGCGACCAGCTCCTTCGGGGCCGCCCCGTACACCTTCACCGTCTGCGCGAACTTCCCGCCCTTCTCGCCGGTCGAGGCGAGGCCGGCGACGTCCGCGACCTTCCTGGCGAGGTTCGCCGTCCAGTCCTCGACGGGGATCGGATCGTTCTCGCCGAGGCTCTTGCCCGCCCCCTTGGTGTGTCGCGTTAGGTCGAGGAACGCACTACCGGCAATTTTCTTGGGCTCCCGGTGGTTAGGGTCGAACACGAGGTTGTAGAACTCCAGCGAGTTCTCGCCCGGCTGACAGGTGAGGATGACTTGCGTGCCGGTCGGGGCCGTCTCGGTCAGGAGCTTCGTCGCCTCCTCGGTCAGCGGCTCGCTCCCGGGGCGGATCCGGCCGCGCTCCGGGTTGAACCGGGCCACGTCCCAGATCACCACCTTCTGCGTCGCCTTGCACGCCTTGAGCTCGTCGTAGAAGTCGGCGAGCGGGATGAGCGATTCCGCGTCGTCCGGGTCGCCCTCCATCGGCACCAGGAACGCCGCGTCCTTGTCGTCCGTCTTCTTGGCGACGACGTGCCCGCCGTAGTAGACGACGATCCGGTCCTGGGTGCGGCTGGTCTCGAAGAACGCCTTGTACGCCCCGAGGATCACCGACCGCATCGGCCGTTCCTTGTCGGCGACCACGAACACCTGGTTGTTGTCCTTGTCCCGCGGCACCCGCCACTCGTGCGCGAGGCGGTCCGCGGCGGGACGGGTGAGGTCCGGCCCCTTACTCCCGTTCGTGACTTCGGCGCTTGTGAGCGGGTTCAGGTACAGGTAGTTGCTGATGTGGATGAACAGCAGCCGCCGCGGCAGGCCGGCGGAGCCGGTCACCAGCGTCGACCGCTTGGGGTTCGTCGCCGGGCCGGTGTTCTCGACACCTTCCCCGCTGGGGGTGGTGGGGTTGGGAGTCTTCAGCTTCTTGATGTACGGCACACCGACCGTCACACCGGCGATGAGCCCCACCGTCAGGAACAGGGCGAGGCCGATCCACACGACCTTGCCGTTCCCGCTACCGCGGCGATACCCACCGCCGGACTTGCTGTGCGCGGCCGTCGCGGCGGACACCGCTTGGAAGCCATTCCCCGGCGCGAACTCACTGTTCGGCGGGACCGGCGCCGGGGCGACCGGCGCGGGCGGGTGGTACCCGGGAACCGGTGCCGGGTAGCCGGCCGCGGCGGGGTCGTAGGGCGCGGGCTGCGGGTAGCCCGGGGGCGGGGCGTACCCGGGCGGCACCGGATATGGGTAGCCGGGCGGCGCCGGGTACGGATAACCCGGGGGGGGGCCGTAGCCGGGCGGCACCGGATACGGGTAGCCGGGCTGCGGGGCGGGGTACTGGTAGCCGGGCGGCGGTCCGTAGGCGGCGGGGTGGTAGCCGGCCGGGTCGTAGGCGGGCGGCGGGGCGGCGCCGCCGGTGGCCGGGTCGAACGGGTTGTACGGCTGCTGACGCGCCGGCCCCAGGTCGGCGAAATCGTTTCCCGGGAGCGGGAGTGGTTCTGCCGGACCCGTGCCGTTGGCATCGGGCGGTGGGGTGGTGTCGCCGCCGGGGACCGGCCCCTTCGTGCGCACGATTGCCCCACACTTCTTGCACTTGACCGCCTGCCCCGCCCACTTGGCCGGAATTTTCAGCCCGGTCTGGCAACTTGGGCAGGTTGCGCGGATCGTAGCGTCCATCCGTCCTCTCCGAATCCCGGTCCTGGTTAGAGTCGATTCTAGCAGACGAAGTTCCCGGAGCGGGCGGCAACCCGCGCACCCGTCACAACCCGGTTACACGGCCCCTCGGGTTGCCGCGTCCCGCCGGCGTCGGCATGTTGACCCGATACCGGGTTGCGGAGGCCGACCGTGCAAGTGGTGCTCATCGACGGCGACGGGATAGGCCCCGAGGTCACCGCCGCCGCCTGTCGGGTGGTCGCGGCGGCCGGGGTGAAGGTGGACTGGGTTCGTGCCCCCGCCGGGGCGGCGGCCGCCGCGCAGTACGGCGACCCGCTCCCGGATGAAACCCTGGAGATGATCCGCCGGTACCGGGTGGCCCTCAAAGGCCCGTGCACCACGCCGGTCGGGAAGGGATTTCGCTCGATCAACGTGCGGCTGCGGCAGGGGCTCGATCTGTTCGCCAGCGTCCGCCCGGTCACAACGCTACCGGGGATCAAGACGCCTTACGAGAAGGTGGATCTCATCGTCGTCCGCGAGAACACCGAGGGGCTTTACGCCGGGCTGGAACACGAAGTCGTACCCGGGGTGGTGGAGAGCGTGCGACTCATCACGCGGCCGGCGGCGGAGCGGATCGTGCGGTTCGCGTTCGAGTTGGCCCGGGCGCACGGCCGGCGCGTGGTCACCTTCTGCCACAAGGCCGACGTGATGCGCCTCTCGGACGGCTTGTTCCTCGAGTGCGCCCGCACCGTGGCCGACGAGTTCCCGTTCATCCAGTTCGACGAGAAGCCGATCGACAACGTGTGCCTGGAGCTCGCCGCTGACCCGACGCGGTACGACGTTCTCGTGATGGAGAACCTGTTCGGCGACCTGATCTCGGACCTGTGCGCCGGGCTGGTGGGCGGGCTCGGCGTGGTGCCGGGGGCGAACCTCGGCACGCGCTATGCCGTGTTCGAGGCGGTCCACGGCAGCGCCCCGGACATCGCCGGGAAGGGGCTCGCCAACCCGATCGCCGTCGTCCGCAGCGCCGCGATGCTGCTGGAGCACGTCGGTCACCGCCCGGCGGCGGAGCGGATCGAGCGGGCGGTGGTGAAGACCCTCCAGGCCGGCGCCGGCCTCACCCCGGACCTCGGCGGCCGCGGCACGACCACGACCATCACCGACGAGCTCGTCCGCCACCTCGTGGGCTGACCGAACACCCGATGAACCACCGCGCACGCACCCGCCCGTCGCTGCTCCTCGTCGCGCTCGCCTACGTCGGGTTCGTCAGCCTCGGGCTGCCGGACGCGGTGATCGGCGTGGCGTGGCCGTCGGTCCGTGACACGTTCACGCTGCCGCAAGCCGCCGTCGGGCTCGTGTTCGTGGCCTCCGGCTTCGGGTACTTCGTCACCAGCTTCGTCTCCGGCCGGCTGTCGCAGCACCTCGGCATTGGCCTGCTGCTCGCCGGCAGCACCGGGCTCGTGGCGGCGGCGATGTTCGGGTTCGCGGCCGCGCCGCTGTGGGCGCTGTTCGTCGCCTGCGCCGTGGCGCACGGGCTCGGGTCGGGGGCGATCGACGCCGGGCTGAACGGTTACGCGGCGCACCACCTGTCGGCGCGGAGCATGAATTGGCTCCACGCCTGTTACTGCTTCGGCGCCATGCTCGGCCCGTTACTCATGACGGCGGTCCTCACGAGCGGTCGGCACTACGGCACCGGCTACGTCGCGGTCGGGTCGGTGATGCTGGCACTGGCGGCGGTCTTCCTCGCCACGCGGCCGATGTGGGGCGCGGCCGACGCCGCCGCGGCCGAAGTGGCCCCGGTGCGGACGCTCGTGGCGCTGCGCCACCCGACGGTGTTGCTCCAGATGGTGGTGTTCTTCCTGTACACCGGCGTCGAGGTGGCGTTCGGCCAGTGGACGTTCACCGTGCTGACCGAGTCGCGCGGCGTCGATCCCGGCCCGGCCGGCGTCGCGGTCGGTGCGTACTGGGGGAGCATCGGCGTGGGGCGCATCGTGTTGGGCATGGTCGCGGACCGGATCGGCATCGACCGGCTGCTGCGCTCCTGTTTGCTGGCCGCGGTGGCGGGCGCGGTGGTGTTCGCGCTCCCGCTACCGGCGCCGGTGTCCGTCGCGGGCGTCGTGTTGATCGGCGTCGGGCTCGCGCCGGTCTACCCGTGCCTGATGACGCGCACCCCGCAGCGCCTCGGGGCAGCGCTGTCGGCGCACGCCGTCGGGTTCCAGGTCGGGGCGGCGATGATGGGCGCGGCAGCGGTTCCCGGCGTGCTGGGGCTGTTCGCCGAAGGGGTTGGGCTGGAAGCCGTCCCGGTCGGCGTAGTGCTCGGCGCCGCGGTCGTGTGGCTGCTCCACGAATTGCTCGTGCGGCGGCCAGAAGCCTACGGCGCCGCCGCGGGGAGCGGCACGGCCGGGTCAGGGGCGTCGTAGAGTGCGAGCCGACGGGCGTTGCGGAACATCACCGCAATGGTCTTGCCGTCGGGCGAAAATCGCGGGAGTGGTACGTCGGTGCCGTGCTCGCGCGGTGGGCTGACGCGGCCGAGCTTCTTCCACGTCGCCGCTTCCAGTACGTCCACGTGCCACTGCACCCCATCGCGGAACTCCGAAACCGGTAGCGCGATCAGCCGGCCGTCCGGCGAGAGCGACGCGGCCATCGGCTGGTATGGTGGGTTGTCGATGCGCCGGACCACAGCGCCAGTCTTCCCGTCGAGCAGCGCCGCACCACTACCGCCGCCCGGCAGCTGGCCGGAGTACACCAGCCGCGACCCGTCCGCGGTCATCGCAATCACCCGCGCCGTCCGGACCGTTTGCTCGGGGTTCGCCGCCCACTCGCCGTCCGGCTGGCCCGACGGGAGCCGGTACCACTTCCCCTTCCCGGTGCCGTCCATCACCAGCACCCGTAACTCGTCCGTGGTGAACGCGACCTGCCCGGTCGAGGACTGCACCTGCCACGTCGCGTCCACCACGAGCTTGCCGGTGGTCGTGTCGAGGATCCGGACCGGCGTCGGGTCGCGGGAGTTCGAGACCGGCCGCCGCCCCGCCGCGGTGTACCGCCCGGTCGGGGAGACGACCCGGTGCAAGGCGGCCGACGACGGTCCGCCGGCGGGCATCTCCGGGAACGGGATCGGATCGGCTTTGGCGCCACTGCCGGCGAGCCAAGCGGAGACCTTGCCGTCGGCCGCCGGGGCGGCGATGCGGTCCCCGAACGCGGCGAGCCAGAGCTGCGTCGCCGGCCCCTTCAGCCCGGTGAACGTCGGCCGCGCCGCGCCGTCGGTCGCGTCGTAGACGAGGACCGCGCCGGTCGAGCCGCCGTGTTGCGCGATGGCCTTGCCGTCAGATGTGAAGTGCGGGGCGAAGCGGGCCTCCAGTTGCACCGTGCCGACCTCGGCCGCGACGTTCCAGCGCGCCTTCAGCGCGGGTGGGGGCGGCGGGAGCGGCGTGACCACCGCGGGGGACGACTTCGGGGTTACGACCGGCGGCGGCGGACCGATCGGCGGCGGGCCGAACGGTGGGAACGGCGGTACCGGCGGGCCGAACGGCGGGAACGGCGGCACCGGCGGGCCGAACGCGAGCGGCGGGAGTGGGTCGGGCACCGGGCTGAGCGCCGGCGGCGTGGCGACCGCCGGCTCGTCCGGCACCGGGCCGCGCAGCTCGTACAGGCGAAGCTCCTTCTCCTCCGGGTCGTGGACGACGAACGCCGTCCCGTCGGCGCGGAATGCCCACGCCTTCGCGCTCCCCGGCGGGAGCGGTTCGCGGACGATCGGCTCGCCGGTCCGTGCCGCGCTGAGCGTCACCGTGTCGTCGCCGATGCCGTACAGGTGGCGGCCGTCTGGCGTGACCCCGAGCGTGTCGGCATCGACCGCCCGCAGCACCTGCCCGTTCTTCCCGTCGATCAGGTAGCGGCCCGCCTCGAGCCCCGCCGGGCGGCCGTCGTACAGCAGCAGCGCGCCGTCGGCCGACATCGACACGAGCGGCGCGGCGACGTCGTTGGCGGGGTACGTCCACCCGGCCTCCTGTACGCCGCCGGCGACGCGGAACGAGCGGCAGCGGCCGGTCGTTTCGGCGACGAAGAGGCGCTGCCCGTCGGCGGTGAAGCGGGCGTTTCCGCCCTGCCACCAGGTCTGCGCCACCGGCTGCGCCGACGCGACCTCGAACACCTTGAACAGGATCATCCCGCCCGCCGGGCCGCCGACCTTTGGCCGCGCGCCGACGAACAGATACCGGCCGTCCGGGCTGACGGCCCAGCGGGTTGGTGCGTCGGGGGTGGCCGGCGGCAGGGCGCGGCCCGGCACGACCTCGCCGGGCTGCGTCCCGGTCGCCGCGTGCCACAGCGAGGGGAACGGCTGCGGCGCGCCCGCGAGCATGACCATGTCCTTGCCGACCGGCCAGAGTTCGGCCCGGCCGGTCGGTACGCCCGAACCCGCGAGGCGGGTGATCGCACCCCCGGTCCGGCCGTCGAGCACGCGGACGCCGAGCGCGTCCTGCGCGAAGACCCGCGCGCCGTCGTCCGAGACGGCGAGGAGCCTGCCCTTACCGCCGTCGTCGTGTGCCACCGCCCACACCCGGCGGAACCAGGGGGCGTCGGGCTCCGGCTCTGACGGTGGCCCAGGGTCGGACGGGGGCGGCGCCTCGGGTCGCTCCTGCGCTCCCTCGGGCTGACGGCCGGCCAGGAACCACGCGACACCGAACCCGCCGGCGCAGAGGACGAACATCCCGCCCGCGACCGCCAGCAGCAGGATCAGTTGCAGCGCACCAGGCGAGTCACCGGACGGGCTCGGGCGGGGGCGGGCGGGGGCACGCGGGGGCACGCGGGGGCGGCGCGGCATGGGAAGCGCCTCACGGGGTGGCTCCGTGATACCACACGCACCGGCGCGGCGGAAGCGGTCGCCCGTCGCTTCCGAGCTAGGATAGCCGCACCCCAGCGGAGACACGCTTGTGCCCGAGGCTCAGACGTTCGACCTCGTTGTCATCGGCGCCGGACCGGGCGGTGCCGCCGCGGCCGAGGCGGCGGCGCTGCTCGGCCGCAAGGTCGCGGTCGTTGAGGCCACCCCGCTCGTCGGCGGGGCGGCGGTCAACACCGGCACCATCCCGAGCAAGACGCTCCGCGAAACCGCGCTGGCGCTCAGTGGCGTCCGCAGCCGGGCGCTCCACGGGGTTGACCTGTCGCTCCGCCGCGGGCTCACCGTCAACGACCTGCTCCACCACGAGCGGGCGGTCAAGGCGACCGAGGCCGGGCAGATGCGCTCGCGCCTCGACGCCTACGGGGTCACGGTCGTCCACGGCACCGGCAGCTTCTTCGACCCGCACACCGTCCGCGTCGAGCGGCCGACCCCGCCGGGTGGCGAGCTGTACGTCCGCGGGCACAAGATCCTGGTGGCGATCGGCTCGGCGCCGGTCCGCCCGCCGCTGTTCCCGTTCCACACCAGCCGCGTCCACGACTCGGACGAGTTGCTGTTCCTGTCGGCGCTGCCGCGGTCGCTGGCGGTGATCGGTGCCGGGGTGATCGGCGCCGAGTACGCCTGCATGTTCGCCGCCCCCATGCCTTTTCAGTGGCGCAGCATTCGCTTCTGGTGGAACGAGAAGGCGACCCGCTGCGACACCCCGCGCGTCGGCGAAACCGCGCTGACGCTCACGTCCGGCACCGAGTTGCTGGTCGATCAGGTGTTGGTGTGCGCCGGGCGGATGAGCCGCACGGCGGAGCTGAACCTGGCGGCGGCGGGGTTCGGCGTCAGCGCGAAGGGGCACATCCCGGTCGACGAGCACTTTCGTACGGCCGTGCCGCACATTTACGCGGTCGGCGACGTGATCGGGTTCCCGGCGCTGGCGAGCACGAGCGCCGAGCAGGGGCGGGTGGCGGCGTGCCACATGTTCGGGTCGAACGCGAAGGAGGCGGTGGCGAAGTTCCTCCCCGCCGGCATCTACACGATCCCCGAGGTGAGTTCCGCCGGGCTGACCGAGCCGGAGGCGCTGGCGAAGGGGCGGTCGATCGTGGTCGGGCGGGCGGACTACGCGCAGAACCCGCGCGGCAAGATCATCGGCGACCGGGCGGGGTTCCTGAAGCTGGTGTTCGATGCGGCGGACATGACGCTCCTGGGCGTCCACGTGATCGGCGAGCAGGCGAGCGAGCTGGTGCACATCGGGCTGCTCGCGCTGATGAGCGGGAGCGGGGCGAAGCTGTTCCTGGACACCTGCTTCAACTACCCGACGCTCGGCGACCTGTACAAGATCGCCACCCACGACGCGCTCATCCGCCGCGCGTCGGTCAGCGGCGAGCGCCCGGGGGCGGTGGTGAGCTGATCGCGCTACGGCTTCACGTCGAAGCAGAAGAGCAAGTCCTGGTCGCGGAGGTAGAGGCGGCCGTTGGCGATAACGGGGTGCGTCCACACCATCCCCTGCGGTTTGCGGAGCTTCGACGCCTGCGGTAGCGTGAACCGGCCGGCCTCCTTCCACTCGTCCGCCGCCGGGTCGAGCAGCACTACGACGCCGCCCTTCTCGGCCACGCAATACAGCCGCCCGTCCGCCGCCGAGATCGTGCCGCGGCCGAGTGCCTTCGCTTCGTTCCACAGCACCTTGCCGGTGGCGAACTCGGCGCACACCCAGCCGCCCCGCTCCGAGTGGCCGCACAGCTTGTCGCCGACGCGCACGAGCCCACCGTCGCGGTTCTGAATCTCCTTCGAGGCGTACAGCGGCGTCGCGGTGAACGCGCCGCCACTGCCCGTCACCTTCACCGCGTCGATCCCCTCGCCGAATCCGACGCTCACCGCGACGACGCCGTCGTGGACGACCGGGGTCGAGATCACCACGTCGTCGAACGCCTTCGGGCGGGTGTAGCGCCACAGCACGTCGCCCGTCGCGCCGACGCCGACGAGCCCCTTGTTCGTCGCGCTGACGTACTGCTTTACCCCGTCGATCGTCGCCACCACCGGCGACGAGTACGGCGCCTGGTCGGTCACCGCGGCGCTGCGCCACCGCACCTTGCCGGTCGCCTTGTCGAGCCCGGCGAAGAGGCCGCGCTTGCCGCCAGGGACGCACACGAGCTGGTCGCCGTCCACGAGCGGCGCGGCGGCGTTGCCCCAGCCGAGCGGGGTCGGCCGCTCCAAGCCGCCGCCGATCGGGTTCACCTCGCCGTTCAGGTCTTTGCCGAGGTTGACGCGCCACGCTTCCTTGCCGCTCTTGGCGTCCACGCACACGAGATCGCCGAACCCGCCGAGGGCGTAGACGTGGCCGTCGGCCACCGTCGGCGTGACGTTCGGGCCAGCGTTCCAACTGTTCCCCTGCCACGTGAACAGCGGGCCGATCTTCGCCGCCCAGAGTTCCTTCGGCGGGCTCGCCTTCAGGTCGAGGGCGAAGACGAACTCGTCGGCGCCCTTACCGCCGCAGGTAAACAGCACGTCACCGACCACGGCGGGGCCGGAGTAGCCGACGCCGGCGTCGGTGTACGTCCAGAGGAGCTTCGGCCCGCCCGCGGGCCACGCCTTGAGAAGGCCGGTGTCGGCGGAGTGCCCGTCGCGTACCGGACCGCGGAACTGCGGCCAGTCGGCGCCGAGGGTGAGCGCGAGGGCGAGCGTGAGGGCCGAGGCTCGGGTAACGCGGCGGGGCATGACGGTTCCTCCGGGGCGGGCGGTGCGGAAATCGTACCCGGCCGCGCCGGTGCCCGCCACGCCCCGCCGGCCGTTGTCACGACTGTGATGGCACCGGCCCCGCGCCGCGGGTAGGATACCGGTGGTGTTGGTGCCCGCGCAGGACGTGCCCGTATGGCGAAGCAACCCTCTCCCCCCGATCCCGTCGCGGCCGAGTACACGGTCGTCGCGCGGCGCTACCGCCCGCAACAGTTCGGCGAACTCATCGGGCAAGAGCACGTCGCGCAGGCGCTCGTCAACGCGCTGCAATCGGGCCGCGTCGCCCACGCCTACCTGTTCACCGGCGCGCGCGGCGTCGGGAAGACCAGCGCCGCGCGCATTTTGGCCAAGGCGCTCAACTGCGAGACGGGAACGACCGCGACGCCGTGCGACCGGTGCGAGAGCTGCCGCGCCGTCGCCGCCGGCGAGGACGTGGACGTGCTGGAGATCGACGGCGCCAGCAACAACAAGGTGGAGGAGGTCCGCGACCTGCGGCAGAACGTCGGCTTCCGCCCCACCCGCGGCCGGTACAAGATTTACATCATCGACGAAGTCCACATGCTCTCCACGTCGGCGTTCAACGCGCTGCTGAAGACGCTGGAGGAGCCGCCGCCGCACGTGAAGTTCATCTTCGCCACCACGGAAGTGCAGAAGATCCCGGTCACCATCCTGTCGCGGTGCCAGCGGTTCGACTTCGCCCACGTCGGCCCCGGCCGCATCTTCGACCAGCTCAAGAGCATCGTCGAGCGCGAGGGGCACCAGGCCGACGACGACGCGCTGAAGCTCGTCGCCCGCCGCGCCGCCGGCTCGATGCGCGACTCGCAGTCGCTCCTCGACCAACTCCTCGCCTCGGCGCCGGGGCGGCTCACCGCGGAGCACGTCCACGCGGTCCTCGGCACCGCCGGCGACGACCGCGTGGTCGCGCTCGCCGCCACGATCCTCGAGCGCGACCCGACGAAGGCACTCAAACTCCTGGGCGAGTGGATCGACCGCGGCCTTCAGGTCGGTGAGTTGCTCGATCAACTGATCGAGTACTGGCGGGCGCTGATGCTGGTGAATTGTGCCCCGGAGTTGAAAGAAGTGCCGGCTTCGCCCCTCGTTCACGAAGCGGTCGTCAAGCGTGCTGCGGGTTTGAACCTTGATACGATCCTGTCTGGCCTGGATGTGTGGACGACGACGAAAGCCCGCATCCGCGGCAGCGGACACGCTCAGGTGCTACTTGAGATAGCGGTCGTCCGTCTCGCACGGATGGACGAGTCACTCGCAGTGGGTCAGTTGCTCCAGTCGCTGTCACAGGGTGTCGTGGCAATTGCGGCGCCGGCGGGCAGCAGTGCGCCGCGATTGAGCGAAAACGTACCGGCTTCAGACGGCGTAAAAAAAAACGGGCCGTTGACACTGGCGAACGGACGGAACGGAAGTGATAATTCGGCCGACGGCACCGCGTCTGCTACACTGATGTTGACCGAGGCGACAGTCACGGAAGTGTGGCGGGCCGCTCAACAGGTCTTGCTGGAACGCTCGCCGATTCTCGCCAAGCAGCTCGAATCGTCACTTCTTCCTGCAATTTTCGGGCCAAATTCTCTGGTAATCCGTTTTCCTCCCGGATATAATCACTCATATCAGGCGTGTGCGACGGAGTTGGGCGTCCAGCGGGTGCAGGACGCGCTCAAGCGAGTCACCGGTCAGCCGGTCACGGTCCGGTTCGATGCCCCGGCGAGCGGGCCGACGCCCGCCACATCCGCCGCCCCCGCGGCGCCGGCCGGGCCGAGTGTGGCCGAGCGGAAGAAAGCGCTGATGACGCTGCCGCTCTTCAAGCGGGCGGCCGACGCGCTCGGCGCCCAGATGTGGCACGCGGACGACGCCTTCGATCCGACCGCCGCCCCCGCCCGGCCCGCGGCCGCCGGGCCGACCGACGACCCCGACGAGGCGTGAGCATGTTCAAGGAACTCGGCGCGATGATGTCCCTGATGGGGAACCGCGGCAAGCTCCAGGAGGAGATCGGGAAGTTCCAGGCGCAGGTCGGCACCATCACCGCCGAGGCGACCGCCGGGGCCGGGTACGTCACCGCGAAGGCGAACGGGAAGTTGGAAGTGTTGTCGGTGAAGATCAGCGACGAGGTGCTGGCGCTGAACGACCGCGAGGTGCTCGAAGACCTCGTGGCCGCGGCGGTGAACCAGGCGCTGGCGAAGGCCCGCGAACAGGTCGCGGCGGCGTCGGCGAAGATGGCGGAGAACATGGGGCTGCCGGCCGGGATGCTCGGCGGCGGCCTTCCCGGGCTCGGCTAACCGCGGGGGTGCGTCGTGCGCGAGTTCGTCGTGTCACTCCGGACCGGCAAGGAGTACACCGTGCGGGCGGACCGGGTGACACTGCCCGACCACGACACGCTCACGCTCGTAGTCGAACCGCCGCCGGCCATCGGCGGCCCGGGCGAGATCGTCGTCGCCGTGTTCGACCGCCGGCTGGTCGTGTCGGTCGTCGCCGCCGACCACCTCGCCGCCGAGGCGGACGGGCCGGACGTGGTCGTGGAGGACGATCCTGACGTGAACATTCCGTTCTAGCGGTTATGGTGAATGAGGGGCGGAGCCGTGGGCGAGAAGGCGGGGGTGATCGACCGGCTGGTGGAGGAGCTGACGAAGCTCCCCGGGATCGGCCCAAAGAGTGCCGAGCGGATTGCCCACTTCCTACTGTCGGGTGACCGGTCTCACGCAACCCGGCTCGCGGAGGCGTTGCAGGCGGTCGCCGCGCGGGTCCGGCCGTGTCGGGAATGTTTCACCCTCACTGACAGGGAAGTCTGCGAAATCTGCTCGGACCCACGGCGCGACGCCGGGGTGGTGTGTGTGGTCGAGACGCCGCGAGACGTGACCTCGTTCGAGCGGGCTGGGAATTTCCGCGGGCTCTACCACGTGCTCGGCGGTCGGCTCGCCCCGCTCGACGGAATCGGGCCGGATCGCCTCACCTTCACGCCGCTCGTCGAGCGCGTGAAACGCGGCGGGGTGCGGGAGGTGATCCTGGCGACGAGCCCGACGCTCGAAGGCGACGGCACCGCCCTCTACGCGGCGGACGTGCTGGCGGGGAGCGGGGCGGCGGTCACGCGGTTGGCACGCGGATTGCCCAGTGGTGCGTCCCTTGAGTTGGCGAATGCGCAGATGCTAGCCGACGCCCTCGACGGGCGCCGGGCGTTCTGACCTTCAGACCCGAGCTTCCCCCAGGACAGATCGGGCCGACATATGACGGAGCGGCCATGAGCGGGATGCGGATCGGCATGGACATGCACACGCGGATGGACCTGAAAATGGTCCTCGCTCCGCGGATGATCCAGTCGATGGAAATCCTGCAGCTGCCGATCATCGACCTGCAGGCGAAGATCGAGAAGGAACTCCAGGAGAACCCGTTCCTGGAGCAGAAAGAACACCTCGGCGACCAGGACGAGGGAGCCGAGCCCGAATTCAACCCGGACGCGCCGCTCAAGCACGACGAGACCGGCGACCTGGAGTTCAACCGGCTGGAGGCACTCAACCGCGACTGGGACGACCACTTCAACGAGGAGCACCGCGTCAGCCGGGCGGCGCTGGAGGAGGAAGGCGACCGCAAGCTCGACGCGATGGCGAACATGCCGGACCGCCCGCGGTCGCTCCAGGACCACCTCGACGAACAGCTCGGCGAGCTGGAACTCGACCCGGAGCAGCGGGCGCTCGCCAAGCACGTGTGCAGCTTCATCGACCGCACCGGCTACCTCGGCTCGCGGATTAAGACCAAGCGCAAGGAGGACGACGACGAGTCAGAGGCGCGCGAGACGTTCGCGCCGGTCACGCTCGCCGAGATCGCCCAGACCTACGACCAACTCGTGACCGAAGAGGACGTTGAGGACGTCCTGGTCACGGTCATCCAGAAGCTCGACCCGCCCGGGGTCGGCGCCCGCGACCTGAAGGAATGCCTCCTCCTCCAGATCACGCCCGACACGCCCTGCTGCGACACGCTGCGGGTGCTCGTTCGTGACCACCTGGAGGACGTGGCGTACAACCGCATCCCGGTCATCCAGAAGACGACGCGGTTCGACATCGCGACCATCCAGGAGGCGGTCGCCGCGCTGCACCACCTCGACCCGAAGCCCGGCCTCAAGTTCGCCGACAGCGGCACGCAGTACGTCGTGCCCGACGTGGTGGTCGAGCGGAACGACAGCGGCGACTACGACATCCGGCTGACCGACGACTGGGTGCCGAACATCCGCATCAGCAAGCGGTACTTCGAGCTGTACAAGTCGAAGGGGCTGGACGAGGCGGCGAAGGAGAAGCTGCGGAAGTCGTTGCAGTCGGCGCAGTGGCTCGTCTCGGCCGTCGAGCAGCGCCGCAACACGCTGATGAAGGTGACGAAGGCGATCATCGACCACCAGCGGGCGTTCCTCGACGCCGGGCCGGAGCACATCCACCCGCTGAAGATGCAGCAGATCGCCGACCAGGTGAAGGTCCACGTCACGACCGTGAGTCGGGCCGTGGACGACAAGTGGGTGCAGACGCCGCGCGGCGTGTTCCCACTCAAGCGCTTCTTCGGCGGCGGCAAGAAGAACGACCAGACGCAGGAAGACGTGGCCTACGAGGTGATGAAGCAGAAGCTCATGGAACTGGTGAGCGACGAGGACAAGGCGAACCCGCTGTCGGACGAGGAACTGGTGGCGAAGTTGAACGACGCCGGCTACCCGGTCGCCCGCCGCACGGTGACGAAGTACCGCCAGATGCTGCGCATCCCTGCCGTCGAGCGGCGGCGGCGCCACAGCTGATCGCGGCCTGCCGCCTTGTCGCGGCGCGACGCGATCGAAGCCGTGGCAAGGCGAGGCGGGGCGCTATGGCTTGCGATCACCCCGCTTGTCCGACTCGGCATCTGCCGCGTCGGACAGCGTTTCCGTCTGCGCCCGGAATCGATCC
>JAFKFQ010000577.1 GCA_017308215.1 bacterium | reverse complement strand
CCGGGGTCTGCCAACCCCGGGGGCGAAAGTCGGGCGGCCCCGGGTGATCCCGGGGCCGTTCGCGTCACATGCCGAGGGACCGGAGGCGCTCCCCCGCGGCGACGGAGGCGCGGGACCGCTCGGCCGCGGAGCGGAGGGGGATGGGGGCGTCGGGCGCGTGGGTCGCGGTGAGGCGGTCCACGAACTCCTGCCACCACGCGTCGGTGGTCAGCCACCGAGCTCCAAGGCGGTCGGCGCGGAGGCGGAGGCGGGTGCCGTCGGGGAGTTTGACCCCCTTCGAGCACCACCGGATGAGGGTGGACAGGTGCAGGCGGGCGTTCCGGCGGTGGCCGGGGAGCCGCCCCTGGAACTCGCTCAGCCGGCGGTAGGGCGTGGGGGAAGGGGTCGAGGTGCTCATCGGCCGCGGTGCCTCCTCGCAAGGGTTGCAGGGGCATCGTTCGCCGCGGCCGGCGCCAGGTTCTCGCCAGAGAACCGCTATTCCACCGCTATTTCTTCCGACCCTTCTTCGTCTGCCCCGAGCGGGGCAGTTCGGCAGGGCGGGCTGGCTCGACGGGTCCGATTCGCTCGATGTAAGTAACAGAGTCGTGGGTCCCGATCCAAAGGCCCTTCCGGGCCAGTCGGACGTTGAGGTCGGTCCGCGCCGAGTTCCACCGCCCCTGGAGGAGCTCGACGCCCTCCACCCACCCCCGGACCGCGGCGATGTCCGCGAGGTGGGCGCGTCCCCGCTTCTCGACGATGAGCCGAATGGTCTTCAGCCCCTTCCCCTTGATCGCGAGCGACTCGGCCGCGGCGAGTAGGTCCGCGCACTCCGGCGGGACGTCGGCGTCACCTTCCGCACCCGCCCCACCTCTCTCCGTTCCGGTCTCGCCTTCCACTTCCGGCGGGACATCGCTCGCCGCTCCGTTGACCGGGGCGGCGGCGCCACCGGCCTCGATCCCGAGGAGCAGCGTCCGGGCTTCCATCCGCGCGGCGGAGAGGTCCGTCGGCAGCGGGTCGTTCAGCCGACCGCCGTCGATCACCCCGTGGTGGCGAGCCAGGAGCCGGGTACACTCGAGGAGGGTCGCCCAGCCGTACACCGGGTGCCCGGGTGGCGCGGTCTCGACCTCGGGCCGGTCGAGAAGCCACCGGACCGTCCCCGCCCAGCCTGCGACGTGCTCGGGCTTGCGGCCGAGGGGGAACAGCTCCCCGTGCCAGTTCGGCGGGAGCCAGGTGCACACGGCCGGCGGCCTTCCGACCCCGAGGAACGGGTTGCGGCCGAACTTGAGGCACCGGCGCCAGTCGGTCCCGGCCGGCGGGCCCGCCCACGACCAGCCCGCCTCCCACGCGGCCTCGGGCTCGCCGGGCGGAGCCTTGTCCCGGATGGCTACAAGCCGGCCCACATCCGGAGCGGGCTCGTCGGTCTCAAGAACCAGCTTCGCTTCGAGTTCCGGTGTCGGCGGAGGGATGGCGTCGCACGGGACGATCCGGAAGCGGGCCTCGGTGGGCACCCCCGGCAACCCCGGGCGGAGGCTCCCGGGGCACGCCGGGAACCGGCCGTCCGCCCGCCCCCGGGTCATGAGGGCGAGCGTCCGGGTCGAGGCCGCGAACAGGGATCGGACGCGGCTGAACCCCGGTCCCTCGACCACGAACCCCTGGCCCTTGAGGTAGGTGTAGACGGCCCTCGCCCACACCAGCCACGGGGTGTTGCCGACCGACGGCGGTGCCGCCCCCGCGTCGAGGCGGTGGTACAGCGCCCCCGCCTGCCCGGCGAGGCGGAGGAACGTCTCGTGGGCGGCCCGACTCCGGCCCCCCGCCCCGGCGGTGCGCAGGAGGTACGAGTGTTCCTGGCCGAGGGGGTCGGTGACCGTCCCGGCCGCCACCTCGTCCCACACCCACGTCATCCCGCGGAAGTAGTCCGGCGGGATGTAGAGGTCCTCGACGCAGGAGGGGGGCGCCGGCACGACCCCGTCGTAGGCGAAAAGATAGAGCGAGAGGCCGTCGCCGTCGCCGTACTCGCCAAAGGCGTCGGCGAACCATCCCTCGAGGGAAGCGATGTCGGATTGCAGGTCGGGCATGGATGGAATGTGCCGCGTCGGCTGTCGGAGGAAGGCAGTTCCACGCCACGCGGGTTAAGGGTGAATCGGGGCCCATGGTGAACACTCGACCACTATATCCGCCCCCGTGCAATGTCGGTTGAGCCCGGCTCACCCGGCCGCCTCGACCTCAGGCGGGGCTACCGACCCGCTCGGGGTGGTGCCGGCGCTGTCGGGGTCGGTTTGCTGGGACTCACCGTGTGGGGCGGGATCGCGCCGTTCACGCAGGATCACACGCGGCGGAGGGGCGGGGGGGCGGCTCAGGATCGCGAAGCAGGATGACCACGGGCGGGCGGTAGATACTCACGCCATGCGGACGACGATTGGCACTCTCCCGAGCACGACCGGGATGGCCCCACGAACCGATCAACAGGCGGTGCGGCCCTCGGACGTGAACGGCTCACGCCTGGCGGTGGAGGTGACTGTACCCCGAACCTCCACCGCCCCGGCCCCGTCCTGTCCGTCTTCGGGAGAACGTCCCGCGTAGGACGAGAACGAAGGAGACACGCCCATGTACCAGGTCATTGACGGCATCCCGGTTTGGGGCCGGCACGACCCGAACGCGATCGAGCAGATCAAGAACTGCCGGAAGGACGCCGACCACGCGGCCCTGATGGCCGACGGGCACCCGGGCTACGCCGTGCCCATCGGCGGCGTCGTGGCCTACGAGGACCGCGTCTCGCCGTCGGGCGTCGGGTACGACATCGCGTGCGGGAACAAGGCCGTCCGGCTCGACGCGCCGGCGGCCGAGGTGCGCGCGAACATCAAGACGATCATGGACGACGTGTTCCGCAACATCTCGTTCGGGGTGGGCCGGAAGAACGCCGAGCGGGTCGAGCACGAACTGTTCGACGACCCGCTGTGGGCGGAGGAGCCGTACCGCGGCCTGAAGGCGGACGCGGCCGCCCAGCTCGGTACCGTCGGCTCGGGCAACCACTACGTCGACCTGTTCGTGGACGAGCGGGAGCGCGTGTGGTGCGGCGTGCACTTCGGCAGCCGCGGCCTCGGCCACAAGCTCGCCACCCGGTTCCTGGCGCTCGCGGGCGGCCGGGACGGGATGATGGTCGACCCGGTCACCATCCCGGTGGCGTCGGACCTCGGCGAGCAGTACCTCCGGGCGATGCACCTGGCGGGCGAGTACGCCTACGCGGGTCGGGACTGGGTGTGCCGGAAGGTCGCCGACATCCTCGGGGCGAACGTCCTCGAGGAGATCCACAACCACCACAACTTCGCGTGGAAGGAGCGCCACGGCGACCGCGACCTGTGGGTGGTGCGGAAGGGGGCGACGCCGGCGTTCCCCGGCCAGAAGGGGTTCGTCGGCGGGTCGATGGGCGACGTCTCGGTCATCATCGAGGGGGTCGAGCACGAGGAGGCGAAGGCGTCCCTGTACTCGACCGTCCACGGGGCCGGGCGGGTCATCGGCCGGCGGGCCGCGGTCGGCAAGTTCGTCACGGACGAGGCCGGCAAGAAGCAGCGGCAGCCGGGCCTGGTCCGGCACGACGAGATGATGAAGTGGGTGGCGGACGCGGGCGTCGAGCTCCGGGGGGCCGACCTCGACGAGGCCCCGCAGTGCTACAAGCGCCTCCCGGAAGTGCTCGGCTACCACGCCGAGTCGGTCCGGGTACTCCACACCCTGAAGCCGATCGGGGTGGCGATGGCGGGCAAGGACGTCGTGGACCCCTTCAAGGACTAGGGACGATCTCTAGCGTCGGCGAGAATTGCAGCCTTCCGACGCTAGGGATCGTCCCATTCTCACTCCCCCTTGCTGGCCGTGTCGCGTCCGAGTTACGCGAGACGAGCCGTTACCGTGGCGAGAAGGATTACAGACGGTGACACACCCTCGGTTTCGCCCTGCTTTTCAGGGGATACCGGCTTCCGCTCAGGCGATTCGCTCCCCGCTGGCTCTGACCATCCAAATCCTATCGACCGACCCGACCGGCGTAGTCAGAGCCAGAGAACCGCTTTGAACATTCTCGCGGTTGAAGCGGGAGGGTTGTTCCGACTACCCGATCTCGGCCGCCACCTTGGCGGCGAGGGCGAGGTTTTTCTCGGCGTACACCTGGGTCACGTCTGCCCGCTCGTGTCCGAGGGCGACCTGCGCCGCCTCCAGCCCGAATCGCCGGCGGACCTCGGTCCCGTGGGCGTGGCGGAGTTGGTTCGGGTGCCAGTGCGATACCAGGTCGTAGTTCCCCGCTCCGGCCAGATGCTCCCGCCGCCGGTTCGCCCGCTCGACCGCACGGGCGACCGCGTGCCCGTAGCTGCTGACCGTGTACCGCTCGGCCGGCTCACGCTTCGGGTTCGCCACCCGCACGGCCGCGTTCCGGGCCATGTGCGACGCGTACCGCGGGGTCTTCCGGCCCGCCGCCCGCGCCGCCCGGAACTCCGCCACCGCTCGCCGCGGGTCGAAGTAATGACCCGTTCGCTCGGCCGGGGCGAGGTGATCGAGTACCACCCGCGCCCGGGGGCCGATCGCCACCACCCGCTCCTTCCCCCGGTGCCGGGTCTTGTGCTGGCCCGGGCGGTACACCCACACGTCCCCGGTCGCGTCGATGTCGCACGGCCGGAGCCGGCACACCTCGCCGGGCCGCATCCCGGTCAGGAGTTGGACCTCGACCATCCCCCGGACCACCGACCCCAGAAACGGGAGCGTGGCGCGTACGTCCGCGTCCGCGACCGGCAGGACCGGGGCCGGCTCGCGGGCGCTCGTCCGCCCGGCTTGGAGTCCGGCCACCGCCTTGAGCGCCTGGAGGACCGCCGGCGGGACGAGCTCGTTCTCGACCGCCCACCGGAACGCCCGACGGACCCGACCGACCCGCTGGTTGACGAGCTTCCGGTTCCACCCCGCCTCGATCATCTTCTGGCGGACCGCCTTGAGGGCGAGCGGGCCGAACTCGTGTGCCGGGGTGTGGCCGTACAACTCGCGGACGAGGCGGAACGTCTGGCGGAACTGGGGGAGCTCGTTGGTCGGGGTGCCGTCGGCCCGGCGGTAGTGGGCCTCGGCGTACCCCCAGAACCCGAGGAGGAGTTCGTTGACCGTCACGTCCCGGCGGGTGGTGCGGGCGGCCTCGGGGGCGTCCGGTATCGGGCAGACGGCGAGTTCGGTGACGATCCGGGCGTACTCGGCCCGGCTCTCGGGGGAGTCATACCGGCCGAGGTAGATGTCGGTGCCGTTGATGCGGACGCGGGCCTGACCGGTCGGTTTGTGGAGGAGGTAGGAGGGGACGGACTGCCTGCGGCGGGCCATTGTGAGCGGCTCCGGAAGGGAATCGTGGTAGGACTACCACGAAACCAAGGGCTTCCGGCCGCGCCCGGGACCATCCCAGGGTAAGCGTAAGTGCTTCAGCCGAGGTGCTTTACTTCAAGTGGGCAGTCCCAGGGTTGAACTGGGGACCTAGCGATTTTCAGGCGGATGGACGCCGCCGGCCTGGGTCACGAAACCGCTGCGATTTCCACAGTTTACCAGGATCCGTGGTCGTTGCAAGGCGTGCGAGGCCGCGCAAGGAACACCAAGGTAGTGCGGTAATCAGGCCCCTGTTGCGGTAGAACTGCGGTAGCCTTCGGGGTCTCCGTCTCGGCCGTCCCGCCATGTCGCTCAGCCAGCCTGTCACGAGGGTCAAGCCCGGCCCACTCCCTGGTTCTGGCGGGGATGGCGGAACGCGGGCCGGGGCGGGATATCACAAGAGCAAGCGACACGGCCGCGGGCCGCGACTCCCTCCCCCGAGGCCACCCCCGTGGGCCGCAACCCCGACGCCTTGCACCTGCACCGGCTGGCCGGCATCCCGGTCGAGCCGGTGTTCATCACCGGCCCGCATCGCAGCGGGACGACCCTCCTGTACTCCCTCCTCCTGGCGACGCACCGACTCAACGGGGTCACCGCCTACCATGTCCTGCGGTACCGCCAGCTCCTCGCCCGCCACCTCGCCGGCGAGGCCGATCGGGCGAGGGCCGAACTCGCGGGGCAGCTCCGGGCCGCCGGGGTCGTCGACCGGGTCATCGACGGGGTGCGGGTGACGCCGGACACGCCGGAGGAGTACGGGTTCGTGATCGCCGACCCCGGCCCGTCGCGGCTGCGGCCTGCCAACTGATCTTCCCCACGAAAAGTGGACACGAAGTTAACGGTGGGACTGGTGGTACGCCCGTTCAAAGTCCACCGGGGACACGTACCCCAGGGAGGAATGAAGCCGGACGCGGTTGTAGAACACCTCCAGGTACTCGAACAGCACCGCCCGCGCCTGGTCGCGGGTGGCGTACACCTCGGTCCCCAGCTCGCACTTCAGCCGGCCGAAGAAGCTCTCGACCGGGGCGTTGTCCCAGCACTGCCCGACCCCGCTCATGCTGCACGCGATCCCCTCGGACGCCAGCACCCGCTGGTAGTGGTCGCTGGCGTACTGGCTCCCCCGGTCCGAGTGGGCCACCAGCCCCTCGCCCGGGAGCCGACGACGGATCGCCATCTCCAGGGCATCGACCACCAGCCGGCTCCCCATCGTCCCGGCCATCGCCCACCCCACGACCATCCGGCTGAACAGGTCCTCGACCACCGCCAGGTACAGCCACCCCTCGCCCGTCGGGATGTACGTGATGTCCGCGCACCACGACTCGTTCGGCCCCGCCGGGGCGAAGTCGCGGGCCAGGACGTTCTCGGCCACCGGCAGGCGGTGGTTCGAGTCGGTGGTGCGGACGAACCGCCGCGGCGCTCGTGCCCGGATGCCGTGGGCGCTCATCAGCTTGGCCACCGTGTTCTCGGAGCACTCGTACCCCCGCGCCTTCAGCTCGGCCGTCATCCGCGGGCTCCCGTACCGCTGCCGCACCTCGGCGTGGACCTCCTCGATGGCCCCGACCAGCTCCTGCCGCCGCTGCTCGGCCGGGCTGTCGGGCCGGGCGGCCCAGGCGTAGTACCCGCTGGCCGACACCTCCAGCGCCTCGCGCATCCAGGCGACCGGCCACTTGGCGGCGTTCTCGGCGATGAACCCGAACGTCAGCTCGGCGGGCTGGCGAAGTACGCGGCGGCTTTTTTTAACAAGTCCCGCTCGGCCCGCAGCCGGGCGTTCTCGGCCCGGAGCCGGCGCAGCTCGTCGTCGGCCGGCGTCGGGTGGCCGTGCCCCGGGAAGGCGTCGCTGCCGCGCTCCTCGAACGCCTTCTTCCAGGTGCGGAGCAGGTTCTCCCCAACGTCGAGGCGGCGGGCGACCTCGGCCACCGCGAGCTTCTGGTCGGTGATCATCCTCACGGCCTGGAGCTTGAACTCGGCCGTGTACGTCGAACGCTTGCGAGGCATCGGCGGGCTCCTTGGACTGAGTCTACACCGTTAACCTCGTGTCCACGGATCTTGGGGAAGGTCAGTGTACTCTGTCGCATCTGGCTCGTGTGTTCCCTACCCGGCTCGGTCCGTGAGCGATGCGGTGTTCCTCGACCGAGACGTCGCGGGCCCACTGGTTACCACTTCCGATGTGTCGAGTGGTACTCGTGGCGAGTGCGGCGTAACAGAGGATGGTTCACTCTTCGTCGAGCGACCGGACCCCGGTCGTGCCTCCGTCTGGTGGGGCAACCGTTACGGCTGCCGAGACGGAATCACAGTTAACCCCCTTTCCTACGGCCGCGCCGGAGCCGCGTGGTGAGTCGGTCATCACCCGCCTGTCGTCGGGCGGGTGTCGCCAGGTCCATCGGGATCCGGGCGGGCTTGCGGGTAAGGGGGCGGTCGGACGGACGCACGCGGCCGAGCGTGTGTGCGTGCTTTACGGTACCACAAACGATCGGAGTATTGTCCTGCCACTGATACCGCCGTAATACGAAGGGAAAAAACCGGTCTGCTTCTGCGCGTCTGTCGCCTAACTTCTTGGGTGCCCGCCCATGTCGTCGCCCGCGACCGTCTTCGAGCCTGATCGCTACCGCGGATACCTCCTCGTCATCGTGCGGCGGAACTGGTCCGCCGCTCTCCAGTCTTACGGCGAGCCGGAGGATGTTGTGCAGTTAGCGATCATCGAGGCGATCCGCTGCGGCGACCAGTTCCGCGGACAGACGGCTGAAGAGTACCGGGGCTGGCTCGGTACGGTTCTTACCAACACGATCAAGGACATCGAGAAGCAGCAGTTGCGGAAGAAGCGCGACTACCGCCGCATCGGGCCGATCGAGGACGACGTGGGCCGCTCGTCGGACGCCCTGTGTCGGTTCGCGGCCGCCGGCCCGTCACCCAGCAGCGGCGCGGCGCAGGAGGAGGCGCTGCTGCGGTTGGCGGACGCCCTGGCCGGACTCCCGCTCGACCAGTTTTTGGCCGTCTCGCTACACCACCTCGACGGGCTGACGCTGAAGGAGACCGCCGAGCGGACGGGGCGGACGAAGGCGGCGGTGGCGGGGCACCTCCGCCGGGCGATGGAGACCCTCCGCGCGGTTCTGGGAGGCGGTCCGTGAGCGGCGATGCCGGCCCGCGCGCGTCGGAGCGGCTCGACGCGGCCATCGCCGAGTACCTAGCCGACCGCGACTCGGGCCAGCTGCCGGACCGGGCCGCGTTCGTGTCGCGCTACCCCGACCTGGCTGACGGGCTGCGGAAGTACTTCGCCGACGAGGACGCCTTCGCCCGCCGCGCGCCGCGGCCCCCGCGGGCCGACCCGTTCCCGGTCCCGCACCGGCTCGGGCGGATCGAGCTCCAGGCGGTGCTCGGCCGCGGGTCGTTCGGCACCGTCTACCGGGGGTGGGACGCCGGGCTGACCAAGCCGGTTGCGGTGAAGGCGCTGCGGCTCCCGGCCGGGGCGCCGCCGGGGGCCGCCACCCGCGCCCTCCGGGAGGCCCGGGTGGCGGCCCAGCTGGACCACCCCGGGGTAGTGAAGGCGCTCGACGTCGGCGAGGCCGACGGGGTGCCGTACGTCGTCAGCGAGTACGTCCCGGGGCCGACCCTGGCCGAGCGGCTGGAGGGCGGCCGGCCGTCGGTCCGGGAGGCGGCCGGTGTCGTCGCGGCCGTCGCCGACGCCCTTCACCACGCCCACGGGCTGGCGGTCGTCCACCGGGACGTGAAGCCGGCGAACATCATCCTCCGCGACGGGGGGGCGCCGCGGCTAACGGACTTCGGGCTGGCCCAGTGGCACGCCGCCGGCGAGACCCACACGGCCGACGGCCCGGTCGTGGGGACGGTCGCGTACATGAGCCCGGAGCAGGCCCGCGGCGGCGAGCCGGTGGACGCCCGGAGCGACGTGTACAGCCTCGGCGTCGTGCTCTACGAGCTCCTCACCGGCGAGCGGCCGTTCGTCGGCACCCCGCAGGGCGTGCTGTATCAGGTGCGGTACGACGACCCGCGGCCGCCGCGGCGGCTCGACGACCGGGTGCCGCGCGACCTGGACACGGTCTGCCTGCGGTGCCTCCAGAAGGAGCCGGACCGGCGGTACGCGACGGCCGCCGAGCTGGCCGACGACCTGCGGCGGTACCTGGCCGGCGAGCCGGTCCGCGCCCGCCCCGTCGGCCGGGCCGCGCTGCTGGCCCGGTGGGCGCGGCGGAACCCAGGTTCGCCCGCGCCGTCCACACGAGGGCGTCGGCCCCGTCGGGCGCGGCCGAGACGCCCCGGGCCAGCCAGTGGAGGCCGGTCCCCACGTCGCCCTGCTCGGCCTCGGCGATGCCGCGGTCGAGGTGCCCCAGGGCC
>JAFKFQ010000576.1 GCA_017308215.1 bacterium | reverse complement strand
ACGCCAACGGCGCCCCGCTCACGTCCGCCGGCCTGTCGTTCGCCGGCGGCGAGAGCCCCGGCGACGACGACCGGATTGCCGTCACCGGCTACGCCGTCGAGACGGTCGTCGTCAACCACGACGGCCCCGAGACCGGCACCATCCAGGTCGGCACGAGCGGGCTCGTCAGCTTCGCCGAGGTCGAGCCGGTCCTGCTCGACGGCACGACGGACGACCTGTTCATCAACCTCCCGACCATGCCGAACCCGGACGTCGCCGTCGGCGCCGACGGCCCGTCCGGCTTCTCCGCGGTCTCCGGCTCGACGTTCGAGTACACGCGCTTCCGCAGCCCGACGCGCAAACTGGTCGTCACCCTCGGCGGCGGCGGCGACTCGGTCACGGTGCGGGCGATGGACCCCTCGTTCGCCCCCGCGGAGCTCGTGATCGCGGGCGGGGCCGGCTCGGACAGCCTCCTCGTCGCCGGCGGCGGCGGCGACGACTCGGTCGCGTACGCGCCGGACTCCGCGGGCGGTGGCCTGTTGACCCTTGGTGGGACGACCCGCGTCACGCTGACCGGCGTCGAGTCGCTGACGGCCGACGGACTCGGCCAGTCGGGCGCCGACGCGGTGACCGTGACCGCCCCGCGGGCGACGGTCGAGTTCGGGTTCGCCGCCGGCTCCGGGCTCGTTACCCCGACCGCGGCGAACGGGTCTTCGCTGCTGGCGCTCCTGTACCGGAACTTCGAGCAGGCCGCGGTCGCCGCGACGGTCGTGGTGGTTCGGGGCTCGGAGTACGACGACACCGTCGGCGTCTCGGCCGACGGCACGGTCGCCCTCGGCTACGCCGGCGGCGACGGCCACGAGGTCCGCGTGTCCGCCGACCAGCTCACCGTGCTCGGCCTCACCGGCTCCGACCACTTCGCCGTCGCCGCGAACCACCCGTTCGCCGGCGGCGTGCTGATCGACAGCGAGGCCGCCGAATCGGCAATCGTGAACGACCTGACCGTGATCGGCTCGGGCGGCGACGTGATCCTGATTCCCGACCTCACCGGGGCCGTGACCGAGGCCGGCTACGGCACGATCCGCTACGCCGGGATGGGCCGCACGGCGGTGGACACCCGCGGCGGTTGGCTTACGCTCGTCTCGGTGGTCCCCGGCGCGATCGCCACGGCCGTTCTCTCGGGGACGAACGCCGCGGAATTCTGGCTGATGGCGGGCGGGCTCGTTACCGCCGCGGCCGCCGGGCTGACGGTCGAAGCGCCGGCCGGGACCGTCGAGCAGTTGCAGGTCTTGGTCGACTCGGCGGCCCCGGAAGACGTCACCGTCGCGGGTGGCGTCGTCCAGTTCGCCGGCCGGCTTACGGTGAAGGCGGGCCGCGGGGTGGACGCGCTCGCGGTCGCCGGCGGCCCCGCCGACGACACGTTCACCGTCACCCCCGGGCCGCTCCCGTTGACCGTGGACGGCGGCCCGCACGCGGCCGGCGACCGGCTGGTGCTCGTGGGGTCGTACCCCGGCCGCCTGGCCCCCGGCGCGGGGAGCGTGGCGAACGTCTCGTACCAGAACATCGAGTTGCTCAAGCTCGGCTCCGTGCCCGCGGCGGCGCCGGACACGCCCTCGACGAACGAGGGGCAGCCGGTCAGCATCCCGGTGCTGGCGAACGACACCGGGCTCGGCGACGGGCCGTTCACGGTCACGGTCGAGTCGGCGCCGGCCTTCGGGACGGTCCAGGTGTTCGGGACGACCGTCGTCTACACGCCGTACGCCGGGGTGACCCCGGACGGCGGCACGGACTCGTTCACCTACCGGGTCGAGGACGCGAACGGCGAGTCGTCGGTCGGGACCGTGACGGTCACGGTGCGGCCGGTGAACGCCCCCCCCGTCGCGTTCACGCAGTCGGTCGTGGGGCCGGCGAACGGCTCGCTCGTGCTGGCGCTCTGGGCCGACGACGGTGACCCGGAGACCGCGCAGGGGCTGACGTTCACCATCCTCACCGCCCCGCGCCACGGCGCGCTGACCGGCTTCGACCCGGCGACCGGGCAGGTGACGTACACCCCGTTCCCCGGGTACGACGGGCCGGACTCGTTCACCTTCGCGGTCACCGACGACGCGACCGCCGGCGGCCCGCCGCTGACCAGCCCGGCGGCGACGGTGTTCATCCAGGTGAACCGCTCCAACCGCGCCCCGGTGGCGGCGGCGGACGCGGTGACGATCCCGCAGGGGAGCACCTACGCCAGCCCGGTCGGCGGCGTGCGGAACAACGACTCCGACCCGGACGGCGATACGCTCACCGTCGGACTCGTCACCGGCCCGGCGCACGGCGTGTTCTCGCTCGACCGCCGCGGCACCTACACCTACACCCCCGACCCGGGCTTCTTCGGCACCGACTCGTTCGTCTACACCGTCACCGACCCGACCGGCGCGACCGCGACCGCGACCGCCACGATCACCGTGACGCCGACCCCGCGGAAGCTGATCGCCACCGGCGCCGGCTACGGCGGCGGCCCGCACGTCAAGGTGTTCGACGCGGCGACGGGCGAGGAGCTGTACAGCTTCTTCGCCTACGACGCGTCGTTCCGCGGCGGCGTCCGCGTGGCCGTGGGCGACGTGAACGGCGACGGCGTGCCGGACATCGTGACGACGCCCGGTCCGGGCGGCGGGCCGCACGTGAAGGTGTTCAGCGGCGCCGACCTGACGCTCCTCGCCAGCTTCTTCTCGTTCGACCCGAACTTCCGCAGCGGCGCGAACGTGGCCGTCGGTGACCTGGACGCGGACGGCGTCGCTGAGGTGGTGACCGGCGCCGCGCCCGGCGGCGGCTCGCACGTCCGGTCGTTCCGCATCGGCCCCGGCGGGGCGGAGCAGATCGCCGGGCCGCTGGGGAGCTTCTTCGCCTTCGGCGCCGACTTCGCCGGCGGGGTGAACATCGCCCTCGGCGACTACGACGGCGTCGCCGGGGACGAAATCATCGTGGGGGCGGCGACACTGTTCCCGCAGGTCCGGGTGTTCGGCCGGACTGGGGCGATTATCGCCGACTTCCTGGCGTTCGACGTGGCCCACGTCGGGATCACGGTGGCGGCCGGCGACGTGGACGGCGACGGGAAGGCCGACATCATCGTCGGCCCGGGCGACGGCGGCGGGCCGGTGGTCCGCACCTTCCGCGGCGGTAGCGGCGAGTTGCTGACCTCGATCGCCGCGTTCGACCCGGACCTCCGCGGCGGCATCTCGGTCGCCGCCGTCGGCGGGCGGACGGAGGACGGCCGGGCGGCGGTCGTCGCCGCGCCGACCGAGGAGGCCCGGTCGATCCTGATCCTCGACCCGAGCGCGGACGCGCTGCTCGACCTGTTAGACGCCTACTCCGCTAACTTCCCCGGCGGCGTGTTCGTCGGCGCCGGCTAGTGGCGCATAGCGGCTCGAAAGTAGCCGGCACACGGAGTGTGCCGGCTGCTAGCGCCGCGCCGGGGCCAGTAGCTCCTCGGCCCGCTCGGGGTGCGCGTGGACGTGCTTGGCGACCCCGGTGAAGAACAGGAGCAGTTGGTCGGCCGCCTCCTGGGCCAGTTTCGGGGCCGTCGGCCCGAGCACCCGCAGCGCCACGTTCGCCGCCTTGCTGTCGGTCTGCACGAACGCCTGGACCGACGGGCTCACCGCCGCCGCCGTGCCGCCGATCGGCCGACTCGGGTGACTCACCACCACCACCGCCTTCACCGGCACCGTCGGGCCGACTGGGGCCGGCTTCAGCTTGCCGGTCGCGTACCACACGCGCCCGTCGGGGAACGTCCCGACCGTCTGCCACGTCAGGTCGCTCCCGTCGTCCGCCCACACGAACCGCCCCTTGCCGACGTCGGTGATCTCGACGCACGGCACCTGGAGCCGCCGCCACGCCAGTGCGGTGCGGTCCGGGTGGTCGAGGAGCCACTCGAACGTCTGCGGCGAGCAGACCACATCGGCGGCGGACCCGCGCGCTGACATGGTGGGCCGGCGGACAACGCCGAGGACTGCCTCGCGGTACGCCGGGTCGACTACCTCCGAGAGCACGACCCGCGGCGCGGCGGGCATCGGCATGGGGTTCGACGGCACGACGGGGCCGGGCGCCGGCGACTGGGCTAGCGCCGCGGCCGCGCCGAGGGTGCCGAGCAACACGCCGAGGGAACGGCCGACGCGGACCATGGGCACCTCGACCGGGTACGGGCGGGGCGAGAGATACGCGAGTATGGATCGTTCCGGCAGGCCGGGCGGGATGAGGAATTCCGGCGGGCGGCGCGCGTTGCCCTTGCCCCACCCGCCGCGGCCGGGCTAGACTCCCGCGCTTCTCAGGGGCAGCCGCGAGGGTCGGCGATGGCGCACGGACGCGGGTGGTGGGCGAAGCGGGTCGTCGTCGGACTCGCGCTGGCGGTCGCGGCCGCCGGCGCGTGGGCGGTTGTGAACCGCGCGGACCTGGAGGCCCGCTACTCCGTCCGGCAGCTGACCCGCGCCACGACCGACGAGGATCGGGCGCGCTGGGCGGCGCGCCTGGTCGCCCTCGGCGACGCGGGACGGCCCGCACTCGTGGCGGCGCTGACGACGGGCGATCCGGCCGTCCGTGCCGCCGCGGCCGCGGCCGTCGAGACGCAGCTGACCGAACCGCCCGAGGGCGACGTGCCCGCGGCGGGACTGGCGGACGCGATCCTGAACCACTTCCCGGATTGTGACGCGGACGGACAGGAGGCGGTGGTGGGGCTCCTCGCCGGCCTGATGAAGCGGGCCGGGCCGGCGGCCGCGGGGAAGTGCCGGACCGTCGCCGAGGCAGGGCTGAAGCATCCGGCGCCGGCGGCGCGGGTGGCGGCGGTCCGCGCGGCGATGAACCCGCTGATGAAGCTCCGCGCTGAGGTCGTCCCGCTCCTCGCCGCCGCGGAGCCCGAGGTGCGCCGCGCCGCGCTGTTCGCCGTCGGCCCGGCGACGGACGACGAGCCGGTGATCGGCGACGAAGACCTGTTCCGCTGGCTCCACGACCCCGACGAGGGCGTGCGCCGCGTGTGCCAGGACGCGCTGGCGAGCCGCGGCCGGACCGACGCCGACATCCGCCTCGGCCGCCGGCTGACGCACCCCGACCCGGCCGAGCGGCTCGACCTGCTGCTCGACCTGCGGGCCGACGACGACATCGCCGACCCCGAGCCGTGGTTGGAGCGGCTGGCGCGCGACACCGACCCGGGCGTGCGGGCCGGTGCGGCGCGCGTGGCGGCGGAGGTGGCCGCGGAGCGGCGCCAGTCGCCCCCGCCGTGGCTGAACCGCCTCGCGGACGCCGACCCGGAGCCGACCGTGCGGCGCGTCGCCGCCTTCTACCGCGGCGCCGCCGTCGCCCGGCCGGACGCCGCGGTACGTCAGGTCGGCAGCCCCTGACCCGACCCGCCACCCGGGCGAATGGTTAAAGTCCGCGACCTTCAAATGGTTCGACACAACCGGAAAAATCCGACCGCACGGTCGGGAATGGTTCTTGACTGTGCATCTTGCCCGGCTTTACAGTAGGTGGGACGGGCGCAGAAGGCCCGCGCCGGTTCGGGCGCGGGCCTGCCAAAACCCCGGCGCAGAACTCATCACCGGGAAATGGACGTCGGCCGCGCCCGCGGGGTCGCTCGGAACCGACCCGATTCGTAACGGAGGACCGACCCAGCCGGACCGGGATTTTTTCACCAAAGGCTAGGCAGCCATGCTCGTGCTGTCCAGGAAAAAAAACGAGTCCATCGTCATCGCTAACGACATCGTCATCACCGTGGTCGAGGTCCGCGGCGACAAGGTCCGACTCGGGATCGTGGCCCCGAAGGACGTTCCCGTCCACCGCGAGGAGGTGTACGAGGCGATCCACGGGACGAAGGCCGCCGGCCCGACTGTGAAGGCCGACCCCGACCCGCACGCCTGAGCCTGGTCGCTCGTCCGGGAGCCTGACTTCCCGTTCGGCCAGTCTTTTCCCCAAAAATTGGGAAATTGGGCTTTGATCTTCTACGCCCGAGCGTATAGTTCCGTGACGGCGGGTAAATCGCCCGCCGTGCAGGAGCCGACGAACCGTAGTGCAGCCCTCTCGCTTCGACCCGTCTTGGTCCCCCCGCTCTGAGTTTTTCCTCACGGCCCCCAAGATTTTGAAGCCAGTGCCGCCACAGGGGTTCGGCGTTCGCATCCGCACGTCCGTCGTCGCCGTCCACCCGTCGGGGGATGGGTCGGCCGCCGGAACCGGGAGCGCCCGCTGGGCCGTCGTCAAGACCTGATCGTGAGCCGCGGCCGTCGGGGCCGCGCCGAGTTCGAGTCGGGCCGTGAGGCCCTCGGAAGCAGGACCATGAGCAAGAAACTGTACGTCGGGAACATCTCCTTCCAAACCACGAACGAGGAACTGGCCCAGGTGTTCGGCCAGTTCGGGACTGTCACCAGCGCCCAGGTCATCACCGACCGTGAGACCGGCCGCAGCCGCGGGTTCGCCTTCGTCGAGATGGCGGACGGCGGCGACGAGGCGGTCAACGCCATGAACGGTGCCCTGCTGGGCGGCCGCACCCTGACCGTCAACGAGGCCAAGCCGCGGGAAGACCGTGGCGGCGGCGGTGGCGGTGGTGGTCGGGGCGGCTACGGCGGTGGCGGCGGCCGCGGTGGCTACGGCGGCGGCGGCCGTGGCGGGTACTGAGCCGGCGTAACTGCCGGGGAGGAGGGTGAGGAGCGCCCCTTCCGTGCAAGCGTGAAGTGTCGTCAAACCCAGCTCCGACTTCGTGCCGGCCCGACCCGGCGGCGGAGTCCGCGGTGAAGGCCCGGGGGGTGAAACCCCTGGGCCTTCTGGCTTTTCGGCGAACGGCCTCCGAGGCGGTCGGACCTGATCACGAGATCGGCTCTTGGCGTTCCCGGTTTGGCGTTCTCTGAGGTTCCCATCTCCAAAATACACCCGAGAACGCCAGCGGGAGCGTCGGCGGGAACGCTAAGAGCTGGAATTGTGGCTCAGGGTTTCCGCAGGTCGGGGCGAGTCTTCGAGACCTGACACCGCGGCGCGTGAGCATACTGACGAAGCCGAAGCCCCGAGACGTTCGAGGGTTCGGGTTTCCACGGTCACGTCGGTCGCGTCCGCACCCCGTGTCAGGTCTCGAAGACTCGCCCCGACCTATGAAAGACCCCGCACTCGAACCGACGTGGGTTGGCGTGCGACATGACTCTTTATGACTCTCCCGTGCCTCGCGTCGAGCACCGCGGACTCGACCCGACCCACGAAGCCCTGAGCCGAAGACATCCGGCTCACCGGCCGGTCAGAACCGCGTCTCGAAGCCGATCAGCAAGCCCTGCACCCAGAAGTCGGTCGTGTTCATCCCGATCCGCGGGCGCTCGGGGCCGAACGTCGCCCCGCCCGGGTTGAGCGCGGGGATGAGCGTCGGGTTCACCGTCCGGTCGATCTGGTCGCCGGGGCGGACGGCGGAGCTGAGGTAGAGGAAGTTGTACCCGACGAAGAACCGCCCGTACTCGCCGCCCTTCAGCCCCACTTTGAACATGCCCTCGGGCACCACGGCGAACACCGACTGCGTGGCCCGGCCGATGTTCGTCGGCTGCGCGTAGACGCCGCCGAACGACGAGCGGGTGACCGGCCCGCCGGGCGTCGCCGTCAGCGTGTGCGTCTGCCCGTCGATGTTCACCACCTGGAAGTTCGTGCCGAGCGCCACCTTTCCGGTGAACTCGACGTAGAACGGCCCGCGGTGGAAGTCGCCGGTGAGGCCGACCTGCCCGCCGTGGAACTCGTTGCGGCCGTCGAACTGGTCCGCGGTGATGCCGAGCGTGCGGACGAACCCGGCCTCCGCCGTCGGGTACCGCATCCACGTCGTTTCGAGCCGCAGCCCCTCGTTCACCTGGAGGAAGCGGTAGCCGGCGATGGCGTGAACCTTCACGCCGGGACGGGCGATCAGGTTGCCGAGTACGTTCGCCTCCGCCCCCTGCACGCGGGTTGTGGTGTACAGGTTGACGAGCACGTCCGACTGCCCCGGATGCGCGAGCGTGAGCACGTCTTCGAGGCCAGTGTTGGCGTTCAGGAACGGTAGGCCGATGAACGCCGTGCGTGGGCGCGTCACGCTCGTGGCGAAGTCTGACACGGTGCGACTGCCGAGGAAGAAGTACGTCCCCTCGAACCCGACGCGGTCGCCGCTGTCGATGGAGAACCCGCGCGTGAGGCGGTAGCCGGTAGCGTCCGGCGTTTCGATCGGGTTGAGCCCGAGGAGCACGGCCGTCCCCGGTCGGTCGAGTGCCGGCGGGCCGACGCGGCCGCCGGTCACGAGCGCCGGGACCGGGTGCCCCTTTGCCCACCAGATCAGGATTTCGTCGCTCGCCCAGTGTCCGCCGAGGATCTTCTTCTCACTGGGGTTGCGGTCGGGCTCGACCACCTCGGGCGGCGCCGGCGGCGCCGGCGTCGGCTCCTTCGGTTCGGCCGCCGGCGTGGCCGGCTCGGGCGTCTTCTCGACCGGCTGGAGCGGCCGCGACACCGGGGCGCCGCCGGGTAACCCGACTGGCTCGGCGGGGTCGGCGGGCGGCGGGACGGGGATGACCGGTAGCGGCTGGGCGGCCACCGGTCCGGTGACGAGAAGCGAAACTGCGACGGCGAGCGCGACCGTCCGCATCACTCGGGTCTCCGTGCGTTTCCGGGCCGCTCCGTATGCCGCGGGGGCGAACAGGTGTCCAGCCGAACCGCCGCCGGGCGTAGAATACCCGCCTTCCCACAGTCCCCGGTGTTTCCATGTCCGATCTGTTCGCGCCGTTCCCGGTCTCGCGCCCGCGCCGCCTCCGTTCGCACCCACTGTTGCGCGAACTCGTCCGCGAGACGGAGCTGTCGCCGCGCGACCTGATCCTGCCGTTGTTCGTGCGCCCGGGGAAGGGCGTCCGGCAGGAGATCGGCTCGATGCCGGGGAACTACCAGCTCAGCGTGGACACGCTCGTCGAGGAGGTCGGCGCGGCGAAGGAACTCGGCATCGCGTCGTTCATGTTCTTCGGCATCCCGGCGACGAAGGACGCGACCGGCAGCAGTGCGCTGCACGACGAGGGGATCGTTCAGCAGGCGCTGCGGGCGACGCGGAAGGCGTTCGGGACCGACGTGCTCCTCATCCCGGACGAGTGCTTTTGCGAGTACACGGACCACGGCCACTGCGGCATCCTGCACACGCACAACGGCGTGACGGACGTGGACAACGACGCCACGCTCGCCATCCTCGCTGAGCAGTGCGTCAGCCACGTCAAGGCCGGCGCCGACGTGGTGGCGCCGAGCGGGATGCTCGACGGCATGGTCGGCGCGATCCGCCGCGGGCTGGACGCGGCGGGGTTCGTCCACACGCCCATCCTGAGCTACGCGGCGAAGTACGCGAGCGGGTTCTACGGCCCGTTCCGCGACGCCGCCGAGTCGCCGCCGCAGTTCGGCGACCGCAATACGTACCAGATGGACCCGGCGAACGGCGACGAGGCGATGAAGGAGGTGGCACTGGACTTGGCCGAGGGGGCGGACATGGTGATGGTGAAGCCGGCGCTGAGCTACCTCGACATCATCCGCCGGGTGAAGGAGCGGTTCCGGGTGCCGGTGGCCGCGTACAACGTGAGCGGCGAGTTCGCGATGGTGAAGGCGGCGGCGGCGAAGGGGTGGATCGACGAGCGCCGGGTGACGCTCGAGATCCTCACGAGCATCCGCCGGGCCGGCGCGGACATGGTGCTGACGTACCACGCCCGCGACGTGGCGAAGTGGCTGAGGTGAGCACGTGACGTCTGAATCGTAGGTCGGGT
>JAFKFQ010000575.1 GCA_017308215.1 bacterium | reverse complement strand
GACAGGATAACCGGATGAACAGGATGCCGAGCCAATCCGTGGTTCGGCATCCTGTTCATCCGGTTATCCTGTCCATTCTCTTCCTGTCCATTCATCGAAGCCGATCCCGCCGGTCGCCCGGGAATCCGCCGTGAAGGGCGTTGTCCCCGCCGCCGGCCGGCGTTGAATAAGGGGTGCCTCCTCACGCCGCCGGGGCTCGTCATGCGCTGCGTCCTGGTCCCCTCGGTCGTGCTCGTCGCGGTCGTCGCCTTCGCCCCGGGGCGGGGCCAGGAGCCGGCGAAGGTCGATGTCCTCGCCCGGCCGCTCACGCGCGTCGCGTTCGGCAGCTGCGGCGATCAGGACAAGCCGATGCCGATCTACGACGCCATCGTCGGCGCCCGGCCCGAACTCTTCCTGTTCCTCGGCGACAACATTTACGCCGACATCGACGAGACGACGAGCAAGCTCATCCCGGCGGCGAAGATCACGCCGGCGCGCATCCGGTCGAAGTACGACGTCCTCGGCAGGCACGCCGGCTTCCAGAAGCTCAAGGCCACCTGCCCGCTCCTCGCCACCTGGGACGACCACGACTTCGGCGCCAACGACGCCGGCGAGGAGTTCGTGCACAAGGACGAGTCGCAGCGGCTGTTCCTCGACTTCTTCGGCGCCGCTGCGACCGACCCGCGCCGCACGCAGAAGGGCGTATACACCGCCGCCGTCTACGGTCCGCCGGGGAAGCGCGTGCAGGTCATCATGCTCGACACGCGCTACCACCGCACCGGGCTGACGAAGGAAACCACCCCGCGCCCCGGCGAGCGCTATCTCCGCTACCGGCCGAGCACCGAGCCCGGCGCCACCGTCCTCGGCGAGGAGCAGTGGAAGTGGCTCGATGCACAGCTCAAGCAGCCGGCCGAGGTGCGGCTCATCGGGTCGAGCATCCAGCTCGTCGCCGACGAGCACGGGTTCGAGATGTGGGCGAACTTCCCAAAGGAGCGCGAGCGATTCTATGAACTCGTCCGCAGTACGAAAGCGGGCGGCGTGGTGGTGCTCAGCGGCGACCGGCACCTCGGCGAGATCTCGCTCGACCCCACGACCGTCGGCTACCCGCTCTACGACGTGACGAGCAGCGGGCTGAACCAGGGCTCGAAGGGCTGGCGGGCGCCGGAGAAGAACTCGCACCGCGTCGCGGCCATGCCCTACGGCGACAATTTCGGCATGGTCCTCATCGACTGGACCGACGACAACCCGCGCCTCACGCTTCAGCTCCGCGACGAGGACGGCGACGTGATGAGCGCGGTGAAGGTCCGCCTCTCGACGCTCAAGCCGACGGGCGCGGCCGGGGGGCGGCCAAAGCTCCCGGCCGGCGTGCTGTCCCCGGCGGAGGCGGCGGCGAAGCTGGGGCAGACGGTGACGGTGCAGTACGCGGTGGCGTCCACGGGCGGGGCGACGAACCTGTATCTGAACTCGGCCCGCGACTTCCGGGCGAAGGACAACTTCGCCGTCGCCCTGACCCCGCGGGCGAAGGCCGGCCCGTGGGTAACCGCGACCGGCGCCACGTTCCAGGGGAAGACGATCCGCGCCACCGGCACCGTACAGGCGGTGGGCGGCAGCCCGCGGATCGAGGTCACCGACCCGGCGAACCTGACGATCGTGGAGTGACGCGATGCCGCTGACCGACGCCGACGCCGCCCGCCTGGACGACTACCGCTTCCAGCACGGCCCGGACGCGGGGAACCTGTCGCAGGTGCTCGACCAGCTGACGGACGCGATCGTAGCGGTGAACCAGCACCTCGTCTACTACCGCCTGGAGCACGGCCAGCGCACCACCCCGCCGCCAGACCTGGCAGCGATCCTCGCCGTCCTCACCGACTCGAAGGCGCTCGTGCAGGAGACGCTGTTGCGGCTGAAGACTCCGTCGTAGGTCGTGCCGAGTCCGCGAGGCACGACGCGGCGCCAGTAGCGAATACCGTGATTCTGGAAACACAAACCCACGTGGGTTCGGCCTCACTGTCCCATCCTCATACTTTTCAACTCCTGCGTCGTGCCTCGCGGACTCGGCACGACCTACAAGGCACGCAATCAGCCTGCTGGGTGCTACGAGCACAGTTACGCCTCCCGCGAAGATGAGCCTGCCGCCAGCCGTATCGGAGCGCTGAGCACGAGCGCCACGTCGATCGAGTGGACCGACGCCACCTGGACCCCGCTCACCGGCTGCACCAAGATCAGCCCCGGGTGCCAGCACTGCTACGCCGAACGGATGGCGAAGCGACTCCAGGCGATGGGGAACCCGAACTACGCCAACGGGTTCAAGCTCACGCTCCACGAACACATGCTCGACGTGCCATTGCGGTGGCGGAAGCCGCGGTCCGTGTTCGTGAACTCGATGAGTGATTTGTTCCACAAGGACGTGCCGGAGGAGTACGTCCAGCGGGTGTTCGACGTGATGCGGCGGGCGTCGTAGCACACGTTCCAGGTGCTCACGAAGCGGTCGGACCGGCTGGCCGAACTCGCCCCCGGATCGACTGGCCGGCGAACGTGTGGACGGGCGCGAGCGTCGAGCGGGTGGACTATGCGTACCGGATCGACGACCTCCGCGATACCGGTGCGCACGTCCGGTTTCTCTCGGTCGAACCTTTGATCGGACCGCTTCCCGCCCTCGACCTGACCGGCATTCACTGGATGATTGTCGGCGGGGAGTCTGGCCCGGGAGCACGACCGGTCCGCGAGGCGTGGGGCACGGATCTCCGCGACCAGTGTCAGGCCGCGGGGGTGGCGTTCTTCTTCAAGCAGTGGGGTGGGGTGAACAAGAAGCGGACCGGCCGCGAACTCGACGGTCGCACCTGGGACGAGAGACCCGGGGTCGGCAGCGGCCGGATTGAGTTGACGATGGCGTAGGGGGTATCGGTTAGGTTCGCATCCCCAGCTGAATGAGGTCGCCGCTGTAGTTCGGCCGCTCGCCGGTCCAGGCGCCGACCTTGCCGCCGCCGCCGTTCACGCCGGCGGCGAGGCCGCGCGTCAGAACGTACCAGCAGAAGTAGCAGTGGTTCGTCGTCTCGCCCGGCAGCGCCGACGGGTCGCGCGACAGGATTTCGTCGCGGATTGCCGTCAGGCCGTCCCGGAACAGCTTCCCCACGTAGGGGTGCTCGCGGCCGGCGCGGATCACGGCCGCGGCGCTGTCGGTGTGGACGTTGCCGATTGTGAGTTGGTCCAGGTCCGAGGCGAACCCGCAGCACGGCTTCACCTCGCCGCGCGGGTTCACGATCAACGCCTGACCCGGACCCTCGCAAAAATCCTCGGCGAACCAGCTCCCGTCCCACGGGTTGCCCGGCAAGCCTTCGGCTCGCTCGACGGTCGCCAGGTGGTTCCAGCACGCCGTCATCGTCAGGTCGTCACTCACCACGAGGTAGCGGCCGAGCATGTCGGACCACTCCACCACCGCGTCGAGCGCGGCGGCGAGGCGGCGGATCGGTTCGAGCCCCTGGTCCGGGTGGCGGCTGGCGTAGCTGAGGGACAGCACGTTGTCGCGGCCGAACACGCGGCGGCCGACGCGGCAGTATGTCGCCAGTTTGGCGATGTCGAGGCCGTGGAACTTGTCCACGCTCAGCCCGAGCTTCCCGGTGAACCCGGCGTCGCGCAGCTCGGTGAGGACGGCTTCGAGGTGCGGTTCGTCGCGGAACCACACTCCGTTGCTCATCAGCTTGTCGAAGCGGAAGCCGAGCTCGGCGGCGCGGCGCGTCAGGGCGGTCACGAACTCGGGGTACAGGAACGGCTCGCCGCCGGTGAACCCGAGCACGTCGATGCCGGCGGCGTGCGACTCCTCAAGGAAGCGGACGGCGACCGGAATGGGGAGGCGGTCGGTCCACTCGATCGGGACGCAGCAGTGCGGGCAGCTCAGGTTGCACTGGTACGTGCCGGCGAACGACAGGTAGTTCGGGCGGAACGTGCGGGTGCGGTCGCGGACCGGGCGGGCGGTGGCACGGGACGTGTCGGACATCGGCGGGGAGTGGAGGATGTGGGGTGGGCGAATCAAGACATCATACGTGAACCGAAGGGGATCGTTGTCGTGACATCGTGTGCGTGGCTCCCCGGGGCGTTCAACGGATTGCAAACGTTCTTTGGCCGCGTTCGGTAGTCCCGATCGGGCAACGAGTTCCGGCATCCTCTGACCGGCGGACTTGGGATGCCCGACCAAAGTAGTCAGGAAACGGTCGCCGGTCTGACGGGAGCAGGACTTACGGCAACGGCCTCCGAACGTTTGCAATCTGTTGGTTGCCCCGGGCTATCGAATCTCAGGCCGTTGGCCTGAAAACCGGGCGCGCTTTCGGATGGTGGGGCCGGCGTCTCGCCGGTCTGGGCTTTGACCGGCGAGACGCCGGTCCCACCGGGCCAGATACTCCTCTTCTCCCCGAAGGGTGGGATGCCATAGCCCGGGGCGTTGCCCCGGGGAGCCTCCGCGGTGTCACGGTAACGTCACGCCGCCGTTAGCTCCCTGCCCCTCGGTCGTCTCCCCTGGTTCCCCGGTCGGGTCGTGCCGGCGCCCACCCCCCGCTACCCAACCCCGCATCCGATTTCTCCTTGTGGGTGGTCTGGGGAACTGACACAATCTCTACGGGCGGTTTCCGGCCGCCGGGTATTCCAGGAACGGGATGCGCCGATGCGCGGCACGCTGCTCCGACTCGGGTCCGCCGCCCTCCTCGCCACCGCCGTGTGCTGGCTCGCCACCAGCGGCGGGCGGTTCGTTGCGGCGCAGCCGGTCCCCAAGGTCGATCCCAAGAAGGAAAAGGAGAAGGAGACGCGGTCGAAGCGGGCCGTCGCGTCGCCGTTCAACTTCAACATCGTCCGCGACTCCGGGCCGCGCCTCAAGGCCGCCCGCGACTACCTCGGGTTCAAGGAAATCCCCTGGAACACCGTCTGCCCGCTCGTCCAGAACATCCTCGACGGTCCCGACTCCTTCTACGACCCGGACGAGGACGACCCGCGCGGCGACCTCGGCAACAAGAGCTGGGGCGGCGTCCAGCACGAAGCCGAGCAGATCCTGGCGAAGTTCCCCCGCGAGGGGCTCGAATTCTACCAGCAGCTGTACGGCCAGACCGCCGCGCAGATGCTCGCCGACGGCGTCAAGAACGGGTACGACATCGAGGCACTGAAGGCGCTCACCAGCCGGTTCTTCTTCACGAAGGCCGGCGCGGAAGGCGCCGTGCTCCTCGGCTCGATCCAGCTCGAGCGCGGTGACTACGCCGACGCCGCCCGCCACTTCGGCCGGCTGATGACCCGCCCGAGCGGCGACGACTACCTCACCCCGCGCGTGCTGTTCCGCGCGGCGACGGCGTTCAAGCGGTCGCCGGAGAAGGAGCACAACGACCTGTTCAAGGCCGCCGCCGACAAGCTCCACGCGGCCACCGCCCGCGACGGCCTCGCCATCGGCCGCAAGACGTACACCGCCGACCAGCTCCGCGCCGAGTTGGAACGCCCGGTCGGGTCGGTCGAGGTCACCGCCGCGGCCGGGCAGTTCGCCACCCACCGCGGCAACGCCCAGCGGAACGCGCCGACCGACGCCGGCCCGCCGTTCCTCCTCCCGGCGTTCCCGGCGGTGCCGATGCTCGCCCCGGACGCGGCGAAGGCGCCCGGCGACGAGTGGGTCTCCAAGCAGCTCGACCACCTGTTCGCCCGCGAGGACGCCGGCCGGGCGAACAAGGTGTTCCCGCTCCCCGGGTTCTTCCCGGTCGCCACCACCGACCTCGTGCTGTACCGCCAGTACGACGGGGTGCGGGCGGTGGCGCTGCGCGACCACGTCGCCGGCGGCACGCACTTCAAGGCCGGGCAGGTGCGGTGGCACTCGCCGGTGAACATGGGCCTCGCCACCATGGCCGCCGGCCCGGACAGTCCGCAGAAGGACGGGTGGCGGTCACCCTACGGCGACGAGGCCAAGGACATCCAGGGGACGGTCGAGCGGTGGTGGACGGCGTACCGCAACCACCCGGCCGGGGCGTACCTCGCCGAGAACCCGCTCACCGGGTCGCTGTCCCACGACGGCACCACGGTGTACTTCCTCGACGACATCGCCCTGCCGCCCCCGCCGCCGACGGGCCAGAACCCCAACTTCGGCGGGGTGATCGACCAGAACCAGCTGAACATCCCGCGCCGCGTCAACGCCGCCATCGGCGCCGGCGCGCTCGTCGCCGCGGACATCCAGACCGGCAACCAGACGTGGTCGCTCGGCCGTGTCGACAACCTGCCGGGCATCCCCGCCCCGCCCGGCGGGCTGACCGAGGAAGAGGCAGACAAGACGACCAGCGCCTTCCACCTGTGCTTGAACGCTGTCTTCCTCGCCCCACCGCTGCCGCTCAACGGTCGCCTCTACGTTCCGGTCGAGCAGGCCGGGTACGTCCGCCTCCTGTGCCTCGACCCGTCGAACCTCGTCGCCCCGCCGGGGTGGCACATGAAGGTGCCGGCGCTGGTGTGGCAGGTGAAGCTCGGCCGGGCGGGGGCCACGCTCGCCCTGTCGCCGGCCCGCCGCACCCAGGGGGCGTTCCTCGCCGCCGGCGACGGCATCCTCGTCTGCCCGACCAACTCCGGGGCGGTGGTCGGCATCGACCTGATGAGCCGCCGTATCCTGTGGGGTCACGTCTACAAGGACGGGCCGCCCCCGCCGCCGGCGCCGAAGACGGCCGGCCCGATCATGGGCGGCGTCCGCCCGGTCGCGGTCGAGGCGCTCCCGCAGGACCGGTGGCGGGCGTCCGCGCCGATCATCGTCGGCAGCCGCGTCGTCGTCACCGGGTTCGACGCCGACACCATCGACTGCCTCGACCTCCGCACCGGCGCCCTGCTGTGGCGCGCCCGCCGCCAGCCGACCGACCTGTACGTCGGCGGCGTGCTGAACGACACGCTCGTCGTCGTCGGCAAGGAGTCGGTCCGCGGGTACAAGGTGTCCGGCGGCGGCGACGGGGCCGCCCGCGACAAGGCCGAGTGGGACGTGAGCCTCGGCGCCGCCGCCCCGACCGGCCACGGCGCCCTCGGCAAGGCCGCGTACTACCTGCCGGTCCGCCTCGAGGCCGCCGCCAAGCCCGGCGCCGAGGCGAAGGCCGCGCCGGCGCTCGAGATCTGGGCGGTCGCCCCGGACGGCACCATCCCGTCGAAGACCCGCGCCCGCGCCCCGTCCGACACCGCCGTCCGCTTCGGCATCGGCAACCTCGTCTTCCAGGACGGGCTGATCGTCACCCAGTCCGCCGCCGAGGTCGCCGTCTACCCGCAGTTGGAGCAGAAGCGGGCCGAGATGGACCGCAAGCTGAAGGCCAACCCGAACGACCCCGACGGCCTGCTCGACCGCGGCGACCTGCTCCAGGACGAGGGGAAGCTGAAGGACGCGGTCGCCGACTACAAGGCCGCCGAGAAGAACGTCCCCGCCGACCCGGAGAAGGCCGAGGGGCTCCGCCGCCGCGTCCGCGAACGGCTTTACCGGGCGTACACCGAACTCCTCCGCCAGAACTTCGCCGCGTCCGAGGGTTTCCTGGACGAGTACGCGGCACTTTGCGAGTCGTACCTGGAGCCGAACGAGACGGACGACGACCCCGCCGGCCACCAGGCGAAGGTCGCCGACCGTCGCCGCCTGTACCTGTCGCTGCTGGCGAAGGGGCGCGAGAGCCAAGGCCGGCTCGGCGAGGCGTTCGACCACTACCTGTCGCTGGCCGCGCTCGGCGGCGACCAGCTCCAGCCCGACCCGGACGAGCCGTCGGTCCTGCGCCGCGCCGACGTGGCCGCCCGCGGCCGCATCCAGGGGATGATCGGGCGCGCTTCGCCCGACGCCCGCAAGAGTCTTGAAGGCCGTGTGGCGAAAGAGTGGGACGCGGTCAAGGGCGGCACCGATCTGGCGCGGCTCAAGGAGTTCGTCGCCGTCTTCGGCCCGTACTTCCCCACCGGGAACGAGGCCGAACTGCTCCTCGCCGACCGCCTCATCGCCACCAACGACGAGGGCGACGCCCGCACCGCGCAGCTCCACCTGCACCGCGTCCGCACCGGCGGCGCCGAGCCGAAGCTCCGCGCCCGGGCGACCGCCGAGCTGGCGGCGCTCATGGTCAAGGCCGGGCTCCTCGACGAAGCCGTGCGGCTGTACCTCCAGCTCGGCAACGAGTTCAAGGACGTGGCGGTGAAGGACGGCAAGACCGGCGCCGACTTCCTCACCGACCTGCTCACCGACCGCCGCCTGCTCCCGTACCTGGAGCCGGCCCGCTACCCGCTCCCGAGCCGCGTCCGCGCCGAGGACAAGACGGGCGCCACCGGGGCGATGTTCTCGCAGGTGAACGAGGTCGTACCGAACGGCGAATTCCTGCCGGAGTTCCAGAAGGTCCGGTTCGCGCTCGACATGAGCAACGGCCAGTGGGCGCTGCGCGGGTTCGACCGCACGACCGACGCCGAGCGCTACCGGTTCACCGACATCGCGCCGTTCAACTACGGCGGCGCGTACGGCCAGAACGGGCGGGCGTACCACGCCGGCGGGCGGGTGCTCGTCGCCCAGGTCGGGGCGACCGTCTACGGCTACGACCTGGCGAGCAAGGCTCGCACCGCCGCGTGGCGGATGAGCCTGACCGGCGACACGTCGAACCTGCCGCTTAGCCGGATCAACCAGCAGCCGGACGAGATCGAGCTCGGGTTCCAGGACGGGACGAAGGTGACGATCCGGTTCAGCGGCATCGTCGTCCGGGCCGAGTACGCCGCGGTCCTCGGCCGCGACGGGCTGGAGTGCTTCGACCCGACCGACCGGAACAAGCGGTTCTGGACGCGCCGGTACGTCCCCGAGCGGACGCAGGTGTTCGGCGACGACCGCCACATCGTCCTCGTCGAGCTCGCGGCCGACCGCCGCCCGGTCGGGGTGCGGGTCATCCGCGCCGGCGACGGCGGCACGGTGGACGGCGCGCCGGACTCGGCCGACGTGCTCAACGCGGCCCGCTCGTACCGCATCTACGGCTCGACGGTGCTCCTCCACGAGACGGCCGACGACGGCCCGCAGGTGGTGCGGCTGCTCGACCTCGCCACCGGCAAGGACGTGTGGAAGCGGCAGTACGACGCGAAGGCGGTGGCGATCAAGTCGCACGACGCGGGGGTGTGCGGGGTGGTGAAGTCGACCGGCGAGGTGGACCTGCTCGACCCGCAGACCGGCCGCCCGCTCGGCACGTTCAAGCTCGACGCCGACCGCCTCGCCGACCACTTCGGCCGGTGCCAGGCGGCGCAGCTGTTCGCCGACGCCGACCGGTTCTACCTGGTGCTCGACCGCGACCGGAACGCGGTGAACGCCCGGCCGAACCAGTTCACCCCCTCGAACACGCCGCTCCGCGCCACCCCGGTGAACGGCCCGATGTACTGCTTCCGCCGGGCGACCGGCGAGCGGGCGTGGTACGCCGACAGCCACTTCGAGAACCAACTCCTGTTCCTGGAGCGGTTCGGCGACTTGCCGGTGCTGGTGGCGGGGCAGGCGGCATTCGTGCAGGGGGTGGGGCGGACGGAGTTCCGGGCGGTGGTGGTGGAGAAGGAGCGCGGCCTGCTCCGGCTCGCCGCGACCGGCCAGCCGGACGGGATGACGTTCCAGACGATGACCGTGGACCCGCGGAACCGGACGGTGGAGTTTCTGAAGCCGCAGGGGCCGCGCCCGCTGCGGATCGTGGTGCTGCCGGACACCGGTAAGTAGGGGAGAGTCCGGGAGCGGGGAGTCGAGGGGTAAGACGAGGACCGCGGTTACTCCTCGACTCCCCGCT
>JAFKFQ010000574.1 GCA_017308215.1 bacterium | reverse complement strand
GCGCTGGCGCTGTCCGGCTGCTCCGAGGCAGCACCGGCCGGTGCAAACCCGCCAGCCGCCGCACCCGGGCAGGTCCGGGGTGAGCAGCGGCGGCTCCGGCACGGGGGTCGGCATCGCGGGACTCCAGGCGGAGCGGGTATTGTAGAGCGATGACGGTTCGGGGCTTTCCGCCCGGGAGGGCGGAAAGCCATTCGGAGGAAGGACCGTGAACCAAGACACGACCTCAATGCGGGCGGTGTACGGCCGGCACGAGAACCGCTACCTGGAACTGGTCCGCCGGTTCCCGCTGCGGCCGCTCCGCACCGACGCCGACCTCGACGCCGCCGTCGCGGTGATCGACGAGCTCATCGACCGCGCCGATCTCGCGGCGCCGGAGCAGGACTACCTCGACGTGCTCTCGGATTTGGTGGAAGCATACGAGGACGCGACGATCCCGATGGCGCCGGTCGGCGAGGTGGAACTGCTGCGCTTTCTGATCGAAAGCAAGGGCGTCACGCAGGCGCAGGTGGCGGGTGGGGCGGGGCTGGCGGTGTCCACGGTGTCGGAACTGCTGTCGGGCAAGCGGAAGCTGAATCGCGGGCAGATTGGTAAGCTCGCCCGGTACTTCAAGGTGAGCCCGGGGGCGTTCGCGTTCCCGGGGTGAAACGCATGCGGCCCGCCGGGGTGACCGGCGGGCCGCGGGGGAGGCGGGGTGTCGGGTCAGCCGACGGTGCGCCCGGCGGCCGGGCGGGTGGTCGGGAAGAGCACCTCCAGCTCGGCCGACATCCGCACCGCCAGCCGGTCGCGGGCGGCCGGGTCGGCGAGGCGGAGGTTGGCGAAGTCAATGACGTGGCGCGCCGCCCGCTCGCGGTCGGTCGCCGCGTCCGGGTACTTGGCCCGGATGCTCGCCGCCACCTGCGGCTGGGTCACCATCATCGTCTCGAACTCCGCGGCCGCGTCGGCCAGCGTGACGCGCCCGGCGATCAGCTCGGCGGCCAGCCGCTCCTTCGCCAGGATCTGCTCCGTGACGTGGTTGATCTGGCCGCTCAGACGGTCGGCCTCCTGCTCGTTCGCGGCCACCTGCCGGCGCAGGCTCGGGGTGTTCCACGCGTCCAGCCCGGCGGCGGACAGCCACCCCGGGAGCCACGGACCGAGTCCGACCGCGGCCGCACCCGCGGCCAGCCACTTCGTTCGTCGCTGCATGACCATCCGTCCGGGAAAGGAACGGGGCATACCCCGGTGTTCGCCGGCGGCGGCGGGTTCTTTCGCCCGCCGCCACCTACTACTTGCCGGGAGTGCCCGCGTTGGTCGGTGGGCCGCGGGATTTTTTCGCGCCGTTGGGCTTCCGCCCGTGGGAGGGGCGAGCCAGCCCGGTGGGACTTCCCCCAGGCGCGGCGGGGAATACTACACGGTCGGCCGACGTGAAGACAATACCGTCCGCAGTCCGTTCGGCCGCGTTCCTCACCGATATTTCACCGGAAAGGCACCGCGCCCGCAGCCGGGCACTAATTCGAAATCCGAAGCACGAAATTCGAAATCCGGATGCGTGCGGGTTTCACGTTTCGAATTCCACCTTAATGTCGGGCACGGGTTACGTTACGGGCGAACCGGCGGGTACAGGCCGGAACCAGCGATGAGACCCGCCAGGAACTGGACGGCGTCGCTCCGCGTCCTCGCCACGTCGGCGAGCGCCGCGTAGTCGTTGAGCCGCCGCGCCAGCTCGGACACGCCGGGGCAGATGAGGTTCCGCTCGTCCTCGGCCGCCAGGAACTCGCTCGCCGCGGCGAGCGCGTCTTCCGTGCGGCCGAGCTTCACGAGCAGGTTCACGTACACCTGCGCCGCGTAGCTCGCACCCAAATCGCTCTCGCGCTTCGCCTTCTCGCGGAACCGAGCGAGATTCGCGTCGACGTTCGCCCCGGCCACGGTGTCGAGGTAGGCGAGGAAGTCGGCGTAGCCGTCCTCGAACGGCGCGTCGCCGCCCCCGCCGCGGAGGCTCGGCGACAGCCGGCTGCCGTACTCGCACAGCTCACGCGCCAGCCGGTTCTCCTCGCCCGGCGGCAGGTACAGCGCCATCTGGCACACGCTCGACAGGTGCGACGTGTCGATGTGGTACGCGTCCTCGGCGAACAGTTCGGGGTGCGCCTCGACCATCTCGCGGACCGTGGCGCCGTCGGGCGCGGGCGTCCCGCGGGCGGCGAGGTCGCCGCGCAGCCGCTCGGCGAGCTGGTCGTACAGCGCCCGCACCAGCCGGCCGACGCAGTAGTCGCGCAGGTCCGGGTTCTGGTTCAGGTCCGACCCGCTTACCGTGGTAATCGCCGAACAGACCCCGTGCCGGCCAAGAATCAGGTCGAACCCCTTTTTCGGGTACAACCCCTGCTGCCAGGCGATCTCGATGACCGGGTAGACGTCGGTCTCGGGGCCGGGCTCGAAATTCTCGATGGCGAGCTTGACCGGGTCGGGCTCGTTGATGAGGCGGAAGAACGTCCACGCCTTCGGCAGGTCGCCGCGGTCGAGCGCGAGCCGCCCGACCTCGCGGGCCGCGGCGCGGATCGCCTCCTCGTAGGGCTCGTGGGTGTGCGGCGGGAGCTCGGTGGCGGGGCCGGTGGGGAACGGCGACACGCCGAGCTCGACGCGCGTCTTCAGCAACAGCGCGTAGAAGAGGCCGCTGAGGTCGTCGCCGGCGCGCATCTCGGCGACGAGCGCGTCGGCAGCGGCGGCAGGGCCGCTCGCGGCGAGGGCGCCGCGGAGGCGGTCGAAGGCGGCGGGGTCGATCTGCGGCGGGGCGTCGTCGGCGTCCATGAGGGGCTCCGGGGGTGGGTGAGGTATCCTATCGCCCCGGAGCCCTCGGGCGCTACGGCCGGCGGTCGCGGTACAACGGGAGGTAGCGGTACGGCGTCTCCAGGGTGAGCAGCGCCAGCGCCGTCGTGCCGACGCGGCCGCAGTGCGGGCCGATCACGCCGCGGTCGGTGGCCCAGCTGCCGGCGTCGTTCCCGTTGGCGCTCTGGAAGGCGGCCAGCCAGTCGCGCATGCCGCCGACGCGCTTGCCGTTCTCCTCCGGACCGAGGAACCAGTCGCGCCACGCCACCCCGCCGGCCCGGTGCATCACCTGCGTGGCGTAGTAGGAGAAGTACATTTCGGGCGGCGCCGGGGAGCGCTTCACCTGGGCGGCGGTCTTCGGCCGGCGCGCCGGGTCGGCGAGCTCGGCGGTGCCGTCCTGGATGCCAGGAGTGTCCGGCGTCCAGCCGTCGAAGTGGTAGCGCGACCACAGGCCGACCGCGCTCAGCGAACTGCCCGGGCGGCCATTCGGCCCGCGGTACCCGTACACCGACTTCGTCGGGCCGGACGCGACGCGGTCGAGGAACCGGACGGCGTTCTTCACCGTCGCGTCCGGGACGACGAGCTTCCCCTGCCGGGCGGCGAACAGCGCCTGGAGTTGCCAGCCGGTGGCGGACGTGTCGCCGGATAGCCCAGCGTGGTAGCCCCAGCTACCGTCGACGCCCTGACCCCGGACGATGTAGTTCACCGCCGCCTGTGCCGGCGCCTGGAGTGCCGCGTCGCCGGTGAGCGCGTACGCCTCGCACAGCGCCAGCGTGGCGATGCCGTGGCCGTACATGTACTGCTGGCTGCCGTGGGCGAACTTGCCGGTCTTTGGGTTGAGGTCGTTCTTCAACCACGTGAGCCCGTCGCCGACGGCCTTCTTGTACGTGTCGCCGGCCGCGTGCGTTTGGCCGGCGCCGAGGAACGGGAGCAGGACCATCCCGGTCGAGGTCGCCCAGTCGTCCGTCGTCTTGTACTGCCGGTCGGCGTCGAACTCCCAGTGCCCGTCCCGCTTCTGCTGCCGGGCCAGCCACGCCAGCCCCTTCGCCACCACGGCCTAGGCCGCGCGGGTGTCGCCGAGCTCCTCGCCGCCCCGCGGCTGCGCCGCCCCGGACCGCGCGGCGAGCAGCGGCGAGAGCGGCCGCGGCGGGTCTTGCGCCGCCGCGGGGGAGGGCGACGGCGAGCAGCGGGAGCAGGGGGAGGACGCGGGGCACGGCGGCGCTCCGGGGGGGCGGGGGTGTGGGGCTGTTGTAGCCGCCCGTCACCGCCCGCGGCACGCGGCGAGCGCCATCAGCGCCTGGCTCGTCGCCACCAGCGGGTCGTTCTCGCGGACCAGCTCGATCGGGTACGCCCAGCTCCCGTCCGGCTGCTGCTTCCGCGCCAGCGCCGCGGCCAGCTCGGCGAGCGCGTCGCGGCCGTCCGGCAGCGTCAGGTTCGCGGCCCGCACCGCCTTCGCCGCCGACGCCGCGTAGTAGAAGTACACCGCGTTGCGGTTCGACTCCAACGGTGGCGCGTACCGGCCCGGGTGGACGTCCGGCTGGAAACCGGTCCGCAGCCAGTCGGCGGCGCGCTTCGCGCGGAGGTCGATCTCCTCGTGCGGCACGCCGCGCCGGCACAGCAGCAGGGCGCGCAGGCCGTCGGCGGTGGCGCTGCCGTAGGACGCGAACCGCAGCGGGGCGTCTGCGGCCGCGCCGCCGTCGAGCAACCCGGCCTTGTTCCGGACCGGGTCGGCGTGGACGAAGAAAAACCCGCCGTCGCCAGAGTCATGGTTCTGGCAGTGGCGCAGGAAGACGAGCGCGGCGTCGGCGGTGGGGCCATCGAGCATCCCGGCGGCGTGTAGCGCATCGAGCGCGAACAGCGTTGCCGACAGGTTCGACTCGGTGAGCGGCGGGGCGAACCCGTTCGGCTCGGGCTTCTTCGGGATCACCCGGCAGTAGCCCCAGCCGCCGTAGTGTGGGTCGGCCGGCTCCCAGCCGAGGTCGCGCGTGAGCTGCCGGGCGCGGAGGTAGCGCGCCCACGCGGCCTTCGCCGCGGTGTGGCGTGCGTTCTCCGGGTGCGCCAGTGCGCGGAGCGCGAGCGCGGCGGTGTAGACGGGGTAGTCGAACCCTTCGGCCGGCTCGCGGATGGTGTCGCTGTCGGTGGCGAAGGCGGCGAGGAAGCCGGCCGCCTTCTGGCGCGCCGCGGCGGTGTCGGGGCCGGGGAGGCCGGCGTCGGCGGCGTCCTGCAGCGCGGTGAGGACAAGCGGTGTGAGGGCGGTGCCGTCCTTGAACGCGGCATACACATCAGACCGCCACGCCCCGTCGGGCGACTGGTGCTTCAACAGAAAGGCAATCGCGGCAGCCGTGTCGGCCCGGCGCACGGGGGCCGGGCGCGGCGGCGGGGCGACGGGGACCGCGGCGACCGGCTCCGGCACCGGGCCGAGGTTCACGACCGGCTCGGGCGCGGCGCGGTTGCAGCCGACGAGGACGAGCGCGACGAGCACGAGGCGGGACATGGGAGGGCTCCGCCGGAGAGGTGTCCGTCGGAGCCCGGAGCGTGAGTGACGGTGTGGGCGAACCCGTCGCCTCCGTTCGGCGAAGTTGGGGTCAGCGACCCCGTCGCTCATACTCCGAGCTCCGACGAGCCAACCGCGGTCAATCCTTCCGCGGCGTCGCCGGCGCGGCGGCCGGGGCGTCGCGCTTCTCGGCCTGGGCGCGGAGCACGTCCACCGGGAACGGCGTCCGGTCGGACATCAGCACCAGTAGCGCCGCCGACGTGCAGAACGTCTTCCCGGTGATGCAGTGGTGGCCGCTCCAGCTGCCGCTCTGGTCCTGGGCCTTCTCCAGCCCCTGTTGCATCTTGGCGTCCCAGTCGGTCCAGTCCTTGCCGCCCTTGAGCACCAGCGTCTCGCTGATGTTCATGAAGCTCAGGAACTCCTCCCCGCCGTTCGACCCGAACCCGGCCACGAACTTCTCGTCGCGCACCGTGCGCGCCAGTTCCCCCTGGACCCGGTCGTTCGCCTGCTCGGCCTTGTCGGCCAGCTCGATCGTCTTCCGGGCGTCCGCCTTCTGGCCGTCGGTCGCCTTCTGGTCCTTGAGGATTTCCTTCGCCTTCGCCGCCTCGACGCGGAAGCCGTTCACCGCGTCCTGGGAGTTGCCGGCGCCGCGGCCGAAGCTGTACAGCTTCACCCCGGCGTCGCCGCCGCCGAACCCGCCGCCGGAGCTGAGAGCGGAGCCCGCTTCGGTACGACCCCCGACGACGCCCGGCGGCCGCGCCGCGAAGGTGGTCGGGTCCGCCGCCTTGCCCGCCGGCGCCGGGCCGGACGCGGCCGGGGCGCCGACGGGGGCCGCCGCGACGGCCGCCGGGGCCGCGGCGACCGCCTTGCCTTCCGCCGCCGTCTTGGCGTCGGCCAGCGCCCGCTCCAGCACGCGGCGGTCGACCTCGACGCCGTTCTGCCGCGCCCGGGCGACACTCTTCGTCGCCACCCCGACCGACAGCGTCGACGCCCACCCGGGGTTGTTGGCGAAGTTGCCGTTGGCGTCCTGGTGGCGGACGATCTTGTTCATCGTCTTGGTCAACGCCGCGACCAGCCGCTGCTCGTCCGGCCCGGCGCTGCCGCGCATCTCGGCCAGCACGAGGTTCACGAGGAACGTGTCGACGTACAGGCCGATCTTCCCCTGGAGCTGCGTGCCGCGCACGTCGGTGATGAACAGCGAGTCGCCGTCGGCGCGCTCGACCCGGGCGAGGATGAACCGGAGCCCGCGGGCGACGGCCTCGCGGTAGTCGCCGGTCGTCGGCGTGCTGCCCGCCCGGAACAGGGCCAGCAGCGCGAAGCAGGTGTTCCCCACGTCGGACGGGTCTTCGACGTTCGCCCCCTCGACCCGCCCCCCGCCGGTCCCCTGGTTCCGCCACCCGCCGCCCTGGTTCCAGCCGCCGTCCTCCTGCTGCGACTTGACCAGCCACTCCAGCCCCTTCTTGACCGCGGCCGACAGCGGCTTCGGGGTGACCGCGGTCTTCATCTCGACCTTCTCGTTCGTCACCTTCACCGGCGACAGCTTCTCGCCGCCCTTCTCGGGCGCGGGCGCCGGCTGTTCCTTCGCCGCGGCCGGCGCGGGGGCCGGCGCCGGGGGCGGGGTGGCGGCGGGCGGCTGGGCGGTGAGGAGGTTGGCGGCGAGGGTGCCCACCAGCCCGACGGCGGCGGCCACCTGGAGCGGACGGATCAGCTTGGACATGTGTCGTCCTCCGACCGGAGGAGGGAAAGGCCGGACGCGCCGGCGGGACGCCCTCCGACATCCCGCCGCAGTCTAACGGGTTAGACGCCGGAAGTGGGTAACGTGTTGGTAACGGGGGACGGGGGAACAACTGACGTGAGCCGGCCGGTGACGTGAGCCCGGAGGGCGGCCGTTCATAGCCTGAGGTGGCAACCCCGGACGGCCTACCGCGGAGGTCGTAAAAGTGACGCGCTGGTGCCACCGCCGACGCCACCCGGGACGCTGCCCCGGGGAGCCCCGGAGGGTGGTGTTCACCAACAACTCCATGAGAGAGGGGCCGGAGCCTATGAGGAGCGCCGCGGCGGGCGGCGTCAACGGAAGAATGGGTGAAGGCGCCGAAAACTCCTCTTTTCGCGCCGCCGGGCGGACGGTATCAGCCGACCCACCTTATCCCGGGGCCGGACGGCCGGAGGACGTATGCGCGGGTGGCGGAACTGGGCGGCGGCGGCGGTGGCCGGGGCGGCGGTCGGGGTCGCGGCGGCGCAGCCCCCGGCGGCGCCGGGCGGGGCGAAGGCGGCCGACCCGCTGCGGGCGGCGGACCCGCTCGGGGCGATGATCGCCGAGGCGAAGTCGGCGCACGCGGCGCTGCGTGACTACGCCTGCACGTTCACCCGCCAGGAGCGCGTCGGCGGCGCCCTCGGGGGCGAGCAGGTCGCCGAGCTGAAGTACCGGGCCAACCCGCACAGCGTCGCGGTCCGCTTCGCCCGCCCGGAGGCGATGGCCGGCGCGTCGGCGAGCTACGTCACCGGCAAGCGGCTGGAGCAGGTGAAGGTCCGCCCGGTCGGCGCGAAGGGGCTCGACCGGTTCGTCCTCGTCGGCCTCGACGACCCGAAGGCCAAGCTCGACGGCCTCCACCCGGTCACCGGGTACGGCGTCGGGGCGGTGATCGACCGGGTCGCCAAGATCGCCGCGACCGAGAAGGGGATGAACAACCCGGTGGACGTGTACCCGAGCGAGTTCCAGTTCACCGGCCGCCCGGTGACGCGGTACGAGGTGCTGACCCGCCGCCCGCACGCCCACCGCTACGCCTACAAGACACTAGTGTTCGTGGACAACCAGTCGAAGCTGCCGGTCCGCTGGGAGGCGTACGACGCCCCGCGCCCCGGCACCACCACCGGCGAGCTGATCGAGGCGCACAGCTACACCGACCTGCGGGCCAACGTCGGGCTCGGGGCGGCGGCGTTCGAGTAGCGGCCGGCCACACCGGCCCGGGGCACGCCCCGGGCCGCGGCCGTCACTTCCCGGCGGGCGGGGCCTTCTTCCCCGCGTCCTTCCACATCTTCTCCCAGTTCTCGCGGTCGACCGCGTCGGCCGCCTTGAACGCCTCCATGAACTTCTCGGGCGGCAGCGCCGGCGGCTGCTTCTCCGGCATGGCGGACACGGTGAACCAGATCGACCCGGCACCCGCCGCCAGCACCGCGGCGATCACCGGCCACACCCACCACGCCCGCGGCTCAGTAGTCGCCACCGATCACCTCCCCGCCGTCGCGCGTGGCCAGTGCCCGGAACATCGCCCCGGCCGCGTTCACGTTCGCCGGCCCCCGGCTCGGCGCCCCCGTCCCCTCCGGGTACTGGAACCCGGGCGCCGCGTCGGCGTTAATGCCCTCCCGGATGAACCGCACCGACCCGTCGGCCATCGTGAAGTTGCACCCGCCGGTGTGGTTCGAGCGGAAGGCGTGGAAGTAGCTCCCCCAGAACATCGACGTGCCGGCGCTGCTGTTCGTCACGTGGGTGTTCATCTTGTTGCCGGCCAGTGTGGCGAACGTCGCGTACGTGTCGGGCCACGTCGGCGGCAGGATGTGCGAGGCGGGCGCTCCGGTGACCTCGTCCCGGACGACGCCCCACCGTTCGCCGAACGCCAGCGTGTTCGACGTGCCGTCGGTGATCGCCGGCAGGGTGATCAGTTGACCGCCGCCCCCGTAGGCGCACGACGCGGTGAAGTCGAAGATCCCGTCGAAGTACTGCCGGCCCTTCGGGTAGTAGACGCAGTAGTACGCGGTCGGGTCGGTGCGGGCGCAGTTCCACGCCCACCCGTAGTTGATCGACCCCGAGTTCACCCCGTACGACGTGTACGTCGCCGCCGCCCCCGGCGGCGGGGTGTCGGACGGGCAGAGGTACGTGGCGATCGCCTTCGTGCGGATCTCGGCGCTGGTCTCGTAGCTCTGCTGCTCGACGCACGGGAGCAGGAGCATGAACGGGTTCCGCGCGGCCGGGCACCCGCCCGGCGTGGCCGGGGGCGGGCTGAACCGGCGGAAGTGCGGCAGGGCGCCGTTGGCGTCGTGGAAGTTGTGGAGGGCGACGCCGACCTGCTTGAGGTTGTTGGCACACTTGATCCGCGCGGCGGCCTCGCGGACCTTCTGGACGGCGGGCAGCAGGAGCCCAATTAGGATGGCGATGATGGCGATCACCACCAGCAGCTCGATCAGCGTGAAGGCGCGCCGCCGCGGCGCCGGGGACCGGCACATGACACTCTCCGGGTTTGGGAACGGGTAACCGACCAGGAGATGCGTCGCGGAACGTGGCTCGCCCGGGGCGGGCTAGCTGCGGCGGCTGAGCGATCTCATCACAGTGCCATTGTTGAGATTGAATCTCAACAATGGCACTGTGATAGTAGCCCCTCGCCCCCGGGCGGCAAGACGTTTTTCTCGCTTTCGGTGCCCTCTTCCCCCTTGAACCTCACGCCACGTCAGGCC
>JAFKFQ010000573.1 GCA_017308215.1 bacterium | reverse complement strand
ATGCGCGAGCTCGCCGCGCTCGAAGACCCGAGGATGCGCGAGGTGAACGAGCAGCGTGGTGACGACCATGGCGTGAATCTCACGCACCTTCGGGAGCTCGCAAAGCGCCTCAAGACGCAGCATGAGCTCGCGCTCCAGCTCTGGGCGACCGGCAACACTGTTGCGCGGCTGCTCGCGACCTTGGTGTGCAAGCCGAAGGCGCTCTCACCAGCGGAGCTCGACGCGATGGCCCGCGACTTCACCCGCAACGGGTTCGACCTGAAGTTCCTGTACAAGAGCATCCTGCTCAGCCGCACCTACCAGCGGACCAGCAAGCCGACCGGCGGGAACGAGGCCGACGAAGTGCTGTTCAGCCACATGGCGGTGAAGGTGATGTCGCCCGAGCAGTTGTTCGACAGCCTGACGCAGGCGACCGGGGTGGCGCAGCAGATGGCGGCCCGGCAGGCGAGGAACCCGATGGCGAAGGGACAGCCGAACGGCCCGCGCGACCAGTTCGTGCAGTTCTTCCTCGCCGGCGCCGACGCCACCAACGCGACCGAGTACGAGGCCGGCATCCCGCAGGCGCTGCGGCTGATGAACTCCAAGCAGTACGCCGGCAACCCGGGGTCGGTCCGCCTGTACGCGGTGACCCCGCGGGACGAAGTGCGGGCGGTGCTGGAGCGGATGTACCTGGCGACGCTCAGCCGTCGCCCGACCGCCGCCGAGCTGGCCCGCCTCAGCGCTTACGTGCAGTCGGCCGGCACGCAGGTCGAGGGCTACGGCGACGTGCTGTGGGCGATCCTGAACAGCAGCGAATTCACAATGATTAAGTTACACTCGGCGGGCGAACGGCCGGCGTGAGCCGGCTGGTCGTTGGCCCAGGCACCTGACACAACCACCAGCCGGCTCACGCCGGCCGTTCGCCCGGAACACGAAACACGACCGAATCCAACCGCCTCCCACGAGGGCCGACGACATGAACCTCCCCGAAAGCACCCGCCGCAAGTTCCTCCAGTGCTCGGCCCTCGGCGTGACCGGGGTCGGGATGTCCGGGTGGCTGGACGTGCTCGCCGCCCGCGCCACCGCACAGGCGCCCGCCGCCGCGCCCCGCGCCGGCCGCGCCCGCTCCGTCGTCCTCCTGTGGATGGACGGCGGGCCGAGCCACAAGGACACGTTCGACCTGAAGCCCGAGAGCCGCGGCGCCGGCGAGTTCAAGCCGGTCGCCACGTCGGCCCCCGGCGTGCAGATCAGCGAGCACCTGCCGAAGCTCGCCCAGCGGATGAACCACGGCGTCCTCGTCCGCGGCATGAGCACGCCGGAAGGGGCGCACCCGCGGGCGAAGTACAACCTCCACACCGGCTACCGCGAGGGCCAGGGCGGGCTCGTCTACCCGAGCATCGGGTCGATCGTCGCCTGCGAGACCGGCCGCGCCGACTCGCCGGTCCCGGCGTTCGTGTCGATCGGCGGCCGCAGCTACGGGTCCGGCTTCCTCGGGCCGCGCTACCAGCCGCTCATGGTCCAGGATCCGACGCGCGGGGTCGAGGACCTGCGGGCGGCGGTCGGCGAGTCGCAGTTCGGCCGGCGGATGGGGCTACTCCAGGAGATGGAGGCGGCGTTCCACGGCGAGTACCGCGCCCCGCTCGTGGCGGACCACCGCACCACCTACGAGCGCGCCGTCCGCCTCATGCAGGCCCGCGAGGGCCGGGCGTTCGACCTGAGCCAGGAGCCGACGGCGAACAAGGCGAAGTACGGCACCGGCCGGTTCGCCGAGGGCGTGCTGATGGCCCGCCGGCTGGTCGAGGTCGGCGTCCCGTTCGTCGAAGTGACACTCGGTGGGTGGGACACCCACCAGGACAACTTCACCCGCGTCCGCAACCTCTCGACGCAGGTGGACAACGCCACGGCCGCCCTGATCGACGACCTGCGCAAGCGCGGCCTGCTCGACACCACGCTGGTGATCTGGATGGGCGAGTTCGGGCGGACGCCGAACATCAACAACCGCGGGGCAAACCCCGGCCGCGACCACTACCCCCGGGCGTGGAGTCTGGCGATGTGGGGCGGCGGACTGGCCGGCGGGCGCGTGGTCGGCCGGACCGACCGTGAGGGCGCCACGGTCGAGGACGGCCGGGTCGGCACCGCCGACTTCCTGGCGACGGTGTGCGAGCTCGCCGGGATCGACCACACGAAGAAGAACGAGACACCGACCGGCCGCCCGATCCAGATCGTGGACAAGCCGAAGCCGTTCACGAACCTGGTGGTGTGACCGGTCGGGTCCGGTGGGACGTTGGTCCCACCGAACCCGACCCCGCCGCAAGCTATTCCGCGCCCGCCCGTCGTACCGGGTGGGCGGCGGTGTTTCCGGGGGCCGCCCGGCTTCGCCTGTTTACCGGGTCGCCTCCGTGGTCTATACTTCTGAATTAACCACACGGGCCTTGCCGCGCCCGCGCCACCCGACCGGGGTGGCACGTCTCGTGCCCGCCGGAAGAGGCCTGCCGCCGTGAAGGCGATCATCAGCGACATCCACAGCAACCTCGAAGCGCTCCAGGCCGTGATGGCGGACATCAAGGCCCAGGGGATCACCGAGGTGTACTGCCTCGGCGACGTGGTCGGGTACGGCCCGAACCCGCGCGAGTGCATCGACGTGGTCATGGAGGCCAAACTCGTCATCCTCGGCAACCACGACCAGGGCGCCATGTTCGACCCGGACGGGTTCAACGGCCCCGCCGAAAAGGCCATTTTCTGGACGCGAGCGCAGCTCGAGTCCGCCCCGGACAGCCGGGCCGCCCGGGAGAAGCGCTGGGAGTTCCTCGCCGACCGCCCGCGCAGCCACCGCGAGAACGGCTACCTGTTCGTCCACGGCAGCGCCCGTAACCCGCTCAACGAGTACGTCTTCCCCGAGGACGTGTACAACCAGCGGAAGATGGAGCGGATCTTCTCGCTGGTTGAGAAATACTGCTTCCAGGGGCACACGCACGTCCCGGGCATCTTCACCGAGAACCTCCAGTTCCTCAGCCCCGAAGAGGTGGACTCGGCGTACAAGCTGGACGGCCGCAAGACGCTGTGCAACGTCGGTTCGGTCGGTCAGCCGCGGGACGGGAACTGGCGGGCGTGCTACGTGGTGTTGGACAACGACACGATCAAGTTCCGCCGCGTCGAGTACGACGTGGAGGCGACGATCAAGAAGATCTACGACACGCCAGACCTGGAGAACTTCCTGGGCGACCGCCTCCGCGAGGGCCGCTGACGCGGAAAGCGCCGGGCGCATGGGTTGACGCACGAACCCGGACGGTATAGGCTAGGTTTACCAGTGAGGGGGGTGTAGCTCAGTTGGGAGAGCGCTTGAATGGCATTCAAGAGGTCAGGGGTTCAACTCCCCTCACCTCCACCTCAGCAAAGCCCGGGGAAACCCGGGCTTTGTTCTTTTCCCAGACGCTTTCTTAAGCGTTTCGCCCGGCGTGTAGTGTACTCGGGTCACAGCTTCGGGCGCTCGCGCTGCTGACATTGCCGACAGGGGTGGCGCTGCCGACGATGGCGGAATGCCCCACCCGCCCCGCACGCTCACCCACGACGGGAAAACGCTCCCGATCGCCGTCTGGGCCAAACGGACCCGCATCCCGGTCAACACCATCCGCTCCCGGATCGACAAGCAGGGGTGGAGCGTGGCCGACGCGCTCGGGACGCCGGTCACCACCAAGTTCAGCCCTCGGCGCAAGCGAGCGGTGGACGCGCCGAAGCCGTGCCCGCCCCTGAAGACGCACGAGAAATCCGGACAAGCGTACTGCCGATGGTGGGACGGGGGCAAGGAGCGGTGGCGGTACTTCGGCGAGGCCGGCACCCGCCAGGCCGCGGACGAGTACCGGCGGTTCCAGATGGAGTGGGCCGCCCGCGGAACGCCGCCGCCGCCCGGCGGCGGGCTCCACGTCGGGGAGCTCGTGGTGCAGTATCTGGCCCACGTCGATCACTACTACGTCAAGGACGGGAAGCCGACGCCCGAGCGCCACGCCCAGCGCGCGGCCGTGGGCGTGCTTTCGACTCTCTACGGTGAAACCCTGGTCGAGGAGTTCCGAGCCGCCCACTTGCGGGCCGTGATCGCCGCGATGATCGAACGCGGCTGGAGCCGCAAGACCATCAACGGGCACAAGTGGCGGGTGACCAACTGCTTCTCCTGGGGCGTCGGACACGACCTGGTCCCGCCGGACGTCGCGGCCCGGCTCGAACACGTCGAGAACCTTCAACGAGGGCGGACCACGGCGCCCGACTACCCGCCCATCCTTGCCGCCCCGATGGACGACGTGGAGGCGACGATCCCGCACCTCCACGAGCAGGAGAACCGCCGCGTCGTGCTGGAGGCGATGGTGCGGACCCACCTCGTTATCGGGTGCCGGCCGCACGAACTCTGCGCCATGACCCGCGACGCGATCGACACCAACGCCGGCGATGGGTTGTGGTGTTTCCGCTACGACAAACACAAGAACCGGCACCGCGAGACGGCCCGGGGCGTCAAGAACATCTGGATCGGCGAGCATGCCCAGGCGTTGATGCGGCCACACCTCGACGCGGCCGGCGAGAACGACCGCATCTGGGTCTTACCCCCCGTGGACGGCGGAAGCCGGAGCACGCCCGTCACGCGGGGCTACTACGGCTACCTGGTTGGGCTGGCGTGCGAGCGGGCCAAGGTGACGCCGTGGACCCCGCACCAGCTGCGCCACAACCGGGCGACCGAGGTGGAGCGGCGGTACGAGTCGGACGCGCACGCGGCGGCGGCGATCGGCGACACCCCGCGCGTGGCGGCGGAGGTGTACGTCGATCCCAACGACGCCGTTGCCCGTCGCATCGCCCGCGAGATGGGGTGAGGTGGCCCGCTTGAGTCCTGCTGGGGACGAGTCGAGCGGAATTTCAGGGAACGCACATCGCGCCGGTGCGTCGGCATTGTGTACAGAATTACACGTGCCCTGAATCCGCCGAGCCGATGCCCATGTGCCCGCACGACACCAGCCTCTTCCTTGCCCTCTCCGCCTACGGCCGCCTGGCTCGCGGCCAGTGTCCCAGTCGGGTTGCCATCGGCTTCCCCGACGGCGCAGAGGTGACCTTGCCCGTCCCGGCCGCACCGTCCGACTCGAAACCGATCGGCTGGCCGCGTGCCGATGGGTGGGACTTCCGCGCGGGCGAGGCCGCCCTGAACGGGCTACGGTTCAAACTCGGCGGGAAGCTGCTGGCCATCCTCCGCGTCCTCGCCGAGCGGCCGGGAGAGCCGGTGTCGGCCGACCGGCTGAAGAGCGAGGCGTGGGGCGAGGAGCCGGAGCTTGTCGAGGATGGCAATCTTCACGGACACGTGTCGCAGCTGCGGAAGAAGCTCCGCGATGTGCTCGGCTTGGCGGCCGAGGACAATCCGATCACGCACTTCTGCAGCGCTTACCGGCGCGCCGTCCACTGACGTCTCTCGTCGCTAGCAAGGCGCTTGCCTCCAGAGTGGCTAAAGGGTATCTTTTAGTCCATTAAGCTTGGACGAAAGTGCCCTTTCCCGTAGCACATCGGCAAGCTGCAACTGACATGGTGAACGCTTGTCCAATAGCAAACAATCAATCAGTGAAGCAGAGAAAGAACAACTCCTCCAACTCATGAAAAGGAGACAGCTCAAGGACCAGATCCTTCCGCTGTTGAAGGAGATCAAGGAGAAGCACAAAGAGGAGGCGGAGAGCCTTTCGCTCGGAGGGAGCCCGAACTACGAAGCCCTCGTGGACGCCGTGGCGGCGTGCTGGGGGCGTGGACTGCTTTCCACAGAAGTCTTGACGGGGAAGCTAGATCAGGCCGAATTGGCAGGCAAACAGCACGTTATCCTGTTCAAGGTTCCGGAAGAAAAGGTCGAGTTGACCCGGCAGCGGCTGGCCGCAAAAACTAGCCTACTGGCGCGTCGGGGCGTCAAAGAGTTCCTCAAGGTTCCAACATCGACCACCGCCTATCTCCTCGCCGATACCGCAGAGGAGATCGTCGTAAAACTGGTGGGCCGCCGTCTGGACTGGGTCGAACACGTGAGAGAAAAAAGGGACGATTGGGAGGTAATCGAGCGACGTAGAGTGATCGAGCGCACATCTATCATAATAAAATTTGCATCAGTCCATAACGTCCTGCAAATTCGCGTCCCTCCTCGAGGCGGTTTCGGGGTGAGTGAGACGAGCCGAAAGGTGTACCTGGTTGCTCTCGCCGTTCTTGATTCAGCATACGGCAAGGAAGGGACGGCATTGCTTCAAGATGTGTCGGCATTCCCCCTGGATGCGGCCTATGCCAAGCTTGTTAAGAATCGAACAGATTTTATTATGCTGAGCGACTCCCCCGAGAATCCACATTTTCGGGCAATGTTTGCCGGGCGTGGGGCTCGGGGCGTTCAAGATATTCGGGATCTGAAAGACTACTCGTTTGACAAATCAACATTCGCAAGAACCATGATGCGCGGAGGATGGAAGACCGATGAAGAAGTATACGCGTACACAACGATGCACTGGGAGAAAGTGAAAACCAGCTCAAATGCACAGCGAGACATCGCAAGAATTTACTTTCCGCACATGAACACGGACGCGGAGGTGGAGCGTGTCATCGGACGAATCTGCGATCACGCTTTTTGAGAGCGCAGCGAGGCTCGCTTTGCACAAGTACAGGCATGTGCCCGGAGCCCATAAAGTGGTCGGTGAGTGCCTACGACAGTATCGAGAATCGGCCGAGAATAGAATCCCACTTATTCTGTCGCCTTCTCATATATCACAGGTCACCAGGACGGAACACGAGTCAATAGTAAATATATGCGAACATCTTCATGTCAATCACGTGGTTAATGCTGTTGCCAGAATTATATGCCCCAACGCAGGTGCTGGCGAAAATGATGTGGCTTTTGAGACTTCTCGGCTCGAAGGCCTTTCGCCGGTCTCCGATGAAGAGGCCGATTGCCCGATTTGCGGCGAACACCACGCCATAAGCGACTGGCTCACGGAGATCGTGTACTGGGGCATAGAGTCAGGTGAATCACTTGTCCCTTTTGCCTCAGGGCGTCGGGGAGATAATGAGCCCACGGCCCGGCGCCCCGACGAGCCCCACGTGGCGGAAGAGTACAGCCCAGTGGCCAGGGCTGCCGTGTCCGTATCAGGCCCAGTTCACTCTGCATCCCTCATCGGAGCCGCTGCCCTTCTGCTAGCGAATGAGGCTCCGTCTGATGGCCTTAACCAAGTTCTGGAGCGCCTCGACGAAAAGGGAGCAGCGTATTATGATCGACTTGACTCGGTAGGGTCGCGTGTTTCGTCGACACTGGTTGCGCCACCACCGGACGGCCGGTTCGACCCGATTGTGGAGAGCAAGCCAACTCAGATACCTGGCTCGATTTTGGAAGAGTTCTGCAACGCCATTTCAACGGCTTACGACTCGCCGAGTTTGAAGCGTCTCTTGCGATTCAAGTTAGGGAAACATCTGGATCAACTTGTCTCCCCGGGGCCGTATCCCAATCAATGCTTCGATCTCATTAGCCGAGCCGAACGCGAAGGATGGCTGCCGGATCTCGCCAGATCATCATGTGATTGCGCGGACAACAAGAACCCATTGCTAGCATACTTTTGGTCTAGTAATCATCAATATTTTTAGCATTTGTCGACTTCGATGACCTGGAATAGTGGCTATTATTCATTCAGCCGACCGAGCATCGACGCATCAAAACCGGGCAGTGCGTGTGTTACAGGAAATTGAGCCATCCCGGCCAAGGAGTCTTCATGAACTGGATCGACCTGCAACGAGTTCACCAGCTGATGCTCGATGCATACACCGTGCACAATATGAAGGTTATATTGAGGTTGAGATTCGATCTCGACGTGGATGACCTGATCGGTGACACGGTAGGCAGGGTACAGGTGTTCACGGCCGTATTGAACGAGTTCAGGAACCGAGGTCTCGTCCCACAACTGATCGCTGAGTTGGCAGAGGAACGTCCTCACAGGGAGGACATCCAGGCCCTGTTTCGGGACATGGCTATCGGCTTGGTGAGTGAGGCGAAACGTGCTCAGGTCGATGCCGCGGTGGCAGCTGCCTACTTGAAGCTCGGGTTGGCACCATTGGTCGCTTCTCAACGGTCGGGCGCGGCTGGGAAGGATATTTCGCTATCCGATCCCGGATTGGAGAAGCTTATCCGCACCGATCTCGGTTTTCTCGACGTTGCACTCTGGCGGGAACGGCTGTTCAAGCTAGAGGGCCGGGTCTGTCGTGTGGAACTGAACGACCAAGCGGGGATCAAGGGGACAGGCTTTCTCGTCGGCCCAGACACTCTCTTAACGAACTACCACGTGTTGCGGAAGGTGATCGAAGGGCAGCACGGGGCGACTGCCGTCCGGTTCCGATTCGATCACAAGGTACTACCAAACGGCCAGATTGCCGCTGGCATCCTTGTTGGGCTGTCCACTCCCGAAGACATGACCCGCCCCTGGCTCCTCGGGCATGGAAAGCTCTCAGCCGCAGAGGATTCAGGCTCCCCTGACGCCGCCCCGCCAGCGGCCGGGGAGCTAGATTACGCACTCGTCCGTTTAGCCCGAAGGTTGGGGGACGAACCCGCCGGGCCTTCTGGCCCGTGCCGTGGGTGGATCGAGCTGCCGTCGCCTCCACCACCTCTCGCAGGGCTGACTGGGGCGGTTATGATTTTGCAGCACCCAAGAGGGGGGCCGCTCAAGCTGGCATTCGATACCCAGCCGAACATAGAACTGAAACACGGTGGGCTCCGGGTTCGCTATGCGACGAACACCGAGCCTGGATCGAGCGGGTCTCCGGTTTTCGACAAAGATTGGAAGCTAGTTGCTCTGCACCACTACGGTGACCCGGCTTTCCCCCAGCCGAGATACAACCAGGGTGTGCCTGTCGGGTTAATTCGAGAGCATCTCAGCGACACCGCCAAGGCCGCTCTGGGGGGTGAGTCCTGATGAATTGAGTCCGGCTGAAGGGACGGACCGAGTTAAAGTGGCCAGTGCAGGATTGAACCCGAGCGGCCCTGGGCATCCCCGGGCCGCTCGCGTTGAGGAACCGACCGCGACCTCCCGAGGTACGCCCGATACACTCAACAACGGCTACCCACCCTCGCCGAAGAGGCATCGGCCAGATGGCGGACAATCCTGACCTCGAATCGGGATTTGTCGGACCGTCCATTCTCAACCGGGGTACAATTCCCTTACGCTTCCCGCCACAGGTGCCGTCGGCACCTCGCGCTTAGCGTCCGTCGAATCGGACCGTTTGTGCGAGGCCAGCACCATGAGTCATCCGCCAGTAGGCGGCCGGACCGCCGTTTCCATTCTGCTCGCCGACCCCCACCCGGTTTGCCGCGCGGGGGTGAAGGCGATGCTCCTGGCCCTCCCGGACGTCTGCATCTGCGCGGAGACGGGGAGCGGGCCGGCGGCGGTCGCCCTGGCGGCGGCCTGGACCCCGGACGTAGTGATCGCCGAGGCGTCGTGCCCGGAGCTGGGCGGGCCGGAGTTGGTGACCCGGCTGCGGGCGGCGTGCCCGGGGGCGAAGGTGCTCGTCCTCACCGGGCAAGCGGACCGGGCGTTGCTTCGCGGCCTTCTCGCCGCCGGGGCCGCCGGGTACGTCCTTAAGCGATCGGGTGAGGAGCAGTTGGTGCAGGCGGTCCGGACGGTCGCCGGGGGTGCCACCTACCTCGACCCGGAGGTGGCCGGGTGGGTGGTCGGTGGGTTCCTCGCCCCGGCCGGCGGCGAGCCCGAACCGGTGGCGCTCAGCAACCGCGCTAGGGTATTCCAACAAGGAAATCGGGTCACGGCTGCGGCTCTCGGTCAAGACGGTCGAGATGTACAAGGCCCGGGCGATGGAGAAGCTTGGCGTGCGGACCCGGGTGGGCATCGTCCGGTATGCAGTCGAGTGTGGTTGGCTGGCCGAGCCGATCACCGATTCCCCCGCCCCGCACCAGCACAGCGAGCCCGTCGAGGCGCCGCAAGCCGCGCAATGACGGGCGGGTCGGAGCGACCCGAGTAGCCGGCGAGCCCGGCGCCGGCTTCCCTCTCCGACCCGCCCGCGATCGTGCGTGCAAGTGTCAGGCCGCCACGAGGCAGCCCGGTGTGTTTGTCGTTCTCCCGGCATGGGAGTTGGAGCCATTCCGGGAAGTTCCCGACTTCGGCGGGTACGGCCGCTGCACCGGGACGGGTGAGCGGCCCGGGGAGTGCGCCGACGGGAGGAGGGCACCCGCGCACAGAGGCACCCGGCCCGCAGTCATGGCCCGCAGCGCGGGCGCGAAGGAATCACCAACAGGAGCCGCAACAGGTGGACGACGAGAAGCAATCGCGGACGATCTTGGAGTTGGTCGGGCCGAAGCTGTTCCGGGCCGACGGTGCCGCAATGGACCCGTGGGATAGCCTGTCGCTGAGCTTCCTGCTTGAGCGCGGGCGGTGGTACGACGACACCCCGATTGACCCGTGGCAGCGGAAGGCGCTACAGCTCCTCCTCAACGATCGAGTTCCCATCGACCAAGAGGTGCCCCCGCCGTCCGCGTAGAATACGCCGAAGGTCGCGGCCAGACCAACGACCAAAGTAGCGCCGGCGGAGACGCAAACACGAACGCGAGCGGCCCGGGGCTACCCCGGGCCGCTCGCGTTTAGCGGACCTGCTTTTCAGTCGGGGCAAATCGCCCCTGTCGGACGTCACTTAATGCTTCGCTTCCTGGAGAAATCATCCGTGAGCGACAGCGTTCTCTCTGTCGTTTCCCTGGTGATCTTGATTTCAAAGTTTCCAGGGATGCCGAGATTCACCCCTGGAAGCCGGAAGGTGATATGCTTTGCCTTGGGAACCGATCGCTCAAATATAATCAAGTCTCTAGTTCCGAGAGGCACTCCATAAATACGAGTGACATCAGCCTTCGGACGTAGGATGGTGCTGTTTCTAAACTCAATTTGCTTGTATTGATTCCCTAGGTCATCTTTCGCCGACAGACCCTTCCATCGCCGGTACTCAACTTTCCGTTCCTTTGTGTAGGTCATCAACATCAGGCCTACGCCGAATCCCGGCTCTTCGCTTGGCTCGTCATCTGGCAACACCAGCACGGCCGAAGGCACGACGGCCACACCGAGCCACACGTCTCCGCTGGTCAACATTGCGAATGACTTGAATCCCTTGGCTGGATCGCTCGGCGGCGCGTCGAAGGCGCCCTTGATGAGTGTTAGCTTTGGCTCTGAGCCAGGTTGGTCTTGGACGTGGACGACGGCCTCCGGCGGGAACTCCTCGATCTTTTTTTCCTGTGACACACCCAGGCTCGCGGTCCCGAGCAGGATCAGGAGGGGGGTGCACACCATGGCCTGATTTGCCATGTCAGTTGCCCTCGTTTTTCGCTCGGGTACCTCTTGGGGCGGGAGTCTGCATTTCCAAGCAGCACTTCAGCCGGGCGCAAGCGTCACCGCGGCCTGGCCGTCGCCGGCTCAGATCGCCGAGCGGCTCGGCGTGACCTACGGGACGGTACACACCTGGTTGACCGTGGGGGTGAAGACCCACGCGGGGCGCCTGAAGCTGCCCGCGCTGAAGGTCGGCGGTGTGTGGCGGATCGACCCGGCGGGGGTGGAGTCGTTCCTCCAGAAGCTGACAACCTCGGCCCGCGGCGAGGAAGCCGACCCGACCCCGCCGCCGGAGTCGGCCACCCGCCGCCGCGCGAGGGCGCAGGCCGCGATGGATCGGCTCCGCGAAATGGGCGTGATCGCCTGACCCGACCGCAAAGCATTCGGTTCGCCCACCCGCACTAATCGCACCCGGAGAACGCGCCGTGCCTCGCCTCGTTGTGTTGCCCGATGAGTTCCACGTGATCCCGCGTGAGGTATTCCTCACGGCTCTCGCCAAGGGTCTGGCGACCCCGGCTGGCGGCCAACCGACGCCCTCGCCCGAGCGGTGCCCACCCGCTCCCTCGCCGCGGACTGCTACGGCGCCCCCTCCGTCGTCGTACCTCGTGACGGCCTACTGCCTCAGCGACAACGTCCCGGTCGGGATGTGCGACAGCCGGGCCGAGGCCGAGGAGTTCGCCCGTGAGGTGGCCCGCGACCCACAATCGTACATCGGGGAGTTCCGCAAGCTCGCGGGGTACGATCCGGTGTTTCACAAGGAGTCGTCCTGGCCGCGTTCGTGTTGGCGTTCCCGTGGGGGATGGTGAAGGGCGAACCCCTCTACCGGCTGAAGTGCTGGTTCTGGTACCCGAGCGAGACGGAAGATCCGGTCGCCGAGAAGCTCCGTCGGAAGCTGTTCCCGTGGGTGCAGGCGGGGCACGTGGAGTTCACGGACGGGACGTCGATCGACCTCGGCCGGATCGAGGAGGTGGTGAAGGAGGCCGCGCGCACCTTCGACCTGCGCGTGGTCTGCTACGACCCGTGGAACGCCGGCGCGACCGCCCAGGCGCTGGAAGCCGGCGGCATCCACGTCGAGAAGTTCACCCAGAACAGCAACACCTACAACGAGCCGGCGCGCGCGTTCGAGAAGGCCATCGGTGACAAGCGGTTGCTCCACCGCGGCAATCCGGTGCTGAGGTGGATGGCCTCGAATTGCGTGGCGAAGACGAACGGGGCCGGCTACCTGATGCCGGACCGGCGAAAGAGCCGGGACAAGATCGACGGCATTCCGGCGTCGATCATGGCCGTCGCCGGCGAGATGCGGGCGCGGTTCGAGCAGACCGAGAGCATGTACGCGACTCGCGGCCTGCTCGATTAACCCGATCACGGTGAGGCACGATGAGCAAGTCGCACCGCCGCAAGCATCGCCGGTCGGAGTCGATCGAGAACCCGAACGTCCCGCTCGATCTGGACTCGGACGAGGCGTTCGAAGCGTTCGGCGTGACGCGGTCCGTCTCTGGCGTCCGCGTCACGCCGCGAAAGGCGCTCGGCTACCCCGCGGTCTGGAGGGCCGTCAACCTCATCAGCGGCGACGTCGGTAAGCTCCCGCTGCTGGTCTACACCCTGAACGGGAAGAACAAGGAGCCGGCACCGACCCACCCGGCGTACAAGATCGTTCGGCGGAAGCCGAACGACTACATGACCGCGTTCACTTTCAAGCAGACGCTCCAGGCCCACGCGCTCACCCACGGGAACGGTTACGCCTACATCGACCGCGACCAGACGGGGCGGCCGGTCCAGCTCCTGGTGTTGGACCCGGACAGCGTGACCCCGATCGTGGTCGATCGGCAGCTGTGGTACGTCGACATCGCGTTCGAAGCCGCAGGCCGCGAGTCGCGTACATGCCTCGGCGACGAACGCCGGCTGCCCGCTCGGAATGCGCTCCACATCAAGGGCCTCGGGTTCGACGGGCTCCAGGGCTACCCGGTCCTGAAGATCGCCCGCGACGCTCTCGGGGCCGCGATCGCCGCCCGCGATCACTCGGGGCGGTACTTCAAGAACGGCGCGCGGCCCGGCGGCGTGATCTCCGTCACGGGCAAGCTCCCGGACCCGGCCCGTACCCGCATGCGGGCCGACTGGGCGACCATTCACGAGGGGCTGGAGAACGCCCACAAGGTGGCGATTCTTGAAGAGGGGGCGACGTACCAGGGGTTTGCCTCGAACGCACGCGACGCGCAACTGCTGGAGACGCGGGAGTTCGACGCGCGGGAGGTGGCCAACATCTTCGGCGTGCCGACGCACAAGCTCGGCGACCCCAGCAAAGTCGCGTACAACTCGCTCGGCGAGGAAAACCAGAGCTACTACGACGACACGCTGTCACGCTGGCTGACGGTGTGGTCCGAGGAATGCCACGACAAGCTCCTGTCGGAGAAGGAGAAGGCGGCCGAAACCCACACGATCGACTTCGATTACCAGGAAATCCAGCGGGCCAACCTCCCCCAGCAGGTGGAGTTCGTCTCCAAGCTGGTCGGGTCGGGAGTGATCAACCCCGACGAGGGCCGCGGCGTCTTCGGATTCAACCCGATCCCGGGCACGCTGGGGGATCGGTACTACATCCCGTCCACGCTGGTGCCCGTGGACAAGTCTGGCGAGCCGAAAACGCCCGCGCCGGCCCCCGAGCCGGCCCCGAGGAAGGTCCCGGCCGGCCTCCGGGCGGTCGTCGCCGACGTCGCGGGCCGCATGGTTCGGCGACTGGTGACGCACTACGAAAAGGCGACTCGCGGCGACCTCATTGGGTGGCTCGACACGGGACTTCGGGAGCATTCAGGCGTCATTTCCGAGGCGTTCTCGCCGATTCTCTCGCTCTGCCGCGACCTCGGCTTGAGGACCGGCGCCGACGAGGGCCATGTAGACCAGTTTTTGAGGCGATTCGCCTTTGCCGTACACAGCGGGCCGCTCGATCCGGCGAAAATCACGGCCGAAACCGTCTCCAGCATCCTTCCGGAGTAGCCCATGCCGTCGGAAATCGAGCGTCGCTACACCCGCCACGCCCACCGGCCCACGATCGAGGAGCGGGCCGGCGGAAAGCGGTCGATCGTGGGCTACGCGGCCGTGTTCTACGACGAAAACGACCCCGGGACGGAGTACAGGATCTGGGACGACGTCGTTGAACGCATCATGCCGGGCGCGTTCGATCGCGCGATCAAGGAAGACGACGTCCGGGGCCTGTTCAACCACGACGACAACCTCATCCTCGGCCGGACCGGCCCCGGGACGATGAAACTGACTGTGGACAAGCGGGGGCTTCGGTACGAAATCGAACCGCCCGAGACGACCGCCGCGCGGGATCTGCTCGTGTCGCTGGGCCGGGGCGACGTCTCCGGGAGTTCCTTCGCCTTCAAACCGGACGACACGAGCTACCGCGAGCAGGGCAAGGTCTACGTCATCGAGCGCCGGAGCGTGAAGCTTTACGACGTCGGCCCGGTGTCCTTCCCGGCCTACACGGCCACCGAGGCCGAGGCGCGGGCGGTGAGCGCCGAGCAGGCCGACCGCCTCCGCCAGGAGGTCCAGGCCCGGCGCGTCCAAGTGCCGGCCGGGCTCCACCCCACTGTCGCCGCCGCGCTGGCCCGGGCCGCGGCCGTCGCCACGATCCTCGCCGAGTAGCCGACCGACCCCAACACCCCCACGAGAGGCCCCATGCTCCCGATCGAAGCCGTGACCGTCTGTACCGGGTACGGGGACATCCTCGCAGAGGTCGCGCCGTACAACCGCCCGCTGCTGGACCGGTGGGTGGTCGTCACCACCGCGGACGACGAGCAGACCCGCGCCGTGTGCCGGGCCTGCTCGATCGAGACCGTCACGGTGAATCGCGAGGAAGTGACCCGGGAGGGCGAGTTCTCCAAGGGCCGCCTCATCGAACGCGGGCTGGCGATGATCGGCGGCCACGCTTGGACGCTCCACCTGGACGGGGACGTGGCGCTGCCGGCCGACCTGCACCAGGTCCTGGACGACGCGCACCTGGACGAGTCGGCCATCCACGGGTGCGACCGGCTCAACGTCGTCGGGGCCGCCTCGTGGGACCGGCTTCGGTCGGGCGGCCTGTGGTGCCGGTCCACGCCCTGGGCGGTCCACCTGAAGCGGCCGGAGACGACCGTGGGGACGCGGGTGGCCAACCCCGGCTTCGGGTACACGCCGATCGGCTTCTGGCAGCTCTGGCACGGGTCCGCCAGCGTGTGGCGGTCCTTCCACACCAGGACCTACCCGAAGCACCACGGCACCGCGGCCCGGACCGACGTCCAGCACGCCCTTCAGTGGGACCGGCGGAAGCGGGTCCACATCCCCGAACTGGTGGTGTGGCACCTCGAATCCGAGCCGGCCCCGATGGGGGCGAACTGGAAGGGGCGCAAGACGGCGCCGTTCCCACCCGACATTCGCGACAATATCGCGGCCGTGGTGAAGG
>JAFKFQ010000257.1 GCA_017308215.1 bacterium | reverse complement strand
CGCCCGCCGCCCGCCCAGATCAACTATTCCCCCAACAGCTGCCGCAGCACCGAGTCCGGCGCCGGCTGGTAGCTGTGCGGCTCGATGGCGGCGGCGGCGCGGCCCTGGCTCAGGCTGCGCACCTCGTTTGCGTAGGTGAACAGCTCGGACAGCGGCACCCGCGCCGTCACCTCCGCCAGCTCGCCGTTCGAGCTCATCTCCTGCCCGTCGATCTCGCCGCGGCGCTTCGTCAAGTCGCCGATGATGTTCCCCAGGAACACCGACGGCGTCGTCACGACGACCTTCATGATCGGCTCGAGGAGCTGAATGTTCGCCCGCGTCGCCTCGCGGTACGCCTGGATCGCGGCGGCGACGAAGGCGTCCTCGCTGGACAGCTGTGGGTCGAACTTGGCGTCGAGGATGCGGGCCTGGGCGTGCATCATCGGGTAGCCGAGCTCGCCCGTCTGCAGCGCGTCGGTCAGCGCCCGTTCGGCCGCGGCGACGAACGCCACCGGCACCGGGCTCTCGTCGGCGTTCATCGCGTTGAACACCGCCACCGGCTTCTCGGAGCGGAAGTTCGTGAACGACACCTTCAGCTTCGCGAACGCCGGCTTGTCGCCGAGGCGTTCGACGTGCGCCTCGTACTGCCGCGGCTCGCGGAGCATCTCGCGGAAGCTGACGCGCGGCTTGCCGACGCGCACCTTCACCCGGAAGTCGCGCTCCAGCCGGTGCTTCTTCACCTCCAGGTGGAGCGTCCCCATCCCACTCATCAGCGTCTGGCCGGTGTCCTTGTCGGCCTTCACCTTGAACGTCGGGTCTTCGAGCTGCAGCGCCTCGAGCGCGAGGCCCAGCTTGTCCTTGTCCGCCCCGCTGTCCGGCTCGATCGACTGGCTCACCACCGCCTCGGCGAACGAGATCGTTTCGAGCAGGATCGGGTGCTGCGTGTCGCAGAGCGTGTCGCCGGTGGAGGTGTCCTTCAAGCCGATCACGCACACGATGTCGCCGGCCGGCCCACTCTCCACCTCCTCCAGCCCGCGGTTCGGGTCGGCGTGGACGTGGAACAGCTTGGCGACGTTCTCCTTCGTGTCGCGGCGCGGGTTGAGCGCCCGCATGTTCGGCTTCATCACCCCCGAGTAGACGCGCACGAAGAACCGGTGCCCGTTCGGGTGCCACGCCGCCTTGAAGACCAGCCCGGCGAACGGCTCCTTCGCGTCCGGCTTCCGCTTCTCCTCCTTCTTCGACCCCTTCGGGTTGATCCCCGTGACCGGCGGGCGGTCGAGCGGGCTCGGCAGGTAGTACGTCACCGCGTCGAGCAGCGGCTGGATGCCGATGTGCTCGCGACCGCTGCCGGACAGCACCGGGTAGATCTGCCGCGCGAGGCACTGCTCGCGCACGAGCTGCCGCACCTTCAGCGGGTCCGGGTCTTGCCCCTCCAGCACTGCCGACGTGATGAGATCCTTGTCGTCGTGCTGCGTCAGCGAGTCGAACAGCTTCTCGCGGTACTCCATCGCCTCGGCGAGGTTCTCCTCCGGGATGTCGGCGGTGCGGACGGTCTTGCCGTAGTCGCCGGCGTCGAAGAACCGGGCCTTCATGTCGATCAGGTCGATGACGCC
>JAFKFQ010000572.1 GCA_017308215.1 bacterium | reverse complement strand
CCACCGGCGGGGAACTTCTCGACCAGCCCGTCCTCGCGCCAGACGCCGTCGCGCTGCGGCCCCATCCACTGCGGCCAGTCGTCAGCGCGGGCCGCGGCGCCGGCGGCGAGGAGGGTGAGGGTGAAACAAACGCGCATCGGGTGCTCCGACGAACCAGATGACTTCAAAGATACCGGCGAGAACCGCGGCGCTTTCGGTCCGGTTGAACCCGACCGGGTGCGCCCTTACAGTAACGTATTGTCCGGCCCGCCGGCGGGGGTTCGCCCCGCCCGGCGGGCTGTGCGTTGAGTCACCCGCACGCCCCCGACGGTGCCGCGATGTTTGAAGGCATTACCAAGTCGCTGAGCGAGGCGTTCAAGAAGTTCCGCGGGGGGAAGCTCACCGCCGACAACATCCGCGAGGGGCTGCGCGAGGTCCGCCGCGCGTTCATCGAGGCCGACGTCAACTACGACGTGGTGACGGACTTCGTCGGCCGCGTCGAGGCGAAGGCGGTCGGCCAGGACGTGCTCGCCCGCATCAACCCGTCGGACCAGATCATCAAGATCGTCCACGAAGAGCTCGTCGCCCTAATGGGGCCGGTGGACCACAAGATCCCGCAGCGCGCCGACCGGCCCGTCGTGCTGATGCTCTGCGGCCTCCAGGGGGCCGGTAAGACGACGACCGCGGCGAAGCTGGCGCTGACACTCAAGGACCGCGGCCGCAAGCCGATGCTCGCCGCCGCCGACCTCCAGCGCCCGGGCGCCGTCGACCAGCTCAAGACGCTCGGCGAGCAGATCGGCATTCCCGTCTACTCGGAAGCGACGAACCCCGTCGACGTGTGCCGGAACGCCGTCGCGCAGGCGAAGAAGACGCTGTGCGACGCGGTGATCCTCGACACCGCCGGCCGGTTGCAGATCGACGACGAGCTGATGGACGAGCTGAAGCGGATCGACAAGCTCGTGAAGCCGGACGAGTGCTACCTCGTCGTCGACGCGATGATCGGCCAGGAGGCGGCGAACGTCGCCAAGACCTTCAACGACGCACTCGAACTGAACGCCTGCATCCTCACCAAGCTCGACGGCGACGCCCGCGGCGGCGCGGCGATGTCGATCAAGGGCGTGACCGGGGTGCCGGTGAAGTTCATCGGCGTCGGCGAGAAGGTGGACAAGCTCGAAGACTTCGTGCCCGAGCGGATGGCCGGGCGGATCATGGGGCAGGGCGACCTGATGGGGGTCGTCGAGAAGATCGCCAGCATCCAGAAGGACATCTCCGAGGAGGAGATGAAGAAGCAGCAGGAGGCGCTGCAGAAGGGGCAGTTCACGATCGAGATGTTCCGCCAGCAGTTCGCCACCATCGCCAAGATGGGGATGAAGGACATGCTCGGGCGGATGCCGGGGATGAGCGAGATGATCCCCGAGGGCGAAGACCCCGAGGAGGCGCTGAAGCGCGTCCAGGGGATGATCGACTCGATGACGAAGAAGGAGAAGGCCGACCCGGACATCATCGACACCCCGCGCCGCCGCCGCATCGCCAAGGGCGCCGGCGTCGAACCGCACGAGGTGAACCAGTTCCTGAAGCAGTTCGAGCAAGTCCGCTTCCTGATGAAGCAGATGGCGAGCATGTCGCTGTGGCAGCGGATGAAGATGGTGACGGGGCTCGGCAAAGCGGGGGCGTTCATGCCGGGCGGGATGGACGGGCTGAAGCTGAAGGGCGACACCGGCCACCGCAAGAGCGCCAAGGAGCGCGCCGAGGAGCGGAAGAAGAAAAACAAGAAGAAGAAGCGGTAAGTCAGAAGAGTGGATGGCCGCAAAAAGGCACGAAAGGCACAAAAGGAAAGCAGAAAGCAAAGCTAAACCGTGCTCTATTTTTATACTTTTTGTGCCTTTTTGCGGCCATCCCGTCCGGATCAGTTTCGCCGTTCAAACACCACCTTGCCCCCGACGAGGGTCAGGTCTACCTGCGTCGTTGCGATGTTGTTCCGCTCGGCGGCGTCCAAGATGTCGCGCGAGAGTACCACCAGGTCGGCGAACTTCCCCGGTCGCAGCGTTCCCCGGTCGGTGTCCTGGTACGCCCCGTAGGCGCTCCCCCAGGTGTACGCCCGGAGTGCCTGTTCCACGGTGATCGCCTGCTCGGGGAACCAGCCGGTCGGGTGCTTGCCGTCGAGCGTGCGGCGGTTGACGGCCGCGTCAATCCCTTCCATCACGCTCAGCGGCGCCACCGGCCAGTCGGACCCGAACGCCAGCACCGCGCCGGCGTCGAGCAGCGATCTGTACGCATACGACGACGCACACCGCTCCTTGCCGATACGCCCCTCCGCCCAGCGCCCGTCGTCGATGACGTGGTACGGCTGCATCGAGGCCACGACCGAGAGCTCCTTGAACCGCTGGTAGTCTTGCGGGCGGAGGTGTTGCACGTGCTCGATGGTGAACCGGCGGTCGCGCGGGCCGTTCTCCCGGGCGACCTGCTCGTAAATGTCGAGCAGGACCGCGTTCGCCTGGTCGCCGATCGCGTGGGTCGAGACGGAGAGGCCGGCCCGGTCGGCCTGCCGAACCATCGCCTTCAGCGCGTCGGGCTCGGTCACGTACACGCCGGTGTTCTTCGGCTCGCCCACGAAGGGGGCGAACATCTTGGCCGTGCTCGAACCCAGCGAACCGTCGACAAAAAACTTGATGCCACCAAGCCGCAGATAGGCGTTACCGAAGTTGTCCTCGACCCCCAGGCGGGTCAATTCCTGGCGCCCGCCGCCCGGCCAGTGGAGGTCGAGGCGGGCCGTCATCCGTCCCGTCCGGGTCAGCCGTTGCAGAATCCGCAACAGCTCACGACTCCCCGACATGTCCTGGGCACTGGTGATGCCGCTCTCCGCCAGCGCTCGCAGAGCCGCCAGCGCGGCCTCCGACATCTCCTCCTCGCCCGGTGCGGGGATTAGCCGGTTCACGAGGCTCATGGAGTTGTCCTTCAGGATGCCGGACGGTGTCTTGCCGTCCGCCAGCCTGTAGATGACACCCCCCGGAACCTCCTTCGTCTCGGCCGTGACCCCGGCGAGCTTCAGGGCGGCCGAGTTGGCCAGCGCCATGTGGCCGTCGTACCGGCGGATGAAGACGGGCCGGTCCTTCACGTACTTGTCCACGACGGCCGCGGTCGGCAGAACGCCGTTGAAGGTGCGGTCGTGGTCCCAGTTCCCGCCCAGCAGCCAGCGGTCGCGCGGCGTTTTCTTGTCGAACTCCTGAAGGCGCCGGCCGAACTCCGCCTCGTCCCCGGCGTCCTTCAAATCCACCTGGCTGAGCTGCTGGCCGCCGCTGAGGAAGTGGAGGTGGCTGTCGTGAAACCCGGGAACAACGCGCTTCCCCTTCAACTGAATGACCTGTGTCTTGGGACCGATCAACGGGGTCAACTCGGCGTCGGTCCCGACTTGCAGGATGCGATCGTTCCAGACCGCCAGTGATTGAACCTGCGGTCGGTCCTTTTCGCCGGTCCAGATCTTCCCGCCCACTAACACGACATCCGCCCTCGCCGGGGAGGGCACCGGGGGCTGGCCGGGGGCAACGAGCGACGACAGCAACGCTACGATCGTGGTCATGAATCCGACCCCCTCGCGTCAAGAAGTGGATGGGGCGCTGTTTTACTCGCGGGTAACTCGCCTCATCCCCGCCGGCGCCATTTTCGCCCCATCCCCGCTGGCCGGTCCGTCGCCCCGCCGCTATGGTATCCGTTCCTGGTGTTCCGACGCCGTTGAGGATCACGCGCCGTGGCCGTTCGCATTCGGATGAAGCAGATGGGCCGGACTCACCGGCACTACTACCGCATCGTCGCCATCGACGGCCGCCAGCCGCGCGACGGCCGGGCCATCGAGGAGCTCGGCACCTACGACCCGCACGTCCCCGACGTGGAGAAGTCGGTCAGCCTCCGCCCGAGCCGGATCAAGTACTGGCAGAGCGTCGGGGCCAAGGCGTCGGAGAACGTCGAGGCGATCCTGAAGCGGCACATGGCCCGGTGGGAGACGCTGGAGGCCGAGGCGGCCGCAAAGGCCGAGGCCGCCAAGAACGCCCCGCCGGCCGTCGCCCCCGCGCAGTGACGCCGTGGCCGCCCTGCGGTTCGACGTACTGACGCTGTTCCCGGCACTGTTCGAGAGCTACCTCGGCCAGAGCCTCCTCGACGACGCCATTCGCGCCGGGCTCGTCGAAGTCCACCGGTGGAACATCCGGGACTGGACGCAGGACAAACACCAGAAGGTGGACGACCGCCCGTTCGGCGGCGGCCCCGGGATGGTGCTGATGGCGCAGCCGGTGGTGGACGCGGTCGAGGCGGTGCGGGCGAAGACCGAGCCGTCCGGCGCGCTCGTGATGCTCACCCCCGCCGGCGAGCGGTTGACACAGCGGGTGGTCGAACAACTGGCGACGGAGCAACGGATTCTGCTCCTGTGCGGCCGGTACGAGGGCTTCGACGACCGCATCCGCCAGGTGCTCAAGCCGCGGGAGATTTCGGTCGGCGACTTCGTGTGCAACGGCGGCGAAGTCCCGGCGATGGTGGTGATCGATTCGGTGATCCGCCTCGTCCCCGGCGTCCTGGGCGACGCGGCGAGTGCCGCCGACGAAAGCCACAGCGAGGACGGGCGGATCGAGTACCCGCAGTACACCCGGCCGCGCGTGTTCCGCGGGCTGGAAGTCCCCGAGGTGCTGCTGAGCGGCAACCACGGGGCGGTGGCGAAGTGGCGGGCCGAGCAGAGCGCGAACCGCAGCAGCACATAACCAACCGAGTCACGCGCCCGGCGCCGCCGGGCCATTCAGGGCAGGGTCAGGCCATGAACGCTCCCCACATCCGGCTCGTCGAGGAGCCGCAACTCAAATCCGACGTGCCCGACTTCCGCGTCGGCGACCGCATCGAGGTCCACCAGAAGCTGCTCGACGGCGCGAAGGAGCGCGTCCAGGTGTTCGAGGGCGACGTGATCGCCCGGCACAACGGCGGCATCCGCGAGACGATGACCGTCCGCCGCACCGTCCAAGGCGAGGGCGTCGAGCGGATCTTCCCGATCCACTCGCCGCGCATCGCCAAGATCGTGGTGAAGAAGGCCGGCAAGGTCCGCCGCGCCAAGCTCTACTACCTCCGCGACCGCGTGGGCAAGGCGACGAAGATCAAGGACGACGTGAAGCGGCAGGCGACGATCGACGCCAACCTGAAGGCCGCCGCCGCCGCCGAGGCGAAGGCCGCCCAGGAGGCCGCCGCGAAGGTCTCGACCGAGGGCGGGGTGTCGAAGTCGGCCCAGAAAAAGAAGGCCAAGAAGGAGGCCGCCGCCGCGGCCGCCAAGAAGGGCAAGTGACGGCGTGAAAGGGTGAAGGGGTGGGTGGGGGAAGGGGTGACGGACGGCGCCCCTTCATGCGAATCCTGCCACAGTCGGGGAACGCCATGCCCCGCACATCTGCCGAACCGCCTCCCGGGTTCGTCCCGCAGCCGTGGCGGCGACGCTGGTTCGGCCGCCGCAGCGAGCGCGCTGCCGCGAAATACCTTCGCTCGCTTGGCTACCGGCTCGTTGCCGCGAACGTGAGCGACCCGGCCGGCGAGATCGACCTGATCGCCCTCGACGGCGACACGGTGGTGGTGGTCGAGGTCCGCTCGACCGCCGGTGACGACTGGGAACGCACCGCCGCCTCGGTGGACCTCCGCAAGCAGCGGAAGATCACCGGGGCGGCGGTCCGCTTCCTGGCCCGCCGCCGGCTCTTGGAGGGCGTCGCCGTCCGGTTCGACGTGCTCGTCCTGTGCTGGCCGCCGACCCGGCGCGAACCCGTCGTCCGCCACTTCCCTCACGCCTTCGAGGCGACCGGCCGCTTCCAGTTCCACGGATAAGCTAACCGGCGAACGGCTGGCGTGAGCCGGCTGGTCGTTGGTCCAGGTGCCGTGCGCAACCACCAGCCGGCTCACGCCGGCCGTTCGCCCCGAACCACCGAGCAGGTTGTCATGCCCGCGTTCCCGCCCGTCGAAGACCAACTCGCCGTCCTCCTCCGCGGCGCCGCCCACGTCGAGAAGGCGGACGAGCTCCGTAAGAAGCTCGAGCGCAGCGCCGCCACCGGCACCCCGCTGCGGATCAAGTACGGCATTGACCCGACGGGGTTCGACGTTCACCTCGGCCACACCGTCCCGCTGCGGAAGCTGCGGCAGTTCCAGGAGCTCGGCCATACCGCGGTGCTTATCATCGGCACCGCCACCGCCGCCGTCGGCGACCCGAGCGGCCGGGACTCGTCGCGCGTCGGCCTCACCACGGAGCAGATCGACGCCAACGCGAAGACGTACCTGGAGCAGATTGCGAAGGTGGTGGACGTGTCGAAGGCCGAGGTGCGGCCGAACGGCGAGTGGTTTAACAAGTTCGGGTTCGCTGATATGCTCAAGCTGCTCGGCAGCACGACGGTGCAGCGGATGCTGGAGCGTGACGATTTCACCAACCGCATCAAGGCCGGCACCGGTATCTACCTGCACGAGTGCCTGTACCCGCTGATGCAGGGGTGGGACAGCGTGGAGATCCGCGCCGACGTGGAGCTCGGCGGGACGGAGCAGCTGTACAACCTGATGGTCGGCCGTGACCTCCAGCGCGGCGCCGGGCAGGAGCCGCAAGTGTGCCTGACGATGCCGATCCTCCGCGGCACCGACGGCGAGAAGAAGATGGGGAAGTCGGTCGGCAACTACGTGGCGCTGAACGAGCCGGCGAAGGACCAGTTCGGGAAGACGATGCGCATCCCCGACAACCTGATGCGCGAGTGGTTCACGTTGTTGACCGACCGGCCGGCGGCGGAGATCGACCGCATCGTCGGCGGGCACCCGAACGAAGCAAAGAAGCTGCTCGCGGGAGACGTGGTGACGTTCTACCACGGCCCCGACACGGCCGCGGCGGTGCTCGCCGACTGGAACAAGCAGTTCGCCGGCGGCGGGAAGGGCGACCCGGACCAGATCGACGAAGTAACAATCCCAGCCGTCGACATCGTGGACGGCGCCGTCGGCGCGGTGAAACTGATCGTGCTGGCGAAGCTGGCGGCGAGCAACGGTGAGGCGCGGCGGAAGATCGAGGAGGGAGCGTTCAACTACGGCCCCGATCGCGCGAAGCCCGCCGACCCGAAGGCGACGGTGCCGATGACCGACGGCCTCGTCGTCCGCCTCGGCCGCAAGGTCGCTCGGCTGCGGCTGGCGTGATCTCGGCGTGCCGGGGGCGTGAGCTCCCGGCACGCCACACCGCGGACATTACCCCACGAACACGCCGCCGGGGAGCGTTGCGCCGAACGGGTCGAGATCCTGGAACGTCGCCGGCTCGCTGGCCGTCGTGAAGTTCTTCCCGAGGTAGACCCGCACGCGCGACGCCACGCCCTCGCCGCTCCCGACCGCCACCTCTGCCTTGTTGTCGCCGTCGGCGTCGGTCGCCGCCACCCGCACCCCGCCACGGTCGCTGCTGTTGCCAGCGACGAAAAAGTTAGCGATCGGCGCTGCTTGCGCCCCGGCCACGTTGTTCGCCGCCACCAGTGCCCCGCTCAGCACGAACACCCGCGGGGCGCCGCCCGGGCCGCCGCCGAAGATCAGATCCGCGAACCCATCCCCAGTCACGTCGCCGATCGACACGAACACGCCGTTCCGCAGCGTTACCGCGTCGGAACCCGGGAAGGCGAAGAAGTCGTTCACCAGCCGCGTCGGCGTGGTGAGGAGGGTCTTCCCGTCGAACAGGGCCGTCCGCGGGCCGCCGAGGAACCCGGCCGCCACCGCCAGGTCGTTCACCCCGTCGGCATTCACGTCGCCGAGCGCCGCCCGCGCACCGCCGCGGAAGTTCACGTCGTCGATCCCGAAGAAGTTGGCAAGGATCGTCGTCGTGCCGTCGGCGTTCCACCGGAAGATGCTGACGCGGGGGCCGCCGCCCTGGTCGGGGGTGACCACGAACTCGGCCCGCCCGTCCCCGTCCACGTCGGCCGCGGCGACGAACCCGCCCCCGACGAAGTCCCCGCCGAACGGGTCGAACGGCGACACCAGCTGAGTCTTGTCGTCGACCCCGCTGATCACGGTGACCCTGATCGGCGTACCGAACCCGGTCACCACGATCGTGTCCGGGATGAAGTCGCCGTTCACGTCGGCCACGGCGGTCCGGACGTTGGTTGTAACAGGCCCGACGGTCGACAGGATGAGGCCCGGCGCGGTGCTGTACTGCCCGGTGGTGAAGGTCGGGGTGTACGGCTGGGCCGTTCCGTTCGGCGGCCCGCTCACGCCCAGCCGTTGGCCCTTCTCCACCGTCCCGATCAGCCGGGACACGAAGCCGTCGACGCCACCGTTCGTCGTGCCGGTGATCACGATCCGGCCGTTGGCCATCAGGTCGATGCCGTTGCCGGACTCCAGGCCGTTGACATTGATCACGGCCTTGCCGGTGCCGTTGAACGACGGGTCGAGCGCGCCGTTGGTCTGGCTCAGCCGGGCCACCACGGCGTCGGCGTCGTTGGTGCCGACGAAGAGGAGGTTCCCGTCGGTCTGGATGGCCATGTCGTTGATCGTGTCGGCGACGCCGCCGAAGTCGACGGTCGCCTTCCCGCCGGCGCCGAACGCCGCGTCGAGTGCCCCCGCGGCCGGGGTCAGCCGGGCCACCGCGGCGTCGAAGTTCCCGGGGGCGTTGACGTCGCTCGACCCGGCGACCACGATGTTGCCGTCCGCCTGGATGGCCACCGCGTTGGCGCTGTCGGCCGAGGCCGCGCCGAAGTTGATGGTGACCTTCCCGGCGTTGCCGAACCCGGCGTCCAGCATCCCGTTCGCCGTCGGCCTGGATGTCGACGGCGGTGCCGATGTCGGACGTGCCGCCGAAGTCGACGAACAGCTTCCCGGTGTTGCCGAACGTGCCGAGCGGCGTCCCGGTCGGGGTCAAGGCGGCCGCGCCGAAGGTGGTGGTGAGCAGCCCGTCCTGGGCGGTGCCGATGACGTAGATGTTCCCGTTGCCCGCGACTGCGACCCCGTTGGCCGTGTCGTTGTTCTGGCCGCCGCCGGCGAAGTCGACGGTTGCCTTCCCGCCGGTGCCGAACGTGCCGTCGAGCGTGCCGTCGGTGTTCAGCCGGGCGACGCCGAAGTCGAGACCGTTGACGCCTCCTGCTGCCACGCTCCCCACCACGACGATCTTCCCGTCGGTCTGGATCGCCACATCGTTGGCGGCGTCAGCCGTGCCGAGAAAGTCGATCTTCTGGACGCCGGTGCCGTTGAACGTCGTGTCCACGGTCCCGTTCGCGTTGAACCGGACGACGAGAAAGTCGCCGCCGTTGGACCCGACGACGACGACCTTGCCGTCGGGCTGGGTCGCGACGGCGGTGTACGGCCCGGTGGGGGCGACGAACGTGCCGGCGGTGGCGAACGTGGGGTCGAGGGCGCCGACAAGCGCCGGCACCTCGCGCGCCTCGAGTTCCTCCAACCGGACCCGTGCTCCCGCCGTGACGCGAATCGTGTCGCAGTTCATGCTGTCGCCCCGTGGGGTGGTGGAGAATCCGGGCGGGTGGGCGAGTGCCGGCCGGTGCGAATGGGTGTATGCCCGCCGCGCAACCGTCACAACCGCGAAAACTGGAATCCCCGCCGCGACTCCCTTGCCGCACCCGCGCAACCCGACCCTCACGACGGCGGCAACGGCGTTTGCCTCAGCCGCCAGTCGTGAGGGAAAAGCAAGCAAGTCGTCCCACACCCAGGTGGTGTCGGTGGCGGGTGCGTCGGTCTCGCGGAGCGGAACGGCTGATAGCCGACGTGGCTTGTGATGTAATTCCTCGGACCGGTATTTGTGTGATCCAGTCGGATGCGTCGAGTAACCCGTGTGCGCTGCTCGACACAATGGTCGACGTTTGAGCGGTGCAGTAGGAGGTCAGTCACGGACGGATTTTCCGCGACTGGCACGGGGGCTGCTTATTGATAAGTGGGCGGGGCATGAGCAAGTGGATCGAATGGGCGACGATCCACTGCCGTGCCCCGCCTTTTTTCGTTTTTTGACGGCACACTTCGACCGCACATTTTTCGACGAATCCCCAATATTAGCAAGGAATTGCAGCCGCGTGTCTCGGTTGCCCCGGTACGCACTTTACCAAGTATAATGGATCATCAATGGCCATCCAATCTGTGCCAGTGATCGTCCAATTTGTGTTGTTTTGGGAAGGTTGCTGCTGAGTCTTGGGAACTGTGCTTCCCAGGCGGCTTCCGAAGTCCTTACGTTGGCGCCGGTTTCTGAAAGGTGCGACCCGCAAGATCGCGCCAGACGATCACTTCGCGCGAGACAGCGTTTCCGGGCGGCGTTATGCTGTCGTGACCTCCTCCGCACCCATGCACCGGGAGTTGTTCATGGTCCGCCCGCTCCTCCGCGTGGCCGTCTTCGCGGCGACCGTCGGCTGGTTCGCGAATACCGCAGCGCGCTCGCAACCGCCGGCCGGCGCCCCCGCGCCGAAGACCCCGTACCGGGCCGTGCTCGACAGCCTCCGCGCCCGTTGCATCGGCCCGGCGAATATGGGCGGGCGGGTGACGGACCTCGCGGTCGTCGAGAGCAACCCGGACATGTTCTACGTCGCCGCGGCCGGCGGCGGGGTGTGGAAGACGACGGACGGCGGGGAGACATTGGTGCCGGTCTTCGACGACCAGCCGACGCAGTGTGTCGGCGCGGTGGCGGTGTGCCAGGGGAAGCCGGAAGTGGTGTACGTCTGCACAGGTGAGGGGAACCCGCGGAACAGCGTGTCGTGGGGGAAGGGCGTCTACCGGAGCACCGACGGCGGGAAGACGTGGAAGGCGTGCGGGCTGGCGGACACGCACCACATCGGCCGCGTCGTCGTCCACCCGACCGACCCGGACACCGCCTACGTCGCCGCCGTCGGGCACTTCTGGGGGCCGAACCCGGAGCGCGGCCTGTTCAAGACGACCGACGGCGGGAAGACGTGGGAGCACAGCCTGAAGATTGACGACAACACCGGCGTGGTCGACGTGGCGATGGATCCGGCCGACCCGAAGACGCTGTACGCCGCGGCGTGGGGCGTGCGCCGGGACGCCTTCAGCGGCGCCAACCCGGCCAAGCAAACGAGCCCGACGGGCGGGCTGTTCAAGTCCACCGACGCCGGGAAGACGTGGGACCAAATGACGGGTGGCCTTCCCGATCGCGCCTACGGTCGGTGCGGCATCAGCGTGTCGCGGAAAGACCCGAACGTGGTGTACGCCGTCGTTCAGACCGACAAGACGAAAGCCCTCACGAACACCGGGCAGGTGGCGAAGGAGGGCGGTCCGGCGGACGACGGCGGCGTCTTCCGCTCGGCGGACAAGGGGAAGACGTGGGAGGTGCTGAACCAGCTCGTCCCGCGCGCGTTCTACTACGGGCAGGTCCGCACCGACCCGACCGACCTCACCCGCGTCTACGTCCTCGGCACCGGGTTCCACCTCTCGACCGACGGCGGCAAGAACTTCCACACCGCGGCGGCGGTTGGCGCCCACAGCGACATGCACGCCCTTTGGGTGAACCCGAAGGACGCGAACCACCTGATCCTCGGCACTGACGGTGGGCTGTTCGTGTCGAAGGACCGCGGAAAGAACTGGGCGATGAAGCGCGGGCTGGTCATTAGCCAGTTCTATGGCGTCGCGGTGGACACCCGCACGCCGTACCGCGTCTACGGCGGCCTCCAGGACAACGGCAGCTGGAGCGGCCCGGTCGCCACCCCGCATCCGGACGGCATTACCCCCGCCGACTGGAAGCGGTTCGGCGGCGCCGACGGGTTCCAGGTGGCGGTGGACCGCGACGACCCGGACACCCTCTACTACGAGATCCAGTTCGGCGGGCTGAACCGGGTGAACCTGAAGGCGGGGAAGGGGGACACACACAAGAAGATCCGCCCCGGACCGGTGTCGGACCGACCGATGCCCGGCCAGCCGCCCCAGGCCGCCGGCCCGAACCGGTACAACTGGAACGCCCCGTTCTTCCTGTCGCCGCACGATACGAAGGTCATCTACTTCGGTAGCCAGTACGTGTGGCGGTCGTCGAACCGCGGCGACACGTGGACGAAGATGAGCCCCGACCTGAGCCGCGGGAAGGGCGGTGTCGTGAACGGGCGAACGATCCTATCGCTGGCCGAGTCGCCGGTGAAGGGGCTGATGCTGTGGGCCGGCACCGACGACGGCAACATCTGGGTCAGCAAGGTGATGCGCGGGACGTGGACGGAGGTCGGCAAGAACATCGAGGACGTCCCGGCCGAGCGGGCGATCTCGAAGATCGAGTGCGACCACACCGACAAGGACACTGTCTACGTCGCCATCGACCGTCACCGCAACGACGACACGAGCCCGTACATCGTGAAGACGACAGACGCCGGCCAGTCGTGGGAGCTGATCTCGAAGGGTCTGCCGCCGGGCGCCGTGGTCGGCGTGGTACGGCAGTCGTCGAAGAACCCGAAGCTGTTGTTCGCCGGCACCGAGCTCGGGCTGTACGCGACGCCGGACGGCGGCAAGACGTGGCACCACCTGAACAAGACCGGCCTGCCGGCGAACGTGCGGATCGACGACCTGGTGATCCACCCGCGCGAGCGCGAGCTGGTGATCGGCACGCACGGCCGCGGCATCTGGGTGATGGACATCGCCCCGTTGGAACAGCTGACCGAGGAGGTGCTGGCGTCGCCCGCCCACCTGTTCGACGTGAAGCCGACGGTCGAGTTGAAGGAGCGCCCGCGCCCGGCACCGGCGAAGGGCGCCGAGCCGGTCGGCAAGGCGTTCGTCACCACGAATCCGCCTACCGGCGTTCCGGTGACGTTTTACATCGGCAAGGCGAACCAGAAGGCCGACGTGACGATCGTTGGTGCGGACGGGAAGACGGTGGCGACGAAGTCGGTCAACGCGCCGACGGTCGGGCTGTACACGACCGCCATTGCGGCGCCGCCCGGCGAGTACACCGTTACGCTCAAGGCAGGGACTGTGACCCGGACGGCGAAGGCGCTCGTCAGCAAGGAGGGCGAGGTCGTCGCCGAGCAGGAGTAAACCTGAGTGTCGCCGTTCGACGGCGGCTCGCGCCGCGGAAGGTGTTATGGTCCGCGGCTCGCGCCGCGGCCTAACGGCGGCGCACGCCACCCGCCGTTGCCCGCAGCACACATCTCCGGTAGCCTCAACGTATGGTCCCGCCTGCCGCCGGGGGTCGCTCGACCCCGGTCTCGTCCCGGAGCTCTGTAATGACGCCGCCGGTCCGGCTTGCCGCCGCCGCGTTCCTGTTTGTCACCGCGCTCGTTGCCACCGCCGTCCCGCCCGAGCAGATCGACGGACCCGTCTCGGCGCCCGGGAAGGGGTCGCCGGAGGAGGCGCTCCTGCCGGTGCAACTGGAGAAGGGGCTGAAGGTCGGCGTGTGGGCGGCGGAGCCGCTGATGATGAACCCGGTGTCGTTCGCATTCGACGAGCAGGGCCGGGCCTACGTCGCCGAGACGACGCGGTTCAACAAGGGCGTGCCCGACACCCGCAGCCACATGCACTGGCTCGACGAAGACCTCGCCAACCGCAGCACCGCCGACTTGCTCGCGATGTACAAGAAGCACAAGTACCAGGGCTTCGAGAAGTACTCCGACCAACTGCGGGTCGTCTGGGACTCGACGGGGAAGGGGAGGGCGGACAAGAGCGCGATCTTCTCCGGCGGCTACAACCGCCCGCAGGACGGCCTCGCCGCCGGCGTGCTCGCGCGTCGCGGCAGCGTGTACTTTGCGTGCATCCCTGACCTGTACCGCCTCAAAGACACGAAGGGCACCAACACCGCCGACGTGAAGGAGTCGCTGTTCACCGGCTTCGGCCCGACGGTGCAGTTCATCGGCCACGACCTGCACGGCCTGCGGATGGGACCGGACGGGCGGCTCTACTTCAGCGTCGGCGACCGCGGGTTCGTCGTCACCACGAAGGAGGGGAAGGAACTCCGCTACCCGAACACCGGGGCCGTACTCCGCTGCGAGCCGGACGGGTCGAAGCTCGAAGTCGTCCACATGGGGCTGCGGAACCCGCAGGAGATCGCGTTCGACGACTTCGGCAACTTGTTCACCTACGACAACAACTCGGACAGCGGCGACCGGGCGCGCTGGGTCCACGTCGTCGAGGGCGGCGACAGCGGCTGGCGCGGCGGCTACCAGTACGGCACGCTGTACCACCCGCCGGGCACGCCGCAGGGGAACCGCGGTCCGTGGAATGCCGAGAAGATCTGGCACGTCCCCGGCCCGACCGGCGAGCCGCCGGCCTACGTCGTGCCGCCGCTGCTCCACCTCGGCAACGGCCCGGCGGGGATGACGCACTACCCCGGCATTGGGCTGAACGAGAAGTACCGCGACCACTTCTTCGCCTGTGACTTCACCTCGAGCGCCAGCAACAGCATGATCTGGAGCGTGGCGGTGAAGCCGAAGGGGGCGGGGTTCGAGGTGGCGAAGCACGAGCCGTTCGTCCGCGGGATGGTGCCGACCGACTGCGAGTTCGGGCCGGACGGGGCGTTCTACTGGGCCGACTGGACGGGTGGCTGGAACCCGCCGAACAAGGGCCGCCTCTACCGCGTCACCGACCCCGAGGCGATGAAGAACCCGGCCGTCGCCGAGGCGAAGACGATCCTCGCCACCGGGTTCGAGAAGCGCGACACTGCCGAGCTGGTGAAGCTGCTCGGCCACCCGCACCAGCAGGTCCGCACCGAGGCCGGGATCGAACTCGGCGGGCGGTCCGGCACGGCACCGGCGCTCGCCGGTGCCGCAGCCAACTCGCCCAACGCGCTCGTCCGTTTTCACGCTGTCTGTGCGCTCGGGATCATCGCGCGCCGCTCCCACGACGTGACCGAACCGCTCCTCAAGTTGACGCAACACGCGGACGCCGAGGTGCGGGCGCAGGCGTGCAAGGCGCTCGGCAACGCCCACACATCCGACGACAGCCTCAAGGTCGCACGCGAGGCGCTCGGAAAGCTCGTCGCCGACACGGCTCAGCTGCCGCGCATTCGCGCCTTTGCCGCTGTCGCCTACGGGAACCACTCCGCCGGTGCCGCGCTGACCGACGCTCGGGCCGCGCAACCGCTCCTCACGCTGCTGAAGGCGAACGACAACGCCGACCCGGTGCTCCGCAGCGCTGCCGTCACCGGGCTCGTGGCGATGAGCCGCAACCCGAGCCTGCCGTTCCAGGCATGGCGCGTCGTCGGTGACGACCACCCCGCGGTCCGGCTCGGCGCCGTCCTCGCGCTGCGGCGCACGAAGTCGGCCCACCTCGCCGACTTCCTCGCCGACGCCGACCCGAAGGTCGCCACCGAGGCCGCCCGCGCCATCTACGACGAGCGCGTCCCGGACGCCGGTGCGGCGCTGGCCTCGCTCGCCGAGCGCGGCGCGAAACCCGACCCGATCGCGTACCGCACGCTCGCGGCCAACTATGTCCTCGGCACGGCCCAGACCGCCGGCCGCGTGGCGCGATTCGCGGCGCGCTCGAGTGAACCGGACCACCAGCGAGTCTTCGCGCTGAAGCTCCTCGCCGACTGGGCCAATCCGCCGCGCCGCGACCCGATCACCGGGCTGACGCACGACCTCCCCCGGCGCGACCCGGCGATCGCGGTCGCGGCGCTTCGGCCGGTGCTCGCCGGCGCGTTCGCCGGGTCCGATGCGGTCCGCGCTGAAGCGGCGCAGGTGTCGGCGAAGCTCGGCATCCAGGAGGTCGGCCCGCTCCTCACCGCCGTCGTCCGCGACACGAAGGCGCAACCGGCCGACCGGGCCGACGCGCTCGCGGCACTGGTTGCGGTGAAGGCGCCGAACCTTGCCGAGATGACCGCCTTCGCGCTGAAGTCGCCCGAACCACGACTCCGCGCCGCCGGCCTCACGGCGAAGGCAAAGGCCGACCCCGCGGGTGTGCTCGGCGACATCCCGGCGCTCGTCCGCGACGCGAAGACGAGCGTGGCGGAGAAGCAGTCAGCGCTGGCGATCCTCGGCAAGGCCGGCGAGTCGGCCGAGGGCGACAAGCTCCTCTCGGAACTGCTGGCGACCGCGACCGCCGGCCAGGCGCAGCCGGACCTGCTGCTCGATGTACTGGAGGCCGCCGACGCGCGGGCGAAGTCGAAGGCCAAGCTCCACACCGCGCTCGGGAAGGACGCCGCCGCGTACCGCGACGCCGCGAAGACTTCGGCCGACAAACTCGCCCCGTGGGCCGAGGCGCTGGCCGGCGGCGACGCCGCGAAGGGGCGGAGCGTGTTCCTGAACAACAACGCCGTCTACTGTCAGCGCTGTCACCAGCTCGACGGCCAGGGTGGCGAGGTCGGCCCGCCGCTCAACGGCATCGCCGCCCAGCCCGGCAAGGACCGCCGCTACCTGCTCGAAGCGATCGTCCAGCCGTCGGCTCAGATTGCCAAGGGCTTCGAGACGGCCGTCGTCACGCTCGCCGACGGGCGCGTGGTGAGTGGCGTGGTGAAAGAGGACACGAAGCAGCAACTGCGACTGGTGACGCCCGAGAACCGCGAGCTGGTGATCCCGGCGGACGAGATCGAGGGTCGCCGCACCGGCCCGTCGGCGATGCCCGACGACCTCCACCCGAAGCTGACTCGCCGCGAGCTCCGCGACCTCGTCGAGTTCCTGAACAGCCTCCGCGAGCCGCTGCCGAAGGGGGGCCGCTGATGAGCGTGCTGATTACCGACCCGGACCTCGCGGCCGACGTGATGAAGACCCGGGCAGAGACCGACGCCGACCGTTACACCGAAGTCTGGGACGGAGTCGTCGTCATGCCCGCCGTGCCGAACAACGAGCACCAACGACTCGTCACCCAACTATGCGTTCCGTTCGCCTCCGTGGTGGACTGGGACGCCGGCGACAGCGTTCAGCCGGGAGCGAACGTCAGCGACCGGGAGGACGGTTGGAAGCAGAATTACCGCTGTCCCGACGTGGTGGTCGCGCTCGCCGGTGGCCGTGCGAAGGACTGTGGCACGCACTGGTGTGGCGGTCCCGACCTCGTCGTCGAGATCGAGAGCCCTGGTCAGGACGCCCGTGACAAACTCGACTTCTACGCCGCCGTCGGCTGCCGCGAGGTACTGTTGATCGGCCGTGACCCGTGGGCACTAGAACTGTGCCGGTTGGGCGGGGGCGGCTACACGACGGTCGGGCGGGTCGAGGTCGTCGGTGGCGCCGCACTGGCGAGTGCTGTACTGGCACTGACGTTTGCGTTCGCCCCGGGGAAGACGCGCCCGGCGATCACTATCGTTCACCCGGCGACCGGGCGGACGTGGACGGCGTGAGGCGTCACGCGCTCCGCAGCGTGAGGAGCGTCAGCTCGGGCGGGCTGCGGAACCGCATCGGCGCCGACACCGTCCCGAGCCCGCGCGACACGTACACCGTCGTCGCCGGCGCCTGCACCAGCCCCTTCAGGTACTTCTGCCCGTACCGGCTCGGCACGATCGGCGCGCCGAAACCGGGCACGTACAACTGCCCGCCGTGCGTGTGACCGCTCAGCACGAGGCCGACGCGCGGGTCGCGCAGCTTTTCGGCGAAGTCCGGGTTGTGGCTCACCACCACGCAGGCGTCGTCGGCGCGGGCGTCGCCCAGCGCCGACTCCACGACCGTCTTCCCGCACCACAGATCGTCCACGCCGGCGAGTCGCAACCGGTGCGAGCCGCGCTCCAGCCACAGGCCGGCGTTCGTGAGTTCCATGATCCGCGACGAGCGGAACCCGGCGTGCGATTCGGCGATGCCGTGCCAGTAGTCGTGGTTCCCGAGTACCCCATACACGCCGAGCGGCGCCTTCAGCCCGGTCAGCACCTCGAAGCACGGACCGATGTACTTCGCCTCCGCCGACGAGTAATCCCCGCCGAGCACCACCACGTCCGGTTGCAGCGCCAGTGTGGTCCGCACGACGGCGGCGACCTGTTCGAGGTCGACGTAGGGGCCGTGGTGGAGGTCGGTGAGGAGCGCGACGCGGAGCCCGTCGAACGCCTCCGGCAGCTGTGGGACCGCGACCTCGGGCCGCTCGACCTGCACATCTGCGGCCTCGTAGAGGCCATAGCCGGCACCGAGGACCGGTCCGGCGGTGCCGGCGGCGAGGGCGGTCTTGAAGAACGACCGGCGGTCCATCGGCGGCGCTCGCTGGGGGATGCGGAACGTCACCCCCAGGATACGCATACCACGGGTCGTGAAGCTAGGTCGAGAACACCGGATGTGCAAGGAATTCTTGAGATTTCACGCGGAAATCCTCGCGCCGCTGTTTCCGGCAAAACCCGCGCGGCGCTTCATCGCGCAGCTCGCGGTGCTGCAGGCGCGCCTGGGCGTGCTGAACGACGGGGCGGTGGCGGCCCAGCTCATGGCGGAACTCGGCGGCGCAACCGGCCGTCACGCCTATGCCGCGGGCCTGGTCACCGGCTTCGCGACCGCACGGCAGGCGACGATCCGGCCGCGGATCATCCGCGCGTGGGAGAAATTCCTGCGCCAGGATTCATTCTGGGCTTGACCCGACCGCCCGCGCTCGGCAGTGGGGCAGCGACTCGGACGCAGCACGCAACGAGGTTTGGACGGTGTCGCTCGACCGCAAGCGCCGGATCTTCCGCCCGACCGGGCCTTCATGGCCGTCGATGCCGTCGCGCGCCCTCGTCCTCGCCAGCCTGGTCGGCCTCGGGGCG
>JAFKFQ010000571.1 GCA_017308215.1 bacterium | reverse complement strand
TGACTGGGACGGACCACTCACGTGGTCCGCTCGGGCACCCGTATCAACGACCAGCCGGCTCACGCCGGCCGGTCGCCGTTCGCCGTTACACGAACTGGTACTGTCCCGGCATCGGCACGCCGGGCACGTCGTGCGCGCCCCACGCCGGGTTCGCCGGCACGAGGTTCTGCCGCGACGCCTGCATCTGCTGCCACGTGATCCGCTTGCCGCTGTACGCCGCCTCGCGGGCCATGATCGCCAGCATCGTGCTGTTCGCCGCCGACTCGCCGTCGTTGATCGGCCGCCCGGCGCGGATGCTGGCGAAGAGTTCGTCGTGCTCGACCTGGTACATGCTCTTGATCTGCGTGTTCGGGTCGAGTTCCCAGCCCTGCCCGCCGTTCACCGTGATGCTGTGCCGCATCAGCTGAGCCTGGCCCTTCGTGCCGAAGACGTGGTCGTTCACGTCGCCGTTGCAGCCGGCCATCTGGCGGCAGTGGGAGAACAGCTTCGCCCCGTTGCGGAACTCGAACGTCGCCGCGAAGTGGTCGTAGATGTGCCCGTACTTCGGGTCGGTCCGCACCTGCCGCCCGCCGACGCCGGTGCAGGCGATCGGCAGCTCGCCGTTGAACACCCACGCCGCCTTGTCGAAGTTGTGGCAGTGCTGCTCGACGATGAAGTCGCCGCTCAGCCACGTGTAGTAGTACCAGTTGCGCATCTGGTACTCCATCGGCGTCCACGCCGGGTTCTCGCCGCGGTGCCAGAGGGTGCCGGTGAGGTAGGTGATGTGCATGGCCTGCACGTCGCCGATCATCCCGTCGTGGATGCGGCGGACGGTCTGGCGCTTGCCCTCGTCGTACCGCCAGCAGAACCCGGAGCAGAGGCCGAGGTTCTTCTGGCGGGCCATCCGGGCCGTTTCGAGCACGGACCGCACGCCGGTCGCGTCCACGGCCACCGGCTTCTCGCAGAACACGTGCTTGCCGGCCTGGATGGCGGCGCGAAGGTGCTGCGGCCGGAAGCCGGGCGGGGTGGCGAGGAGCACCACGTCCACGTCGCTGTTGAGGAGCCGCTGGTAGCCGTCGAACCCGTCGAAGCAGCGCTCCGGGGTCACGTCGATCTTGCCGGCGATGGAGCGGACGTTGCGGAGGTTGCGGAGACTCTCGTCGAGCCGGTCGCGGAAGGCGTCGCACATGGCGACGAGCTTGACGTTCGGGTCGGCCTGGAGCGCCTCGCGGGCGGCCCCGCTGCCGCGCCCGCCGCAGCCGACGAGCCCGACGCGAATGAGGTCGTTGCCGGCCGCGTGGGCGCCCGCGGGCAGGAGCGAGGTGGCGGCGGCCGCAGCGGCGGTCCCGGCCAGGAACGACCGACGGGACGTGGCATCGGGGGTCATGGAAGCCCTCGGGCGGGATGGTGGGAGAGTGGATTGTTCTATTGTGGCGAATGCGGGCGAAAGACGCCACGGCAAAACGGCTCCGGACTTCGCCGACACGACGAAGCCCGGAGCCACGACAATTTACTGGTTGAACAGGAACGCCTTGCTGTTCAGCAGCGCCCACACGATGTTCTCGTAGGCCTGCTTCTTCGCCGCCGGCGTCGTCGCGCGGGTGATGTGGTCCACGGCCACCCGCAGCTGCTCCGCCGTCGGCCGGCGGGCGTGGGCGAGGAGGAACAGTTCCTCCACCTTCTCGGCGTCGGGGCGCGGGTCACGCGCGAGCACGTCGGCCCGGCCGCCGGCGCGGGCGATGCGGTCCTGCACGTCGTTCGAGTTCAGCAGGTGCAGGCTCATCGCCAGGCTCGCCTCGTTCACCCGCTCGCACTCGCACGCGCTGATCCGCTGCGGGCGCCCGCTCACGTCCAGGAAGTACGACGTGAACGACTCGTCCGGCAGCATGATCGCCCGGCTCGGGGCGAACCGGTCCCCCGGCAGGCCGGCGAACCCGGCCGGACTGTTCGTCAGCTTCCCGACCGCGTCGAACAGCACCTCGGCCTGCAACCGCCGCGGGTAGTAGCGGGCGAACGACGACTTGTCCTCGGCGTTGAATTCGTTCGGCGTGCTGCTCAACTGGTACGTCCGGCTGCGGCAGATCGTGCGGATCAGCGCCTTCAGGCTGTAGTCACTTTCCGTCAGGTTTTTCGCGAGCGCGTCGAGGAGTTCCGGGTTCGACGGCGGGTTCGTCACGCGCATGTCGTCGAGCGGGTCCACGATGCCGCGGCCGAAGAAGTGCGCCCAGTACCGGTTCGCCACGGCCTTCGCAAAGAACGGGTTGTTCTTGGCCGTCATCCAGTCGGCGAAGGCATGACGCGGGTCGGTCTCGGTCCCCGTCTTCACTACGGCCCCTTCGAGCGGGCGCATGTCCGCAGCGGCGCCGGTGCGCTTGTTGGTCACGGTGCCGGCGGCCTTGGTGAAGATCACCTGCCGCCCGCCCTGCTGGCCCTGGTTCGGCTGCCCGGGGATCGGCACGTTCTTCTTGCCGACGCGGCCGTAGAACGCGGCCAGCCCCCAGTAGTCGTCCTGGCTCCACTTCTCGTACGGGTGGTGGTGGCAGTTCGCGCACGCCAACCGTTGGCCCAGGAACACTTGGCTCACGTCGTCCACGAAGTTCTCGGGCGTCGTCACCTCGCGGAACCAGAACGTCGGCGGGTTGCGGAGCTCGTCGCCGGTGGCGGTGATGATTTCGCGGACGAACACGTCGTAGGGCCGGTCGGCGGCCACCGCGTCACGAATCCAGCCGTGGAAGGCGAACGTGCCCGGGGCGCGGTTCACCTGATTCCGCCGCTTCACCCGCAGCACGTCGGCCCACTTGTTGGCGAAGAAGTAGGCGTACTCCGGCGTTTCGAGCAGCCGGTCGATGAGCTTGTCGCGCTTCTGCGGGTCGCGGTCGGCGGCGAACGCCGTCACCGCGGCGGCGTCGGGGATCGTGCCCGTCAGATCGAGGGTGACGCGGCGGATGAACTGCTCGTCGGTGCAGAGATCGGACGGCGTGATGCCGAGGTCGCGCCACTTCTTCTGCGTGTGCTCATCGACCACCGAGCGGGCGGCGAACTCGAACGCCGGCGCCGCGCCGGGCCGCGGCACGACCGCCCGGAATACCGTCACGTTCCCCTGGTAGCGTACCATCACCGCTGCCTGCCCGGTCACGTTGAGGGCGCTCACCAGCCCCGTCTCGGTGACGGCGGCGACCTCGGTGTCGTTGCTCTCGTACTGCGCCCGCCGCGTCACGTCCTCGACGGTGCCGTCGGTGTAGTGGGCGTAGACGGCCAGCTGCTGCCGCCCCTTACGGTCAATGACGCGGCCCTCCGGGTACACGCTGACGCGGGTGACGGTCGGATCCGTTGGGCTGCCGTAGGGCATCCCGGAGGCGATCCAGCGGCGGACGATCTTGTACTCCTCGCCGCCCACCTCCATCTTCTTCCCGCCGCCGTGCGGCGACTGGCCGGTCGCCTTCGTGAGCAGCAGACTCGCCTCGGGGTTCGCCGGGAACACGCGCCGGCCGCGCCCCTCCTTGAGGAGGTTGTCGTAGTCGAACTGTGGCTCGAACCCGAGGAGCGACAGGCGGAAGCCGTTCTGTCCGGCGATCTTCCCGTGGCACCCGCCACTGCTGCACGACAACCGTGTGAGGATCGGCACGACCTGGTTGGCGAAGTTGATCGGCAGCGGCCGGTCCATGTCCGCGCAGGTGACCGGCACGCGGACGGTCATGCCGTTCACCGTCGCCGTGACCTCCGCCGTGCCGTTGCCGACCGGGAAGACGCGGCCGGTGGTGTCCACGCGCGCGACCTTCGGGTCGGACACGGCGTAGGTGGCGGCGGCGGTCAGGTCCACGTCGCGGCCGTCGGCGCGCTTGCCGGTGACGAGCAACTGCGGCGCGTCGTCGGTGCCGCGTATCTTGATCTGCGCGGGGTACGGCGAGACGGCGGTGACGGGCGCGTCTTGAGCGGCGGCGGGCGCGGCGCAGAGCGCCGCGGCGACGAGCGCGAGAAGCGGGCGGAACATGAGCGCACCTGAAAGGTGGGTGGTCGGCGGGGGTGATACGCGGGGCGCGGGCTACTTCTCGGTCACGCGGAACAACAACAGCGGCTTGGGCCGGTCCGCGCTGATGCTCATGGTGTTGTTGTTGGTAATGATGATCCGTTCGGTACTGCTGGTCTTCCCGTCGATCGGCGGGGTCAGGTCGGACAGGTAGACGGTGTACCCCTCACCCAGCCGGTACTTGCCCGTTGTCAGCGTCTTCGTCTCAGTGACCCCACCAGACCGGATGGTGGCGACGACCTCGAACCGCTTGTCGGCGGTGAACTCGTACACCACCGACGCCTGGGTTCCCACCCCGAGCTTGGCGATGCCGAACTCGGTTCCGTCCACCCGCCACTTACCGACGATGACGCCCTCGTTCTTCGACTTACAGCCGGCGGCGCCGACGGCGAACAACACGACCACGGCGAGCGCGGCGGGACGGGCGAGGGCGATCATCGGAGTCTCGAAAGAGGAGGGTCACTGCGGGGCGAGGCGTGTGAACCGGTAGGTCCGGCGCTTCCCGCTGCCCCCGACGGTCATGGCGTCGCCGTCGATGACGGTCGTTTCGTTCGCCCGCTTCATTCCGGTCGAGTGGCGGGTTGAGGTCGGTACCACGTCCGCCAGCCCGTTCGGACCGAGCTCGGCGGCGTCCGCCTTCCAGCGGCCGACGAGCTTCCCTGAGCTGTGCGAGCCGCACCCGCACCCGAGGAGGGCGAGCGCGGCCGCGGCGGCGAGGCGGACGTGGGGCTCATGTCGTCATCGTATCATCAGCCGAGCAGTTCGCGGACCGGCTCCCGGTCGTCGAGGACGTACATCGGGCGGCCGGAACCGTTCGGGAAGGTCATGCCGGGGTCGATGCCGAGGGCATGGTAGACGGTGCTGAGGACCGCCGGGACGCTGTACGGCCGGTCGCGCGGACGTTCGCCCTTCGCCGTGCTGGCGCCGACCGCCTGTCCCATCCGCAGGCCGCCGCCGGCCACCAGCGCGCTCATCACCGGGCTCCAGTGGTCGCGGCCGGCGTTCATGTTCACCTTCGGCGTGCGGCCGAACTCGCCCCACATCACCGTCACCACGTCGTCCTGCATGCCGCGGGCGTGCAGATCCTGGATGAGCGTGGCGACGCCCTTGTCCACCATCGGCAGTTGCCGCTTCAGCGTCTGAAAGTTCTGCCCGTGCGTGTCCCACCCGCCGATGCTCAGCGTCACGCAGCCGACGCCCGCCTCGACGAGGCGGCGGGCCGTGAGGAACTGCTCGACACCCTTGTACCGGTCGCGGCTGGCGGTCGGCTCCTTCGACAGGTCGAGCGCGTCGCGGACGACGCCGGCCGTCACCATCTCGATGGCCCGCTCGGTGTAGGCGTCCATCCCGCGCATCGTGCCGCTGGCGTCGATCTCGCGGCGGGTGTCGTCGAACGTGGCGAGCAGGTCGCGGCGGGCGTCGAGGCGGTCGGTGGTGATGTTGTTGGCGAGGCGGAGGTTCGCGTTCCCCGGACCGCCCGGGGTGAACGGCCGGTGGGCGATGCCGAGGTAGCCGGGCTCGGTGCCGCGGCTCATCCCGCGGAGGCTCACGAACGGCGGCACCGGCGTGGTGCCCTGGCCGCGGAGCTTGCTGACGACGGCGCCGATCGACGGGTGGTCGGCGGTGCGGTTGACGCGCTCGGCGTAGCCGGTGAGGACGAGCGAGTCGCTGTGCTCGTCCACCGACACCACCGACCGCACGACGGCGAGCTTGTCCCACATCATCGCCTGGAGCGGCATGTGCTCGCAGATGCGGACGCCGGGCACGTTCGTGTCGATCGCGCGGAACTCGCCGCGGAACTCGCTCGGGGCGTCCGGCTTCAGGTCGTACATGTCCATGTGGCTCGGGCCACCGGGCAGGTAGATCATGATCGCCGACTTCTGCGACCGCGCCCGTGACGCCCAGGCGGCCGCGGCCGCCTGGGCGTCACGGGCGCGGAGCATGTCCGCGAGCGTCAGCCCGGCGCCGAACGCGCCGACTTGGAGGAAGTTCCGACGGGAGACGCCGTCGCAGAAGGACCGGGCCGAGCCGTTGAACCGCAGCATGACAGCCCCCTAAAGTGCGAACGAACGGGGTCGGGTGGGATGCGTGAGCAAGGCGGCAGGAGGTCGGAAGAGACGTCCGACACCTACCCGATCATCACGTCGGTATCGGCCGCCGTCAACCGGAAAAATGAGAAACGAATGGCAACCCGCGGCTCACGCCGCGAAACGGTCCCGACCCGCACACTCGTCGGGGTCGGAGACGACCGGCCGCGGCTCATAGGGGAGTACCACCTTCACCACGAAGACGAAGAACGACACGCTCGCCGCCGTGTCGCAGAGGTGCAACACCTCGTGGTAGCCGAAGCGGACCGGGTACACGCTCAGCACCGGCCACGAGGTCAGCTCGCACACGGCGCCGGTGGTGTAGAACACCGCGCCGCACCACATCCAGTTCATGGCCCGCCAGCCGAGCAGGCGGTAGTAGTGGACGATCGGCACCACGCCGAGCCAGCCCATGCCGAGGTAGATCGCCACGATCGACCAGTGCGGCGCCTGCGGCAGGAACCACAGGCACGCCACGCCGGCCGCGGCGAGCGCCCACATCAGGCCGAGGAACCACCGCCCGCTCCGCCCGCCGAGGAGCGTCACCAGGATCGGCGTGTTCGTGCCGGCGATGAGGAACAGGATCGCCGACTGGTCGAGCTTCTGGAAGAAGCGGAACTCGGCGGGGTTCGCGTCGCGGGTGTACGGCACGCCGTGGAACGTGCCGCTCGCCGCGTACAGCAGCACCATCGACAGCCCGAACACGACGACCGACCACCGCTTCGCCGAGCGCGGCGGGGTGAGGCGGACAAGAACGAGGGTGGCGTAAACGGCCCAGACGGCGGTGAGCAGGTGCGAGGCCGAGCTGACCGGATCGCGGAGCGTCATGCCGGTACACCGGGGCCGCGGGTCGGGAAGGCACTTTCGTTATGGGACTTCGCGCGGTCTCCGTCTCGCCGGTCGTTGACGGAGCCGCCCGCGGGTGCGACACTGCTCCCCATCACCCGCCCCCGCCGCCCGTCCCGGACCCCCGCCATGCACCTCCCACGCCGCCTTGCCGTTCCGCTCGCCTTCGCGTTCGGCTTCTTCACCGTCACCGGCGTGAACAGCCAGGGGCCGGCGCCGGACGTGGTCGCGGTGCTGAAGGGGCACGCCGACACCATCGCCGCCGTCGCCGTCAGCCCGGACGGGACGCTCATCGCCACCGCGAGCTTCGACAAGTCGGTCCGCCTCTACGACGCGGCCACCGGCAAGGAGTTACGCGTCTACGCCGGCGACAAGGGGCACACTGCGCAGGTGCTGTCGGTCGCCTTCTCGCTCCAGGGCGACCAGCTCGCCACCGGCGGCGCCGACAACAAGGTGCTCGTGTGGGACGTGCCGACGCCGAACCCGGTGAAGACGTTCGCCGCCGCCGCGCCGCTCCGGGCGGTCGCGGTGTCGCCGGACGGCACCACGTTCGCGCTCGCCGCCGCGGACGGCACCATCAAAGTGTTCCCCAAGGGCGAGGAGAAGGGCGCGGTCGAGCTCAAGGGGCACACCGGCCCGGTCGTCGGGCTCGGGTTCACGGCGAACAATCAGTTCCTCGTCTCCGCCGGCGCCGACAAGACCGTCCGCTTCTGGACGCCCGCCGACGGCAAGGCTGGCGCGGTCTACGCCACGGGCAGCGCCGACGTGTCCGGCTTCGCTGTGAACCCCGCCAACGCCACACCGTATACGCTCACCGCCGACGGCCTGTTGCGCTTCTGGCAGGCGCCCCCGCCGGCCGCCCCGAAGGCACCGCCGGCGGGCAAGGAGGCGTACACCGCGCTCGTCACCTCGGCCGACGGGAACACCGCCGTGGTCGCGTCCGCGGACAAAACCGCGACGCTGTTCGCCGTCGCCAACGGCACGCCTGCCGGCACCTTCGGCCCGACGAAAGCCGCGATCGAGGCGCTCGCGCTGTCGCCGGACCAGCAAACGATCGCCACCGGCCTTGCCGACGGCTCGGTCGTGCTGTTCGACCGCCAGGGGAAAGTGAAGGCTGAGGTGCCGGGCGCGGCGGCGGGCAGCGCGACCGCGGTCGCGTTCCACCCGTCGCAACCGATCCTGCTCACGGCCGCAGCCGACGGTTCGGCGAAGGGCTGGGCGCTGCCGATCGACCCCAAGCAGCCGAAGGAGAAGGCGACGAAGTACGAGATCAAGGCGCACGCCGGGAAGGTCACGGCGGCGCTCTTTCACCCGGGGAGCGGGCAGGTCGTCACGGCCGGCGCCGACAAGCTCGTCCGCATCTGGGATCCGGCGATGCCCGCGAAGGCGGTGAAGGAGTTCGGTCCGCTGGCGGCACCCGCGACCGCGCTCGCGCTGAGCAAGGACGGTCAGTTGCTCGCCGCCGCGGCCGGCAAGGACGTGCTCGCGTGGACGCTCGGCGACGGCAAGGAGTCCGCGAAGTTCGCGCAGCCGGCGGACGTGCTTTCGCTCGCGTACAGCGCCGACAAGTCTAGGCTCCTCCTCGGCCGCGCCGACAACGTCGCCGTCCTCGCCGACGCCACCACGGGCGCGGTGCATCAGGCCTTCCCGCACACCGGCCCGGTTCGCGGCGTGACGTTGTTCGCCGGCGCGCCGCTCGCCGTGACCGCCAGCGCGGACAAGACGGTCGGCCTCCACCCGATCACGGTGCAGAAGGCGATCGTGGTCGGAAAGGCGGCCGGGCTGATAGTCACTCCGGCAGGCGACCGGCTGTTCGTCGTCGGCCCTGGCAAGGAGGTGACGAGCTGGAACGCCGGCAGCGGCGCGAAGGAGAAGGCGTTCGACGCGGGCGCGGATGTCGTGGCCGCGGCCGTGACGAAGGACGGGCAGAAGCTCGCCGTGTCCGCCGCCGACGGCGCGGTGAAGCTGTTCACCGTTGGCGACGCCAAGTTGGTCGGCAGCTTCCCCGCGGGAGCACCGGCGGTCGGGCTGGCATTCCACCCAACGGCGCCGGCGCTGGTCGGCGTGCTGAACAACAAGTCGGCCGCGGCGTGGGCGGTGAATTTCGCACCGCCCATGCCGGCCGACGCCGGCAAGCCGCTCCAGTCGTACCCGCACCCGGCGGCGGCGTTCGGCCCTGTATTTCTCGCCGACGGCCAGTTCCTCACCGCCGGCGAGGACAAGACCGGGCGCCGGTTCAAGATCGCCGGCGACGCGCCGACGAAGAACCTACCGCACCCGAACCTCGTCGATGCGGTGGCGTTCGACGAAACGGGGAAGGTGCTCGCCACCGGTTGCCACGACGGCGAGTTGCGACTGTTCGACGTGGAGAAGGCGGCGCTGTCGAAGCAGGTGAAGGCGCACGTCCAGACGATGCCGCAGAACCAGCCGCAGCCGATCTACGCCGTGGCGTGGGCGCCGGGGGGCAAGCAACTGCTGACCGCGAGCTTCGACCACTCGCTAAAGCTGTGGGACTCGGCGAGCGGGAACCTCGTCCGCGAGTTCAAGGCCGCGCCGGAGCCGAAGCCGGGCGACAAGGTCGAGCCGCCGAAGGGGCCGGTCGGCCACCGCGACCAGGTGTTCAGCGCGGTCTTCACGAAGGACGGGAAGTTCCTCGCCACCGGGTCGAGCGACCGTACGGTGAAGCTGTGGGACGTGGCGAGCGGGAACGTGGTCCGCGACTTCCCGAACCCGGACCTGAAGGCGCCATTCCCCGGCGAGCCGCCGCCGAGCCACCCGGGATGGGTCCACGCCGTCCGCTTCTCGCCGGACGAGAAGCTGATCTTCAGCGCCGGCCCGGCGCCGCGCTACAAGGGCTACGTCGCCGCGTGGGCGGTC
>JAFKFQ010000570.1 GCA_017308215.1 bacterium | reverse complement strand
GGTCGCGCGGGGCCGGCTCGGGGCGAGGCTCCGGGCGGGGTTCCGGCCGTGGCTCCGGGCGCAGGGCGGGCCGCGGCGCCGGCGGGCCGGTCTTCGCTGCGACTTCCTCCTTCGGCTTCGACCCGCTCAGCATCACGGCCGCGACCACGACCGCGACCACGGCGACGCCCGCCGCCGCCGCGACGCCGGCCGCGAGCATCGTGTTCGATCGCACAGCGGGCTCTCGCTCGCGCACCTTCCGCGCCCGGGGCAGGCGCGCCCGCGGCAAGTCTTCGGGCGGATCGGTCACGACCTCGACCGCGGCGGCCGGCGCCGGCACGGCGACGCGGGCCTGACACCGCGGGCAGCGAACGGCCCGCCCGGCGGCCGCGTCGGGCGCGGTCAGGGTGGACGAGCAGCCGCGGCACGTGACGGGGATGGGCATGGGCGAATCCGGTCGGGTGGTCGGATGATTGTCCGCCGCCCGCCGCCCGCCGCCCGGACGCAAGGCCCCGCCTAAACCGATACGCGGGTGAAACGGTCCGGGTGGTCGACCGACCACCCGGAGGTGGTCGGCGGGGCTGTTGGGCTCCGCGCGGCCATCGTTATCTGGCGGATACGCATTAACCAGACTTGGTATGACCGGCGGCGGCTCCGCGTCGCGCCCCGCTGTCACAACCCGTCCGCCTTACCTGATCCTCGAATTCTCGCGTGGTTGACAGCGGGCCCGTCGCGCGGCACTTTTTTCTGCCCCTCGAACTCGTCGCTCCCGTCCGCCGGTCGCCCGGAAGGACCACCTGTGCCGCACCCCGCTCGGTTCCGCCCGGAGTTGTTGGAGCCCCGTTGGCTGCCGCGGTCTCCCTGGGACGCCCCGAGCCTCGGCCCGCCGCCCGCCGCCGGCCCAGACGCCGTTTGGGTGTCCACCGAGCCGGAACTCCAGGCCGCCGTTCAGAACCTTCGTTCCGGCCAAACGGTCGTCGTCCGCCCGGGTGAATATCGGCTCACGCGGCCGCTGTACGTCGGCAAGGACGCGCCGGTCCAGAACGTGACCATCCGCGGCGCCACCGACGACTTCGACGACGTGGTGATCCGCGGCGCCGGGATGGACGACGCCTCGGTCCCGTTCGGCATCTCGGTCTACAACGCGCAGGACGTGCTCGTCGCCAACCTCTCCGTCGGTGAGGTGTACTACCACGCGCTCGACCTCCAGGGCGGGCAAGGCGCGGAGCGCGTCCGGGCGTACCACAACCGCTTCTTCGACGCCGGCGAGCAGATCCTCAAGAGCAACGCCGGCGGCGACGGGGTGGACGACTGCGTGCTCGAGTACAACGTGGTCGAGTTCACGTCCGGCCCGTCGGTCGTCGACCACGGCGGCGGCACCGGCTACACCGGCGGGCTCCACGCCCACGAGACCGACCGCTGGGTGATCCGCGACAACCTGTGGCGGAACGTCCACACCCCGGACTGGGTGCAGCACACGTTCGCGCCGACCGTGCTGATGTGGAACCACTCCGCCGACACGGTCGTCGAGGGGAACACGTTCGTGGACTGCGACCGGGCGGTGGCGTTCGGGCTGATCGACCAGCCTAGCGGCACGGACCACCGCGGCGGCGTCATCCGCAACAACTTCGTGTACCAGCGGCCGGGGCTGTTCAGCCGACGGGCAGCTGCTCGCCTACGACTCGCCCGGCACGGTGATCGCGCACAACACGGTGCTGACGAACGGGAACAGCCGGTTCTCGCTCGAAACCCGTTGGGCCGCGGTCGAGTTCCGCAACAACCTGACCGACGCCCCGTACCGCGGCCGGGACGGCGGGACGTTCGTCGAATCGGAGAACGTGGCGTCCGCGGTCCCCGAGATGTTCGTGAACCCGTCGGCACTCGACCTCCGCCTGCTCGACACGCCGCTGACGCGTCTCCTCGTCATCGACCGCGCGGTCGCCGGCTACGCCGCGACCGACTGGACCGGCGCGGCACGGCCGGTGGGCGACGGGCCGGACGTCGGCGCGGCCGAGTTCTCGGCGGCGCCGCTGCCGCCACCGACGTTCCCGCCACCCCCGGCATCACCGCCGCCACCGGCCCCGGCGCCATGCCCGGCCGCGCCGCAACCGGTGATGGTCGGTGGAGCGCCGGACGGGTCGGTGCGGAGCGTCGGTATGGATGGGAGCGTGTCGAGCCTGTCACCGTTCGGGAACACCGGCACCGCGACGCGGACCGCGACGGCCGACGTGGACGCCGACGGCGTCGCCGACCTCGTGGCCGTGACCGGCCCGGGCACGCCACTGCGGGTCGCGGTGCTGAGCGGCGCAGATGGGTCGGTGCTGGTGGCGCCGTTCGACCCGTTCGGCGGGAACTTCCTCGGCGGCGGGTACGTTGCCGCCGCCGACCTCGACCGCGACGGCCGGGCCGAGTTCGTGGTGACTCCGGACCAGGGCGGCGGCCCGCGCGTCACCGTCTTTGGCCGCGGCGCCGACGGCACGACGACGGTCCGCGCGAACTTCCTGGGGATCGACGACGCCTCCTTCCGCGGCGGCGCCCGGGCCGCGCTCGGCGACGTGAACGCCGACGGCACCCCAGACGTGGTGGTCGCGGCCGGGTTCGGCGGCGGGCCGCGCACGGCGGTCTTCGCCGGCCAGAGCGTACTGGCCGGGAGCCCGGCGCGGCTGGTCGCCGACTTCTTCGCGTTCCCCGGCAGCGACGCGCTCAACCTGCGTAACGGCTCGTTCGTCGCCGTCGGCGACGTGACCGGCGACGGGTACGCGGATTTGGTCTTCGGCGGCGGCCCCGGCGGGGCGCCGCGCGTCTTCATCCTCAGCGGCGCGCTCGTGAGCGCCGGCGACGTGGCGGGCGCGCAGGCGGCGCCGGTGGCGAACTTCTTCGCCGGCGGCGACCTGTCGGACCGCGGCGGCGCTCGGGTCGGGGTCACGCGCGCTGATGCCGACGGCCGGGCGGATGTGGTGGTTGGGAGCGGGGCCGGGCGCCCGGCGGGGGTGCGGGTGTACCTCGGCAAGGACTTTGCCAGCGGCGAGCCGGCGGTCCAGCTGCTCGACCCGCTCGGCGGCGCCGTGCTGGCTGATGGGGTGTACGTGGGGTGAGGCGTGAGCAGGTGTTTCGATTGGCGTGCGTGACCGGACTTCGCCAGGGGTGGTTCCCCCCTCACCCCGCGGCGAAGCGCGACGCCCCTCTCTCCCCGGGACCAGTAACCCCACACCTGCCGACGTCGAAAGGCACGCCCAGCCCCGCGGCGGCTTGTTTCGCCGGCGGTCTCGGGGTACTATTCGGGTGCCTCTGCGGTGTTCGAACGGGTCGCGCGCTTTTGGCGAACCGACATTCACCTGCACTGGGGGCCTTCGTTAATACGGTCGGTGCCGCAAGCCCACCGGTCGGTTCGCCGGCCGAAGATGGGATCCGAAATCCGGCCGTGAGGCACCCCTGTCAACTTGCGGGTTCCTGAAAGGCGATACCGACGGCACAGGTGGAGGCACCTTCGCGGCGGCCCCGGTCATCCCGGGGCCGCCGCTCCATTTTCTTCACGGCCTGAACGGCGAAATTACCACGGATTTTCAGCCTTTCGGTGGTCTCCGTGGGGGCGAGCGCCCTGCTCTCAGAAAAATTCTTCGCGCGGGCTTCATTGTATCCGCTCGATTGCTGTTAACTCGCGTCCTGTACGGGAATTCGGGCGATCAGGGAGTGGCCGAGACGGGGCCGTAATCGCCGCCCCGCGGCCCCTTGACCGACCCGCGGGGAAACCTCCGGCGACCCGTAAATCCCGCACATTCAACGCATTCGGCGCAACCCGCATTGACAGCCCGGTGCCACCTGGTTCGTTGTTGACATCCCCGCCCGAGACGGTAACCTCCCCCCATCAGGTTCGCGTTCACGAGAGGACATTCAGGATGACCCCGAGGCTCACCGCCCCGCCGCCACCTGACGACTCGATCACCCCGGCCCGCCTCGCCGGGACGCCTCGATAACCCCGGGACCGGCCGCCCCGCCCACATCATTCTCTGGCGGTCGCCCCGGACGAACGGAACGGAACCGAACCGCCTGCCCTGCGCGTTCGCCGGCTAACCCCGACCACCGACGCCCGTACCGCCCGCCACGAGCCGCGGTGCGGACCGCGTCGTCACGAAACACGGTGCCGGGCTCGCCAGCGCCCCCGCCCCCGCCGCACGACGCGCCGGGACGAGTGTGCCACGGAAGGCAGACTACTCCGGGACGGAACCGCTTCCTCCGCCCCGCCGCGGGACGACTGTCCGACACCCGGGCCGTGTGAGGCCCACAAGGCACGATGCCGACGGGCCATGACCGGTCCCGCGCCACGGACGGCGCGGGACCGGTCAACCTCTTTTCCGGCCGTCCCGGTGCGCCTCCCACCCCGTCCCGACGCCGACCCCACAGACTGGTTCGCCGCCGTCGCCGACGCCCTTCTGAACCGCGCCGAACTGGTCGCGGCCGGCGCGCCGCTCCGCGTCGCCGAGGTCGAATTCTACCTGAAAAGTGTTGACCACCCGGACCCGTTCGCGCACGCCCACGCGGTCCAGCGGCACTGGGGGAAGTGGTACTTCCACCGCTCCGGCGGGTCGTACCGCGGCGGGTCGTTCAAGGGGCTCGACCTCGCCCTCGGCGCCGAATCCGCCGCCGTCGGCGTGCTGCTGCGCACGGCCGTGACACCGGACGGGGCGGTCATCGACGGCCCCTCGCGGCTCGTGGACTTCCTGCTGCGGGCGACCGGCACCGCGACCGTCGCCGACCTCGACGCTCGGCTCCCGGACGCATTCGACGCGGCGCTGCCGATCCACTTCCGTCCGGCGCCGGATCGCGGGGCGGAGGTACTGGCGACGGCGCGGGTCGGGCTGTCGCTGAAACGCGCCACCGCGCACCCGGCGATGCCGCGCTTCGTCGGGTCGCGGTATCGTTTCCAGACGGAGCCGCGCTGCATCCGCCCCGGCCGACCGCAGTTGGTGACGGCGCTGCACCACGACGGCGCGAGCGCGAAGGAGATTCGGGAGCGAACGGGAGTCGCGGCCGGTGCGATCGCTCGCTACGCGGCGGCGTTCGAGGAGGGGCGTGCCGAGCGTGACCTCGCACGCTACGTCGGCGCGGACCTAACGCCGGTCGAGTACTGCCGCCTGCTCGGAGCCTGGGAGGCGGCGTACGGCGGGTAACGCCGGTTTCGGGTGGGCTTAACAGCGTGTGGCAACGTCATGTTACGGCAGAACCCCGGAGCCCACGGAGTGCCTCACCCGTCACGCGCGGAATAACTGTCGGGCTGCCAGTCCCAAGGGGGGAAGGGGACACCACCTGCGACAGAGGCGGGGTGCTCAGCGCCTCGGTCCCAGTCGCGGGTGGTGCCGAACGACGCGACCCCGCGCCGGGCGGCGCGGGGTCGTGTTCGGTTCATTCCGCTCGCACGGCTCACGGCGCCGGGCGGGTCGGGCGCTGCGGCTTGTCCACCTGCACGTCGTCCACCGGCGCCGGGCGGGCGGGTGCGGGCGCCGAAGTCGCCGGGGCCTGCGGCGGGAAGCGGCCGGCGCGGAGGTCGGCCAGCAGCGGGCGGATGATCTCGCCGGGCAGCACGTAGGTCTCGACCCGACCCGCCCGCGAGATGCACACCCCGACCACCCGGCCGTCCAGGTCCACCACCGGCCCGCCGCAGTTCTTCGGGTCCACCAGCATGTCCGTCTGCAGGACCGTCTCGAACCCGCCGCGACGGTCCGACAGCGGGCCGCCCATCGTGTTCTGGATGTCGGCGCGGTTCGAGAACCCGGCCGGCGGCCCGGCCAGCGTCGCCGGCAGTTGCAGCTCCTCACCCTTGCGGCGGACGCCGAGCGTCAGCTTCTGGCCGGGGCGCATGTCGTTCAGCATGTCCACCAGGGCGCTCGGGTCGGTGACCGCCTTGCCGTTCACCTCGTAGATCACGTCCTTCGCCTTCAGCCCGGCCTTCTCGGCCGCCCCGCCCTTGCTCACCACGTCCACCTGCACCCCGCCGTCGGTCGGCGACCGGTCGCCCATCTGGATGCCGAGGTAGCCGCGCTTGGCGTTCAGGTGCCGGCCGGTCATCTTCTCTTCCAGCTTCTCCTTGTCGCCGAACGTGCGGGTGGCGACGCTCACGATCCCGACCGCGGCCGGGTCGCTGCCGATCCCGGCGGCCGCCAGCCAGTTACCGATCACCGCCACCTTGCTGTCGCCGAACGCCAGCGGCACCAGCCCCTTCTTCTCGACCTTCAGCAGCGCCAGGTCGGTCTTCTGGTGCGCGCCGACCACCTTCGCCGCCTCGCTCGCCCCGTCGGCGAACCGGACGGTCACCTCGCCGCGCAGCTCGCTCGCCTTGGTGAGGACGTACCCGTCGGCGAAGACGACCGTGCCCAGCGCCACCTCCTTGCCGTCGGAGAGCACCCGCACGGTGGACTCGTTGGCCTTGGCGACCACCGCCCGGAACGGAGCGAGGAGCCGCGACGAGGTGGTCTCGGCCTGCGGGGTCCGGTCGCGGCGCGGCCGGTCCGGTGGCTGGGCGACGGCCGGGCCGGCGAGGGCGATCACCAGGGCCGCGGCGGCGAACGAGCGGACACTCATGGGTGGGAACTCCGGAGCCGGTAGTCGGGTCGTATTTCGAGTTTCGGGTTTCGGATGGTGCTTGTGGTCGGTCACGGCTGGCGGGCGAGGGCGACGGTCAGGGCCTGGCGGCGGCCGTCGCGGAAGACGACCACCTCGACCTCGTCGCCCGGCTTGCGGCGGCGGAGGAGGCGGCGGAACTCGTCCACCGTCTCCACGTCGGTCCCGTCGAAGGAGACGAGCTCGTCGTCGAGTTTCAACCCGGCCTTCGCGGCGGGGCTGCCGTCGGGCAGCAGCGTCACCTTTAGCCCCTTCGAGCCCCTCACCTCGTTCCCGGCGTCGTCCACGAACGACGCGCCGAAGTACGGGGCGGGGCCGCGCAGGGTCTTGCCGACCTGCTCGGCGGCGACGAGCTGCGCCCACTCCGCCTTGAACCCGTCGAGCGGGACGTGGATGTTGTGCGCGAGCGTGAACCCGATCCGGCTGTGGATGCCGATCAGCTTGCCGTCGAGGTCGAACAGCGGGCCGCCCGAGTCGCCGCCGACGAGCATACAGCTGGTGCGGATGAGGTCCTTCTGGCTGTCGATCACCTGCCCGAGCCGGGCGACCGCCGGGCGGCCGGACCGCCAGCCGCCGTGGTGGCCGAGGGTGACGACCCACTGGTCCTTCTTCAGGTCGCCGGACTTGCCGATTGCGGCGAACGGCCACTTGCCGTCCTTGTTCGGCGACTTGGAGTCGTCCGCCAGCCGGATCATGCCGCTGTCGATCCGCTCGTTGGTGCCGAGCGTCTTGGCCTTCACCCGGGTGCCGTCGGCGAGAATGACGGTGCAGGTCTTGTTCGGCTCGCCGGACACGTGGGCGGCGGTGAGGACGAGCCCGTCCTCGGACACGATCACCCCGCTGCCGGCGGCCTTCGACAGCCCCATGTCGATCTCGATGCCGACCGTGACCGGGGTGCACTTGGCGACGACGGCCTTCGTGGCCGCCTCCATCGCCCGGAGCTCGTCGGCGGTGGCCGGCGTCTTGGTCCAGGCGACGCCCCACCGCGGGAGCGTCGTCGAGGCCTTGGTGACCGGCGGGTCGGCCGCGGCGGGGGCCGCGACGGCGGCGAGGAGCGGGGCGGCGAGGAGGAGGGTTCCGAAAAGCCGACGTCGGGTCATGGGGGAAGCTCCGGCTGCGTCGTGCGCGCCCAGGGTGGGGCGTGGGGTTCGATCGCGGTCGCGGTCAAAGGGTTCGGCCGATCCTTCCCCGCTTCTACACTTTCTCCCGGCCCTGGGGCCGACGCAAGGTCCTACGGTGGGACTTCACGCCGGGGCGGGCGCCTGTGCCGGGTGGGCGGAAGAACGGGTCGGGCGCGGGGCAGTCCCGGCCGGGAGGGTCGCCGCGGGTGGCGCGGGCTGCCGGGACGTGTTGAGAGGATTATAGCAGCGCCCCGGCGCGGGTGGTGTCTGCGAATCGAAAACCACGGGGCTTGCTCTCATCCCGGTCTCAGGAAGAGGCGGGCACCGGTTTCGGTGGCGCGGGCGGTGCGGGGTGCGGTAGAATCGTTGCACCGCTCTGCACCCCGAGGCCCCCCGCATGGTCCCGGCCCGCGCTGCCGTCGCCGCGCTCGTCGTCGCGCTCGCCGCCGCCCTCCCCGCCGCACCGGCGCAGGAGACGACCGCACCGGCGGTCAAGAAGCACGCCGACATCGCCTACCGCACCGACCCGGAGGCCGACCGCGAGCGCCACAAGCTCGACCTGTACGTCCCCGAGAACGCGAAGAACTTCCCCGTGCTGTTCTTCGTCCACGGCGGGACGTGGCGGAGCGGCAAGAAGGAGATGTACACCGCGCTCGGCGAGGCGTTCGCCAGACTCGGTATCGGCACGGTTGTCATCAACTACCGACTGTCGCCGGCGGTGAAGCACCCGGCGCACGTCGAGGACGTGGCGAAGGCGTTCGCGTGGACGAAGGCGAACGTGGCGAAGTACGGCGGCGACGCGGACCGGATCACGCTGTTCGGCCACTCGGCCGGCGGGCACCTCGTCAGCCTGCTCGCCACCGATCCGACGTACCTGAAGACGGAGAAGCTGACACCGGCGGACGTGCGCGGGGTGGTGAGCGTGAGCGGGGTGTACAGCATCCTGCCGGAGGTGGCGCTGTTCCACACGGCGTTCGGAAAGGACGAGAAGGTGTGCCGGCTGGCGTCGCCGCTCGCACACGTCACTGGCAAGCACCCGCCGTTCCTGCTCGCCTACGGCGACAACGACTTCACGCAACTCGACCGCATGGCGATCGACATGGCGGCGGCGCTGAAGAAGCACGACAGCCCGTGCACGCTGCTGAAGTGCGACGGCCGCAACCACTACAGCATTATCATGATGGCGATCCAGCCCGACGACACGCTGCACCGGGAGATCCGCGCGTTCGTGGCGCGGTAACGAACGAGGGGGCGCATGCGAGCGGTTGCGCCGTCCGAGGCGTCGATTGCGGTGCTGCGAGCAATCTCGCGCTCCGGCTTCTCGTACGCCCAGTCCAAATCGCTCTGCGATGCCGCCGGGTGGCGGCTCGTCGATGATGAGTTGGATTTGGGCTATGTCCGCTATGACATGATTCTGACCTCGGAGTCGAACGAGCAACGACCGCTCTCGCTGTTGATCACCGAAAGCGGTACGCTACCGTTCGCCTTCGTACCGCTTTTCTGGTTCGACGAGTATGCCGACGGGCGTGAACCGTTCGACAGGGCATACGACGCACTCGCCGGGCAGATCACCGGCATCTTGGGTACACCGACAAAGCTCGGCGCGTATGGCTACCCGCACCGGGCGGGGCGGCCGTATTTCTTTGCGGGTTGGGTGCTGAGTGACGCCACTCTGACACTCGTGCAGGACGAGTTCGACATCCAGTTTGGAATGGACGTGACGTTGTGGGTGCAGCCAGCCGGCACCCGGGTCGAGGTGCCGGTACAGCACACCTAGTTTACCGCAGCTGATCCACATCGGCGGCCGGTGTGAGCCGGCCGGTCGTCGCGCGGGATGCCGGAACCGCCATTCGTACCATCTCACGAGCCGCGACCGAGAGGGAGCGGCTGCTGAACCCCACTTCCGCAATAGCGGCTTGACGGGTTCAGCAGCCGCTCCCTCTCGGTCGCGGCTCGTGAGGTTTTCCATCTTCCTTCTCCGAAGCCACCCGTATCAACGACCAGCCGGTTCACACCGGCCGTTCGCCTGTCACGGCGCCGCGGTGAAGTCGAACAGGTACGCCGCCGCCCCCGGCGCCTCGGCCACGCGCCGGCCGTGGCCCAGCGCTTCGGCGTAGGCGGTGATGATCGACTCCTCGTGCTTGTGGCGGTGGCTGAACACCAGCCACACCCGCGTATTCCCCTTCAGCGTCGCCAGCTCGGCGAGGTAGCCCAGCCGGTCGTCGCGGGCGTGGGTGCCGCGGGTCACCGGCGCCGGGAGCGGGTTGTCGCGCGTGTAGTGGAGGAACGCCGGCAGCGCCCCGTAGTAGACGTACACCTGATCCGTCGGCCGCACCTCGGGCCGGATCGCCGCGATCACCGGCTCCAGTTGCTCCTCGCGCTGCGGCCGCTTCACCGACTGGTACGCCTCCAGCGCCGGCGCCGCGACCAGCACGCCGACCAGCGCCACCGCCGCGAACGCCTGCGTCGGCCGCAGCGCCGCCGCGACGGCGTAGGCGCCGCGCGCCACGCCCAGCACCATCAGCGGCACCAGGAACAACAGCAGCCGGCCAGCGTAGGGGTAGGCGTGGAGGCCGGACGCGAGGAGCGCCAGCAGCCCCGGCACCACCACCGCCACCGCCACCGGCCAGCGGTCGCGCGCCAGGTTCCACAGCCCGACGGCGAACAGCACCGCCGCCAGCCCGCCGGAGCGGATCTCGCTCCCGGCCAGCCCGCCGGGCATCTCGAACGGGCCGAAGTAGTGCTCGAACAGCCACGCCACGTCGCCGGGGTTCTTCGGCGGCAGCGGCATGAAGTGCCCGGCCCAGTAGTCGAGCAGGAAGCTGTTCCCGCGCAGCTGGCGGGTGAAGAGGAAGTAGCACGCCGCGAAGCTGACGAGCCACGTCGCCGACGTGGCCGCCGCGGCGAGGAAGCGGCGGCGGTCGCGGGCGACGGCGGTCTCCGCCATCAGCGCCGTGCCGATCCCGCCGAGGACGAACGCCACCGGGTGCGAGAACCACACCGCCCCGGTCCCGGCCAAGGCGAGCGCGACCCACCGCCGCGTTCCACCCTGACCGGTCAACAGTCCGGCGGACACGGCGAACAGGCCGACGGTGAGCGCCGCGTCGGTGGCGTACTGCTTGCACTCGGCGGAGTAGCTGATCATCACCGGCGACAGCGCCATTAGCGCCGTGCCGAGCAGCGCCGCCGGCCGCGGGATGAACCGCGGCGCGACCCACGCGAACCCGACCAGCCCGAGCAGCGAGCCGACGAACGGGATCAGCCGCAGCGCCCACTCGGCGGTGCCGAGCTGCGTGATGACCGCCTTCACCGCGAGGAGGAAGCCGACGGGGGCGCCCTGGTCCCACGCGAGCGGCTGGAGGAGGCCGGCGGCGTCGCGCTCGACGAGGTTGAGCGCGAGCATCGACTCGTCGATCCACAGGTTCCGCCCGCCGCCCATCGCCGCGGCGCGCAGCCCGACGCCGACGAGCACGACGGCCGCGAGCGCGGCGGGCGTTGTCCACCACGCCCGCCCGGCGGGCGCGTGCGGGACGCTGACGACGACGGGCGTGCGTACGGGGTCGAGGCGATTCTGGACGGACAACGGGGCGGGGACGGCCTCGGTAGGTCGCATCGGCGGCTCCGGGTGTCGGCAGGCGACGGGCGGCGGACGAGGGTAGCACCGCCGCGAACGGCCGGTCAACCGCAACCGCGCGACTAGCTTTTGGCCGGTGGGACCGGCGTCCCGCCGGTCGTGCCGGATGACCG
>JAFKFQ010000569.1 GCA_017308215.1 bacterium | reverse complement strand
TGTGCATCTCCATCTCGGCCTCCCGCTCGCCGTGGAGCACCTTCAGGATGGCGGCGGAGAACGCGGTCGGGTCGGCCTTGCCGCTGTCGTCGGTGGCGGCGGCGACGCTGTTGATGAGCGCCGGGAAGTCCTCCGCCCCCTCGCCCGAGCCGAGGTACACGCCCATCCGCCCGCGGTCGCCCCTGCCCTCGTCGAGCAGCCCGGCGTCGGCGAGCGCCTCCTTCGTGGCGCCGATGGCGAACTGCGTGTTTACGCCGCAGTGGGCGTACCTGCGCGGGTCACGTAGATACTTCTCCAGCTCGAACCCGGTCACCTCGGACGCGAACGTGGTCGGCATGGTGCGGGCGTCGAACCGGGTGAGCGGGCCGACGGCCGTACGGCCCTCCACTTGGCTGGTGTACAGGTCCGCGACCGTGTGCCCCAGCGGCGTGACAACGCCCATCCCGGTGATGACGACCCGACGACGCATGTGCTACTCCGCCCACTTCCGGATCACCACCGCCGCGCACTGGCCGAGGTCGGTGGTGCTCACCTTCACCGCATAGGGCTTCGCCACCGGCCGCGGCGCCCCGGTGTGGACCGCGATCGGGCAGCCCTGGTACGGCGTCTCGTGGTTGAGCGTGCCCGGCAGTTCGCCGTGCTTCAGTGCGAGTAGGCTGCAGGCCAGCTCGGCCACCCCGGACGCCGCCCCCATGTTCCCGAACCGACTCAGGGGGGCGAACACCGGCACGTCCTTGCCGAACACGCCGGCGATGCCGTTCGCCTCGAACCGGTCCAGCGCCGGCACGCCCGTCCCGTGCGCGTTAACGTGGTCCACGTCGGCCGGTTGGATGCCCGCGTCGGCCAGCGCGGTTCGGATCACGCGGGAAAGTCCCGGCCCGGCCTTCGGGCGGTCCACCCCGGCGGCGAACCCGACCACCTCGCCGAGGATCGTCGCGTTCCGCGCCTTGGCGTGGCCGAGTTCCTCCAGCGGGAACGCCGCGCCGCCCTCGCCGAGTACGGTGCCGCCGGCGTCCGCGTCGAACGGGCGGACGGCCTTGTCGCCGAGGTCGTTGCGGCGCGTCAGCGGGTAGAAGCAGTTGAACCGCGACTGGCTGAGCGGGTTGATCTTCGACTCGCTCCCGCCGACCAGCATCACGTCGGCGGCGCCGCGGCGGAGGATGCGGAGTGCCTCGCCGGCGGCCATCGCACCGGCGCAGTCGTTCGGGATGATGGTGTTGCTCGGCCCCTGCATGTCGAACAGGATGGTGGCGTGGCACGCCGGCATGTTCGGCAGGTAGCGGAGCATCCACATCGGCGGGATGACCGGGACGCCCTTCTCGCCCCACGCCGCCATGTCGATCGCCTGCCGCGGGCCGACCGACGCCAACTTGCTCGCGGCGGCCAGGTCGTCAATGTCGGTGGCGGCGATGACCGTCCCGAACTCGACGCCGATCCGCTCCGGCGGCACCGCCCCCTTCACCAACCCGGCGTCCTGCATGGCGAACTGCGACACCACGAGGCCCATCTGGACCGTCCGCGACATCGCGTTGAGCGTCTTGCGGTAGCCCTTCTCGATGACCGCCTTGGCGTTGAAGTCGGGCACCTCGCCGGCGAGCTGGCAGGGGAGCGGAGTGGGGTCGAAGGCGCGGATACGGGCGACGCCGGGCGTGCCGGCAGCCAGCGCGGCCCAGAACGCGGCCGGGGTGCTGCCGATCGAGGAAATTACCCCGAGCCCGGTGACGACGGCCCGGCGGCGGGGGGCGGTTACCATGCGATCAACTCGGCGCAGGACACACGACTCATCCGACGACCCTGGAAGGACAGGGGCACCATCACGGTAGAGCATTCCGCGGACCCGGCTTGCGCCACGGACCCCGCCCAAGGCCGGTTGGTAAGCCGGGAAGGTTGGGCGGTACAGGAAAATCCGGTTGTCCGGGCCGCCGTTAAACGCGGGAAGCCCCGTCTGGGGCCTCCGGGCGGGTCGGCGGTGTCTCCGTCCGGCGTCAACTTGTCGCCGTCGCGGGGGTTGTGGCGACGGCCTCGGCGGTCTTCAGGAGCGTCTGGAGCTCGCCGGTGAAGACGAACTTCGTGTCCGTCACCCCGGGCGGGAGCTGGTCCGGGCCGACGTGGGCGAACAGGATGTCCGCCGTCGCTACCACGTCGTCCCCGCTCTTGACCGTCCCGGACACCCGGCCGCCGGTCTCGCCCAGGTCCACCAGTGTGGCCGTGTACGTTAGTACCTCTCCGGGGTACGCCTCTCTCTCGAACTTCGCCGACATCTTGGCGAGCACCACGTTCTCGCGGAACCCGTTCGCCTCACCAACCAGGATACCGCCGGTCTGGGCGAGCCCTTCCAGGATGAGCGGCGCCGGCATGACCGGATAGCCGGGGAAGTGATCGGCGAAGTGGTCCTCGGCCAGGGACAGGCACTTGACCGCCGTCGCCGCCTTCCGCGACTCGAACGCCGTGAACCGGTCGATCCACGTCCAGCGCATCGGCCGCCCCGTCGCTGTTAGGCCGGGGCGCGAGCCGCGGCTGTTACTCCGCCGGGGCTCGCGCCCCGGCCTAACGGCTCACCTCAACCGCCCAGCTTCTTCTGGAGGTAGTTGACGATCAGATCCACGGTGAACAGGTCTTCCATCTTGTCCAACCGCGGGTCCTTGCGGAACTCCGTCAGGTCGGCGAACGGCATCTGCTTTTCGAGCTCGGCGAGCCCCTTCGCGGTCACCTTGCCGTCGGCCACGAACTCGGCGTCGCCCTGGAAGATCGACTCGGGGAAGAGTTCCTCCCGGGGGATCTTCACGCCGAACTGCTTCTCCAGACGGAACACGATGTCGAGGAAGTCGATCGACTCGGCGTTCAGGTCGGCCCGGAGGCGGCTGGTCGGCTTGACCTCGTCCTCGTCGACGTTGAGTGCGTCCACGAGGGTGGTACGGACCTTCTCGAAGATCTCGTCCTTCGTCGGCATGACAGGGAACCTCCGGTGGCCCGCGGGGCGGGGAGGGGGTGTGGGTGCGGGGTCAGCCGGTCACGGCCCCCAGGCTCAGGCCGCCGTCTACGGTCAACACCTGGCCGGTGACGTAGGCCGCCGCCGGGCCGGCGAGGAACGCCACCACCCCCGCGATGTCCTCGGGCTTGCCGAGCCGCCGCAGGGGGACCAGCTTCTTGGCGATGAAGTCCCCGCCCTTGGCGCGGACCACCTCGCTCATGTCTGTCTCGATGAACCCGGGGGCGACCGCGTTCACGGTCACGCTCCGGCTCCCAAGCTCGACCGCCAGGGCGCGGGTGAAACTGTTCACCGCCCCCTTGCTGGCCGCGTAGTTCGTCTGCCCGGCGTTCACGTGGTCGGCGGCGACGCTCGACACGTTGATGATCCGCCCGGACCGCTGCTTCAGCGCCATCTGGTCGGCGACGGCACGACAGAAGTAGAAGGTGCCGTTCAGGTTCGTGTCGAGCACCGTCTTCCAGTTCTCCGGCTCCATCCGCACGAACAGCCCGTCGCGGATGACCCCGGCGTTATTCACCAGAATATCGACCCGGCCCCAGTCCGCCAGCACGCCGTCCACCACCCGCCGGGCGGCGGCCGGGTCGGCCACGTCGGCCTGGATGGCTTTCGCCACCCCGCCGGCGGCGGCGACTGTCTTCTCTAGCTCTTCGGCCGCCTGCTGACTGCCACGATAGACGAAGGCAACTTTCGCCCCCTCGGCGGCCAACTTCTGGACGACCGCCCGGCCGATCCCGCGGCTGCCACCGGTCACCAGTGCGACCTGGTCTTTGAGGGTCATGTTCCACTCCCGGTCGACCGCAATCCCCCGGTGAGCAGCACCCACCGGGCCTTCCAATGCTCAAGCAGTTTCGCGTCCGCGGCGACGCCGGCCGGACCGCGGGCAGCGAGGCCATAGCCCCGCAATACGAACTGCGTCGCCACGGTCTGCTGGCCGGCGTCGCTAGTACCCTTGCCCCTGAACACCGCCGTATCCCCGTCCTGTTTTGTCAGTTCCACGCTCACGTCCATGCGCCGGCCGGGGAGCATGAAGGTGCCGTACTTGACACTCTTGACCTCGCGGAGAACGACGACCGGGTGGCGATAGTCGGTAGTAGCCCGCCACAGCCAACTGGCAGCCTCAACGACCGCCTGCAGCATGAGGACGCCGGGCATGACCGGGCACTTCGGGAAGTGGTCGGCCAGGTATTCTTCCCCGAGGGCTAGGAGCTTGGTCGCCCGGAGCGCCCGGCCCGGTTCGCAGGCGTCGATCCGGTCGATCAGGTGAAACCGCATCGTGCCGCTGAACCCCGGCGCCCCGGCGGTCGCCGGATATCGTTACGAGAGAAGGGAGTATATGAAGGGTTTGGGAAACGGACAACCCCGCCCCCGCGCCACCCGCGCCACGCTCTGCCGCGGCTCATCGTGTGCGAACGGGAGTGGGGTACTGAGCCCGCACTCATGTCACCGGATCGCACAAGTCACTGTCGCAACAATACCCCGCCGACGCCGGGGCTGCGGTCACGACTTCCGGCCTCTCGCTGATCTGGCATAGTTTTAATCAATCGTCACATCGTCAGTTCTCATCAGTTTCTCCTTGCATCCCGCAAGACAGAGGCGAAATAATGGCGGGCGTCGGGGAGGCGACTCGCACCCGTTTTCCGCCGACTCTCTCGCGGGCCGTGATCTGTCGGTTCGTCCCCGCTGCCGTGGCGACGCTCCCGGGCGCCGCCCGCACCTATCGCCCAACCTGACCGATCGCGGCCCAGGCTTCCTTCTCCCCGGAGGCTCTGTGTACCACTTCTCCCCCAGGCGTCCGAAGGCGTTCACGCTCATCGAACTGTTGGTAGTAATTGCGATCATCGCGGTCCTGATCGGGTTGCTCCTCCCGGCCGTCCAGAAGGTGCGCGAGGCCGCCGCCCGGACCCAGAGCACGAACAACCTCAAGCAGATCGGCATCGCCCTCCACGGGGCGCACGACGTGACGGGGGCGTTCCCCCCGCTCCACTTCAACGGGTGGTGCAACAGCCCCACCAACTGCCCGAACTCGGCCCGCTACACCGGCCCGTACGCGAAACTCGGCCTGTCGGGCGACAAACCCACGTTCTTCCTCTGCCTGCTCCCGTACCTGGAGCAGGCGAACGTCATCAACAACCGCGAGTGGTCGGACTTCTCGGGGATCAACCGCCGGACCGGCGACACGTCGAAGATCCTCGCGTCGGACCCGCTGAAGGTGCTGATCGCCCCGGCCGACGACAGCGCGGCCAACCAGATCGACATCTCGTGGGGGTGGTTCAACGGCAACGCCACCTACCGGTCGAGCCTCACCAGCTACGCCCCGAACGCCCGCGTGTTCGGACAGCCGACCCCCACCGGGCAGTGGAGCCCGTGGAACATCGTGTGGGACGGCGGCGGCGGCGGCGTGGCCCGGGCGGTCACGATCTCCGACGGCACCTCGAACACGATGGGCGTCGTCGAGAAGTCGATGGTCACCGGCGACGCCGTGGTCCGGCACATCGACTACGCGCTGAGCGGGCAGACCGGCTCCTTCCCGGACGGCGTGAACACGTGGTCCACGACCGACGTGGCGCCGGAGGTGTTCGCGTTCTTCGGGTACAACTGCAACGACCCGACCCAGACGTGGGACGACGAGGACGGCCAGTGGTGGGGGGCGGGACTCAACCTCGACTGCCGGTTCACGGCCGGCGGGCCGGCGTACTTCCAGCCGCCCCGCCCGCGGCGGCCGCGGGACCAGCAGAACTGGCGGAACATCTACCCGTTCACGGCCGGCGGCGTCCAGGCGCTGATGATGGACGGCAGCGTCCGAATGACCTCGTCGAACGTCAGCGTCCCGGCGTGGAGCGCCGCGGTCACCCCGGCCGGCGGCGAGGCGATCGGCCTGGACTGACCCCGACGTGACACCTCGCGCGGGGGCGGGCGAGACTCGCACCCCCGCGCCCTCACACCCGCACACATCCCGAGTGGGACTATGACACCATCCAGACGCCCGCACCTCCGCCCGCTGCTCCTGCTCGCCGCCCTCGCCACCGTCTCGTGCGGGCCGCGGGTCGAGCGTATCCCGGAGACGGGCGCGACCCTCGAGGGGACGGTCGAGTACAACGGCACCCCGGTGCCGAAAGCCCTGGTGATCGTGGCCGCGCCGGAGACCGGCGGCGTGTCCATGTCGGCGTTCGCCGACGGGGACGGGAACTACCGGGTCGAGAACGTCCCGATCGGGGACGTGCGGATCGCGGTCAACACGGACGCCACCAAGGGGATGATGAAGGGCGAGGCGATGTCGCACTCCGACCCGAAGGCGGGGAAGCGGGCGACGCCGGTCCGGCTCGTCGAGGTCCCGAAGAAGTACCACGCCCCGGAGGCGTCCGGGCTGACGACCACGACCCGCGCCGGGGTCACGCGGTACGACATCAAGCTGCCGAAGTAAGGCGGTGAACCGGGCGCCCGCCGCGCGGTATGATGCCGGCGAGGGCGTCCGATGCCCGTTCACGACTAGACCCGGATCGCCGCCCGCCTGTTCCACGACTTCCACCAGAGCTGGGCGGCCCGCCGCCGACGGCCATCCAGAGTCCGCACCCGTCAGCGCGCTGCCCACGACTTCGTGGGGAACTCCGGAGGAACACGTCATGGCCCTGTTGCGATCGATTCTGCTGGCCACCGACTACCGCCAGTCCAGCCAGGCCGCGGCCGAGGCGGTCGTCCGGCTGGCCGCGGCCTTCGGCTCGCGTGTCACGGCGCTGCACGTGCGGGAACAGTTTCTCACCTGGCCGGTATCGCCCTTCGAGTACCAGGACCGCCTGACCCAATTTCTGACGGACCGGAAGGTCGACCTGGCCGAGTTCCTTGTCCACGCCGGCGCGCCGGCCGAGACGGTCGTCCGCAAGGCCCAGGAACTCGACGCCGACCTGCTCGTGATCGGCGCCGGGGAAAAGATCCGGGACGGCCACCTCGTCGTGGGGCCGATCGGTGAATCGATCCTGGAGCGGGCCTCGTCCCCGGTACTGGCCCTCAACCCCCACGGCCCGAAACTCCGGTTCGGGTCGATCCTCTGCCCGGTGGACCACTCACGGGTGTCGCAGCGGGCGCTGGAAGACGCCATCCAGTTCGCCCGATCCTTTGGCGGCCGCCTCGTCGTCCTCAGCGTGGTCCCGGAGGTGAGTTGGCTCGCCGCCGCAGCAGAGACGGGGCACGTGTCGGGGGCGAAGCTCGAGCACGAGGCGCAGTGGGTCAAGGAGTTCGACGAGTTCCTTGCCGGGGTCTCGTTCGACGGCGTCGAGTGGGAGCGGGAACTCCGCCGCGGGGTGCCGCACGAGCAGATCACGGCGGCGGCCAAGGAACGCGGGGCAGACCTGCTGGCGATCGGGGCGACCGGGCGCAGCGGCGTCGTGCGGGTGTTGCTCGGCAGCGTGACCCGGCGGGTTCTCCGGCACCTGCCCTGCTCGGTGCTGCTGGTCAAGGACCAGACGGTGTTCGAGGAGCAGTTCCTGCTCGACCTCGACGTGATCGACCGGCTGGTGGGCGAGGGACAGGATCGGCTCGCGGCGGGGGCGCCGGCCGAAGCCGCCGGGAAGTTCCGCCAGGCTCTCGCCCTCGACCCGTACTATGTGGCCGCCCTCGACGGGCTGGCCGCGGCGAGCGAGAAGATCGGACAACCTGACGCGGCGGGGCGATACCGCCAGCGAGCGGACCGGCTACGGTCACGGACCGGGGGTTAGGCTGGCACCGGGGCGCGAGCCGCGGCCGACGAGGCCCGCCGCGGTTCGCGCCCCGGCCTAACGCGGCAGCTCCAGGCGGAAGCAGGCGCCGGTGGCGCCGTCGGCGGGGCGGTAGGTCAGCGCGCCGCCCAACGACTCCGCCCACTGTTTGCACAGCGCCAACCCCAGCCCCGCACCACCCGCCGTCGTGTCGGCGCCGGCGCCGCGGCGGAACGGGCGGAAGATCAGGCTCCGCTCCCGCGGCGGCACGCCCGGGCCGCGGTCCTCCACCTCCAGCACCACCTTCCGCCCCTCCGGCTTCGCCCACACCCACACCCGCGGGTCCGACGCCGCCCGCGTGTACTTCCGCGCGTTGTCGATCAAGTTCCCCACAATCTGTCCCACCAGCGCCGCGTCCGTCGTCACCTCGGCCTCGGGCGGCAGCGTCGAGACGACGATCAGTTCCTTCCCGTCGGCGCCGCAACGGTCGGTCCAGGTGTCGCGGACGGCGGCGAGTACGTCGGCCACCTTCGCCGGCTTCAGGTCGGCGTCGGACCGCCGGCGCTCCAGCCGCGCGAAGTCGAGCACGTTGTCCACCAGCCGGTGGAGCCGGTCCGACTCGACGGCCAGCGTCGAGAGGTACTCGGTCCGCTTCTGGTCGTCCTGGACCATGCCGCTCAGCAGCAGGTCGAGGTAGAGGCGGAGCGACGTGAGCGGGGTGCGGAGCTCGTGGGTGACGGCGGAGACGAAGCGGATGCGGCGCTCGGACAGGTCGATGAGCGACCACCCGGCGAGGCCGATGGCGCCGAAGGCGATGAGCGCCGCGGCCCACGCCAGCGCCAGCCCGATGCGGAGCGGCGTCCAGCCGGCGGGCGGGAGTACCGCGGTCGGGCCGGTCTCCAGCTGCACCGGCAGGGCGGTCATGGCGCGGTCCGGCGGCACCTCGCTCGATCCCTTTACGGGGACGAGCGTGGCGCCGGGGAACAGATCCTTCACGTCCTCCTTGAGCACCTCGCGGAGGCGCGGCCAGTCGAGGACGACGCCCTGGTAGACGGTGCGGCCGTCGAGCTTGGCGGTGCGGACGAGGACGAGGGTGTCGGTGCCGTCGGCGGCGGCGAGCCACTGCGGGCGGACCGACCCGAGATGGACGGCGACCGGCGGCGGGCCGGGGTCGATGACCGGTGCGGCGGGGGAGTTGTCGCCGGCGGCCGGCTCGCCCGCCGGGGGCGGCGGGTCGGCCGGGACGAGGACCGGTGGCGTCGTGGGATCGGGCGTCGGCAACTGCGGACCGCCGGCCGGGGCGCCCCCGGCCCGGCCGGGGGCGGCGGGGGCGGACGCGGCGGGCGCGACGGACGGGCTCGTCTTCGGGTCGGTCACCGCCATCCCGGCGACGGGGGCGGCCAGGGTGACGGGGGGGCTGGTCGCCGGCTGGAGCGGCCCCCTCTCCATCTGCGCGCCCATCGGGCCGGCCGGTGCGCCCTTCGGGGCGGGCGCGGGCGGGCCGGTCGGGAGAACTAGACCGGGCGGGGCGGGGGCGGACTTCGACGTCGAGGCACCCGCGCCGCTGTTCCCGCCGGGACCGCCGCGGGTGGGGACGGGGGCGCCGCCGGGGGCCGGCATGGCGGGCGGCGCGGCGGGAAGGGGGTCGGCACGGTAACCCTTCATCCGGTCCTGCAGCGTTAACTGGTCGTCGGCCCCCTTCGCCTTGAGGTTGGTGGCGAAGCGGCCCATCCTGTTCTGGTCCGCCTTGCCGGCGTTGGCGAGGAAGTCCACCAGCCCGCCGAGGGTCGGCTCGGCCCGCTGCTTCTCGGCGCGCGCCTCCCGCGCCGTCGCCGCCGGCGCGCCGAGGGCGGCTCCCTCGGTCTTCCCGGCCAGGTCGTTCGTCCGACCGATCCCGCCGCCGAACCCGCCGGCGCCGCCACTCGGCCCAAAGGCGAAGGGTCCGCCCGCCTTCTCGTCGAGCCTGTTCGTGCGGTTGCCGGCGGCGTCGCGGTCGGCCAGGGGCGCGGGGGTCGGCGCCCGGCCGAGCGCGAACCCGTTGTGGAACTGCTGCTGCGGCTCGACCGCGTTCTGGTTACGGAGGTTCGGGTTCATCCCCGGGGCGGGGTAGATGTACGTGGGCGACTGGCGGCCGTTCTCGGCGAGCTGGAGGGCGCGAC
>JAFKFQ010000568.1:4977-29114 GCA_017308215.1 bacterium | reverse complement strand
TCTCCCGTTGCGTGTCTCCCGTCCCCTGTTCTGTGGCACGGACGCCATGCACCTGTTCCTCTGCGCCGGCGAGCCGAGCGGCGATCTGCACGGCGCGAACCTTGTACGCAATCTCAAGGCGCGCGACCCGTCGCTTCGCGTGACCGGCTTCGGCGGCCCCAAGATGACGGCGGCCGGGGCCGAGGTGTTGTTCGACCTCACCTCGCTCGCGGTGATGGGGTTCGTCCGCGTCCTGAGGCACCTCCGCACGTTCTTCCGCTTGGCCCGACAGGCCCAGGATCACTGGGCGACCGACAAGCCCGACGCGGTCGTGCTGATCGACTACCCCGGGTTCAACTTCGCACTGGCGAAGCGGGCGCACGCGGCCGGGATTCCGGTCTACTACTTCGTCCCGCCGCAAATCTGGGCGTGGCGGACGCACCGCGTCAAGAAAGTCCGGCGCTGGTGTACCGGCGTGCTGACCGCCCTCCCCTTCGAGGACGACTGGTATCGCGAGCGCGGCGTCGCCACGCACTTCGTCGGCCACCCGTACTTCGACGAGCTGGCGGCCCAGCGGCCCGATGCCGCGTTCGTCGAGGCCGAGCGCATCGGCGGGCCGGTCGTCGGGTTGTTGCCCGGCTCGCGCGACCAGGAGGTCGCCGCGAACCTTCCTCTGATGGTCGGCGCCGCCGAGCGGATCGCAGCGGCGCGGCCGGACGTGCGCTTCCGCGTCGCGGCGTTCTCCGAGCGGCAGGCGGACGTGTGCCGCACCGCGCTCGCCGGGAAGAATCTGCCCGCCGAGGTGCTGGTCGGCCGGACGCCGGAGATCATCACGGTGGCGACGGCGTGCGTGGCCGTGTCGGGTTCGGTCGGCCTGGAACTGATGGGCCGGCACGTCCCGACGGTGGTCGTCTACCGGATGAACCGGCTGATGCTGAAGCTGGTGCAAAAGCTCGTGAAGGTGCCGTTCATGAGCCTGGTCAACCTGTTGGCCGGTCAGGAACTCTACCCCGAGCACGCGACCCACAGCGACGACCCGGCGCCGGTCGCCGGGCCGATTCTCCGGTGGCTCAACGACCCGGCCGCCCGGGACGCGGTGGTCGATCAGCTACACGCCCTCACCGCCCGCGAAGCCCGACCCGGGGCGTGCGACCGGGCGGCGACGTTCCTCCTCGACACGGTAAAGCCCGCCGCCCGCCGGGCGGCGTGACGCGGCCGACCTGCTATCATGGCGGGAACCTCTCCCACCGGTCCCGGAGCCGGCATGGCCGATCAACCCTCGCAGGCCGTCCAGGACTACCTGAAGGCGATCCACCACCTCGGCGGCGGTAACGACTTCGTCCAGCCGAACAAGATCGCCACGCACCTCGCGGTGAAGGCGCCGTCGGTCACCGGGATGCTCAAGCGGCTCGCCGAGGCCGGGTGGATCGAGTACACGCCGAAGTCCGGCGCCCGGCTCACGCCGCCCGGCCTGTCGGAAGCCCTGCGCGTCATCCGCCGGCACCGGCTGGTCGAACTATTCCTGACGCAGGTGCTCAAGCTCGACTGGAGCGAGGTGGACGCCGAGGCGGAGGCGCTGGAGCACGCCATCTCGCCGCGGCTCGAACAGGCCATCGCCGATCACCTCGGCGAGCCGCTCGAAGACCCCCACGGCCACCCGATCCCGTCGAGCAGCGGCGAACTCCCCCAGCGGTCGCTACACCGGCTGAGTGAGTTCCGCGAGGGCGACCGCGTCGTGGTCCGCGAGGCGCAGGACGACAACCCGGCGCGGCTGCGGCACTGGCGCGACCTGGGTCTGACGCCCGGGGCGACGGTCCACATCCTCCACTACCAACCGCTCGACGACCTGTTCGAGGTTGAAGTCGGCGGGCGACTCATCCGCCTCGGTAGTGAGGGGCTCGCGGGGCTCCGCGGGGAGCCGGCGGCACCCGCCAGTTCTGCCGTGGGGTGAACGTGTTTCGCCCCGGTTGCGCGTCGGAAAACCCGGCACTTTTGCCCGTCCAATTTCACTTCACCGGCGGTTGACCGACCCCGGCGCCGTTCTACGGTTTCGGCAAGACCCGGCCGCCCCTCCCGGATCGAAACACTCGACCCCCGATCGCCCGCCCCCGGGCTTTGCCATGCTCCACCTGATTGTCTGCGACCTGGCCTGTCTCGCCATCGCCGCCCTCTACTACACCTGGCGCGACGTGTACCAATTCCGCCGGCAGCGCGAGCAGCTGCGCGAGCGGGTGGCGTACATGCTCTGGGCCGCGGCCGCGAAGGCGGCGTGAGTTGACCGACGACGACGCGCACGCCCGGGGGCGCCGGCCCCGGGCGTTGTCGTTAGTGTCTCGCCCTCGACCGGCGGCGGATGAACTCGTCGAGGATGGTGCCGGCGAGGAGCGTGAGGCCGATCACCGCGGGGATCAGGTCGCTCTTCAGCCCGCGGATGTTCACCAGGTTCTCCAGCACCGGCAGCACCATCGCCCCGAGCACCATCCCGACCGCGGTCCCCTCGCCGCCGCGGAGGCTGCACCCGCCGAGGACCGCGCCGAGGATGGCGTAGAGTTCCAGGTACTGCCCGCCGCTGTCGGCCTGGATCGAGGGCATGTCGAGGAACAGGAGCACCCCGGCGAGCGCCGCCAGCGCCGAACACACCACGTACACCCACACCCGCTGCCGGTCCACGCTCACGCCGGCGTACTTCGCGGCCAGCTCGTTGTGCCCGATCGCGTACCAGTACCGCCCGTAGGCCGTGCGGTGGAGGAAGAAGCCGATCACCGCAGCGAGCACGAGCAGCAGGACGAACTGGGCGGGGAACAGGAGTTCGCCGGAGGCGTCCTTGCCGATCAGGACGTAGCGGATCATCTGGAGCGACGCCGCGAACTCGGGCTGTGCCTCGACGGTCGCGGTCCGGCTGACGCTCCCGGCGAGCAGCCGGGCGGCGCCGCGGTAGACGAACATGCCGCAAAGTGTCACAAGAAACGGCTGAAGCTTCAACCGGGTGATGAGCAGCCCGTTGCCGAACCCGACGCCGGCGCCGGCGAGTACGACCAGCGGCAGCGCGGCGAACGGGTGGACGCCGTTCTGCGTCAGCACCCCGAACAGCACCGCCGCACACCCGACCACTGCACCGATCGACAGGTCGATCCCGCCGGTGATGATGACCATCGCCGCGCCGAGCGTGATGACCCCGTAGCGGCCCTGGATGCTCGCCACGTCGATCAGGTTCCCCTGAATCCGCTCCTGCGTGCGCGACGTCGGCTCGAACCCGGGGGCGTTCTGGACGTAGGTGCCGACCAGCCCACCGTAGAGGGCAACGAGGAGGCCGAGCACCCCGAGAATCCGCATCATCCGGCCTGCCCCCCGGTCGCCAGCCGCATCACGGCTTCTTCGGTCAGCGCCGCCCCCGCCAGCTCGCCCGCCAGCCGCCCCTCGTGCATCACGACCACGCGGTCGGACATGCCGAGGAGTTCTTCCATGTCGCTGGTGATCATCCACACCGCGACGCCGCGGCCGGCGAGCTCGTCGACCAGCGCGTAGATCTCCGCCTTCGCCCCCACGTCCACGCCGCGCGTCGGCTCGTCGAGGATGAGCACCCGCGGGCCACGCGCGAGCCACTTGCCGTACACGACCTTCTGCTGGTTCCCGCCGGAGAGCAGGCCGACCGTCTGCGCCGCCGAGGGCGTCTTCACGCGCAGCCGTTCGATCCAGGTGGCGTGCAGGTCGGCCTCGGCGCGGCGGTGGAGGCCGAAGCGGGAGCGGAGGCGGTCGAGGTTCGGCAGACTGAGGTTGAAGCCGACGCTCTCGGCGGTGACGAGCCCGTGCAGGCGGCGGTCCTCGGGGACGAGGAAGACGCCGGCGGCGATCGCGTCGACCGGCGACTTCACGGCGAGCGGCCTGCCGTCGAGCGCGAGCGCGCCCGCGGCGAGGTGCCGGACGCCGAACACGGCCTCGGCGAGTTCCGTCCGCCCGGCGCCGACCAGCCCGGCCATGCCGAGGATTTCGCCGGCCCGGACCTCCAGCGACACCGGGGTGTCGGGGCCGTTGCGGTAACGGACGGCGTCGAGCGCGAGTACCGACCTCCCGCCGGTCCCGGTGCGGTGGACCTTCGGGTAGAACTGCTTCATGTCGCGGCCGACCATCAGCCGCACCATGTTGTCGTGCGTGACCCGCTCCTTCGGCAGCTCGCCGGCGTTCTTCCCGTCGCGCAACACGGTCACGCGGTCGGCGCAGCGCTTCACCTCGGCGAGGCGGTGCGAGATGTACAGGACCGACACGCCGACCGTGCGGAGGCTGTCGATCACGGCGTACAGCCGCTCCGTCTCCTTCTGGGTGAGGCTCGACGTGGGCTCGTCCATGATGAGAACGCGGACCGCCGTGCCGAGCGCCCGGGCGATCTCGACCAGTTGCTTCTCGCCCGGCGGCAGCGTCTCGACGAGCCGGGTCACGCGGTCGGCGGGGAGGCCGACGCGGGCGAGGAGTTCGGCGGCCCGCGCGGCCATGCCGCGGCGGCCGAGCACGCGCAGCCAACCGCCGGTCGTCTCCTCGCGGCCGAGGAACAGGTTGTCGGCGACGGTCAGGTTCTCGGCGAGGTTGAGTTCCTGGTGGATGAGCACGACGCCGGCCGCGGTCGCCTCCGCGGGGCCGGCGAAGCGGACGGGGCGGCCGTCGAGTTCGACCGTGCCCTCGTCCGGCTGGTAGACGCCGGCGAGGATCTTCATCAGCGTCGATTTGCCGGCGCCGTTCTCGCCGACCACCGCCAGCACCTCGCCCGGTGCGAGCGTGAGCGTGACCCCGTCCAGGGCCACGACCCCGGGGAAGCGCTTGGACACGGCGGTCGCGGTGAGACGGGGCGTGGTCATGTGCACAGAATGAGCCCGGGGGGCGAGCGTCCCCGGGCGGTCGAAGGGTCACCCGGTCACTTGTTGATGATCTTGAGCTGGTCCCGCATCGTGGTCAGGTAGTCCGCGGCCTTCGGGAACTGGATGCGGAGGTTGTTGATGTCCTGCGTCGGGCCGCCCTCGCGGGTGATGACCTGGTACGGCGCCGACCCGCTCACTCGCTTCTTCGTGTCGCCCCGCGCCTCGGCCGCGAGGATTTCCACCGACTTGTAGCCGTAGTTGTACGGGTCCTGGACGACGGTCCCCTCGATGTGGCCGTCGGCGATCGCCTTCAGCGTCTCGGGGTTTTCGTCGAACCCGACGATCTTCACCTTCCCGACGAGCGACTTGGCCCGGACGGCTTCGAGGATGGCCGGCGGGTTGTAGGCGTACAGCCCGGCGAAGCACAGGTCCGGCACCCCGTCCACCCGGCTGAGCATGGCCTGCACGTTGGACGCGGCCTTCTCCTTCTCGCCGTTGTCGGTCTTCGGCTCGCCGTCCACGAGGAAGTACTTGCCGTAGAACTTGCCGCTCAGCTCGGGGCGCTGCGGGTGCTTGCCGGGCGTGCCGTTGGCCTCGGGCGTCGCCAGCTCCTCCAGCACCCCGGCGGGCCGCGCCTGGCCGTTGGCGGAGGTCGTGCTGCCGATGAACAGCGCGAGCGTGCCGCCGTTCGGCAGCACCTTCTTGATGAGCCGCCCGACCGCCCTCCCGGCTTCCTTGTTGTCCACCCCGACGTAGCACACGCGGCCCGAGTCCGGGGCGTCGTTGTCCATCGTCACCAGCGTCACCTTCTTGGCGACGAGGCGCAGGTCTTCGGTCTGCCCCTTCGGGTCGATGACGCTGACCGCGATGCCGTTGAACCCCTGGTTCACCCAGGCGTCGATGATCGGCTTCTGGACCTCGGCGGCCATCCGCTCCGGCTGGCGGAACGTGAGCTCCACGTCGAAGTCCTGGGCCGCCTTGTTCGCCCCGGCCTCGGCGAGATCCCAGAACGGGTCGGTGCAGTTGGTGACGACGGCGATCTTCGGCTTGCCCGAGTCTTTCTTGCCGCACGCCGGGATGAACGCGAGGCCGCCGGCCACGGCCACGACCAGCACGAGACGGGACCACCGCGCCATCGCTGCACCCAGGGGAGTAGGGAGCGGGGACTTCGTAAAGGTTCTTTACAAAATACCCGACGACCGGCGTGCGGCAAGGCGAGAAGTTTGAAGTGTCAGCGTTCCCACTTCGGCGCCGGCGCCGAACCGGCCATCTGTTTGCGGATCGCGTCACCTCGCTCGGACTGGCGCAAGAGCGGTTGCACGCGGTCGAGTTCGGCGGGGTCATACCCGGCGCCCCGGAGCAGGTCGCGGGCGACGTGGTCGGAGCTCATCTCGTCGGCGGTGAAGCGGCGGGCGGGCTTCGTCTCCTGGCGGGCGAGTTCGGCGGCACGGGTGGCGTCGAACCCGTCCGCGCCGGGCAGCGCGACGTTCGGGATGCTGTCGCGGTCCTTGCCGACCGTCGCCGCTCGCCGCTTTTCGGCGGTCATTTTGCCGAGCTCCGCGCACAGCACCGCGGCCAGTTCCGGCTCGGTCTTGCACTTCTCGACCAACCCGGCGCTGACGAACACTTCCGCCGTGCCGCGGTGGAACAGGACCGACTCCTGGACGCCGACCGTGTGGAACAGCGGGTCGAGGCCGGTGAACGGGTTCTGCCCCATGATCTTACGGCCGAGGGTATCGACGCGCTCCGCGATTTGCACCGACGCCGGGCCGATCTTCGGCGCGGCCGGGTCGTCCCAGCCGAGTAGTTTCTCGACCGAGAACGACCCCTCGTGGACGCAGCCGCACAGCAACACGAACAGGAGTGCGACGCCGCGGCGCATGCTAACCCTCCCAGAAGCGAGGGTGCTGAATAACCGCGGGGGACGCGTATGTCGAGAGCAGGATCGGCGCTAGGATATCGGCCGCGGTCGGTACACTTGCATCAGATTTGGCAGTTGTGTAAGCACGGCTTCCAACTCTGCGAGGCGGAGCTGCAACTCGCTCCGGACGAGTGGTGTTACCTTGCCCTGGTCAACCATGCCAGAGATTTGCTGCGTGAACCTCTGCATAGCTGGCAATAGTCGCATGAAATACTGTTCGAGAGCGCCGAACTCTGCACGGTAGATCATACTCTCGACGGAAGACAATTTCTCGTCACGATTGTTGTACTTGGCCCAGAGCCCTCTTACACGTTCCTGAAAACTAGACACCTTTTCAAAGTACTCTTTAAGTAACGGAATCGAGCCGACCGCAAACACCTCGGGAGTTTCGACCGGCGGTTCGGCGACAGCGGTCTCGCTCATGACCGGGCCTCCCAAGCCTTCAGTTCAGCCAGGACACGGATCAGCTGGTGTATTCCGGTCTTGACCCTTCGCATGTCGTATCCGGCTTCAGTTTGCACTAGGCGTTCCCCCGCATCGGTTTCGAGGTTGCGGAGGGTCATTGCCAGAAAGGCTAATTCGTGCCTGAAGCCACGATCGCCGAGAGCCCGAGCGATCTCACCTGTAGCGTTCGCATACTCCCCTTGTTGATAGTGGGCCTCGGCCTCTCCGTGGTGCGACCACCAAAGGTCTTGCTTCGACACGATCGAAAGAAGCCACACCGGCTTCGGACAGACCGACAGGTGGGGCACGAGTTGTCGAAGAACCCGAACTTCCTCAGCCCGGCGGTCGGCGAAATAGACGGTCAGGAACGCCTCTTTCGTTGTCTTGAACAGTTGGTGGTGCTTGTAACTGGCCGCGCTGAACGTGTGGTGGCCGAACGCGTTGACCAGCACTACGCCCCGGTACACACCCGTGGCAACCTGCCGCAGAAGCCCCGGCCAGGTCGCCTGCCTCCGGTAGTCCTGACCTGGTGCGACAACCACCTCCACTCCCGGATCGTCGTCCAAAGTGAAGTGCTCCAGCCCGACGCTCTCCTCATACTGACCTGGGGCATCGTGGAGCCAGTCTAGATCCCCAGCGATCAGCCGGGCGAACGTCGTCTTTCCGGCACCGCCCGGTCCGAGAACGAGAATGCCACGGGAGGTCAAACCCGCCTTCTGCCCCACCTGAGAGTTGCCCCGGAGCCAGTTCCAAACGTCGATGGCGCCCTTGAACACACCGCGGGCGACTTCCCGTGCCGGCTTCTCCAAATCCGGAATCAGACGGTCAGGTGGGTCGTCAGGCATGGTTCCTCCCAGACGGAATTATGGCCTACGGGACCGCCCGCGCCTACGGCGTCCGTCCCGACCGCCGTACCCTCCAATCGGAACACGGGTCGTATAACACCACCCCGGAACGCCGCGTTTCTATCAGGACGACCGCTCATGGCCGATGCCGTTACGCCCCGCGCGAAGAACTACCCCCAGTGGTACCTGGACATCGTCCAGAAGGCCGGACTCGCCGACAACTCGGACGTGCGCGGGTGCATGGTCATCAAGCCGACGGGCTACGCGCTGTGGGAGAAGATGCAGCGGGCGCTCGACCGGCTGTTCAAGGACACCGGCCACGTCAACGCCTACTTCCCGCTGTTCATCCCCAAGCGCTACCTGGAGAAGGAGGCCGAGCACGTCGAGGGCTTCGCCAAGGAGTGCGCCGTCGTCACGCACCACCGGCTCGTCGCCAAGCCGGACGGCAAGGGGCTGATGCCCGACCCGAAGGCGGCGCTCGGCGACGAGGAGATGCTCGTCATCCGGCCCACGTCCGAGACGATCATCTGGCGGACCTACAAGGAGTGGATCCAGAGCTACCGCGACCTGCCCCTGCTCATCAACCAGTGGGCGAACGTCGTGCGCTGGGAGATGCGCACGCGGCTGTTCCTCCGCACCGCCGAGTTCCTGTGGCAGGAGGGGCACACCGCCCACGCCACGGCGAAGGAGGCCGAGGAGGAGACGCACCGGATGGTGGACGTGTACCGCCGGTTCGCCGAGGAGTGGATGGCGATGCCGGTGCTCGTCGGCCCGAAGACGGACGGGCAGAAGTTCCCCGGCGCCGTGTACACGCTCTGCATCGAGGCGATGATGCAGGACGGCAAGGCGCTCCAAGCCGGCACGTCGCACTTCCTCGGGCAGAACTTCGCCAAGGCGTTCGACGTGACGTTCAAGGACGCGGCGAACAAGGAGGAGCACGCCTGGGCGACGAGCTGGGGCGTGAGCACGCGTCTCATCGGCGGGCTCATCATGACGCACTCCGACGACAACGGCCTCGTCTGCCCGCCGCGGCTGGCGCCGACGCACGTCGTCATCGTGCCGCTCGGCCGCAACGACGCCGAGCGCGGGCCGAGCATCGCCGCCGCCGAGAAGCTCGCCGCCGAGCTGCGGGCACTGCCGCGCGACGACTTCTACGGCTACGAGCCGATCGCGGTGAAGATCGACACGCTGTTCGACAAGCAGCCCGGCTTCCGCTACGCCGAGCACGAGCTGCGCGGGGTGCCGGTGCGCGTCGAGATCGGGCCGAAGGACATCGAGAAGGCGGCCTGCGCCGTCGCCCGCCGCGACGTGCCCGGCAAGGAGGGGAAGCAGTTCGGCGTGCCCCTCGCCGGCGCCGCGGCGCACATCGACGCACTGCTCCGCGACATCCAGCAGAAGCTGTTCGACAAGGCGAAGGCGTTCCGCGACGCCAACACGGTGACGGCGAACACGCTCGACGAGTTCAAGGCGCTGTTCCCGACCGAGAAGGACGGCGACGATTCGGCGTCGGGGCTGAAGTTCGTGCTCGCCCACTACGACGGCAGCGGCGAGGTCGAGGACCTGGTGCAGAAGGAGTACAAGGCTACCGTCCGCTGCCTGCCGGTGAATGTGCCGGTCGAGCCGGGGACGTGCATCTTTACCGGCAAGCCGTCGCCGCGGCGCGTTGTGTTTGCGCGGGCGTACTGACGCCCCGCCCGTCGAGTGACACCCTGGTGTCACCCGACGGGCGGCGATTTTCCCCTCTGGCGGCTCGGCACCACCGCACTACTAATACTTCACCCCGCGAGTCATCTTTCCGCCCGGCTTTCTCCCGCCGGGCCGCGCGTCCGCCACATGCGTCGCCTTGCCTGGATCGCGGCGGTGGTGATCGCCACCACCGCCGCCGCCACCGCCCGCCCGGACGCCGAGCCGACCGGCACCTGGCTGCTCAGTTACACCGGCCGTGGTACAGCCAGCGAGTTCAACATCTGCATCCTGAAGGTCGAGTCGAAGGACGGACGCCCGACCGCGTCCGTCGTGGCCGCCCCGAAGGGGCAAACCGTTTCGGTCAAGGAGATCAAGGTCGCCGGCGACCGCGTTTCCGTCGTCCTCGGCAACGGCACGTTCTTCACCGGCGTCGCCGGGAAGGACAAGGACGTGGTGCTCGGCGGTTACGGGAACGACAGCGTCCTGTTCCGGGCCAAGCTGACCCGGACCGAGAAGGACGAGATCGCCAGCCCGGTGACCCCCGGCAAGCAGCCCGCGGAGATGGCGGAGATCGCGAAGGTCGCGAGCAAGGCCAACCTCCTCCGCTTCAAGGCGCAACAGACGAAGGAGCCCGAGGAGAAGAAAGCGCTCCTCGCCGAGGCCGCCGCCGCCGCGAAGGAAGCGGACGAGAAGCTCCCGGGGCTGTACCGCGACTTCCTGAAGGCGAACCCCGACCACCCGGTCGCCGCCGACACCGCGCTGACCATGCTCGCGGGCGCCGGAAAGTTCGGCATCAAGGCCGACGAAGCCCGCGCCCTGGTCAAGATGATCGCCAAGCGGTCTGCCGACTACGGCCCGGATTACGCCCGCTTCGTCACCGTGCAGGCAGCCGAGGGGATCGCCGGGGTCAAGGGGTTGGAAGTGGTCGCGGCCGACACGCTTCGCCCGATCGTGAAGACATTCACCGACAAGGAGCCGGCCGCCAACGCCCAGGTGAAGGTGTTGACCGCCCTGAAGACGGCCCTCACGCCGGCCGGCGGCGACGAGCTGAAGGAAGTCGATGGCAAGCTGACGAAGTTGGAGACGGTGCTGGACGAGGAGTACCACAAGACGGTGCCGCCGTTCACGCCCACCAAGTTCGACGGGCGGAAGGACTCGAAGGCCAACCGCGCCGTGGTGATGGAGCTGTTCACCGGCGCCCAGTGCCCGCCGTGCGTCGCCGCCGACGTGGCGTTCGACGCCCTCGGCAAGAGCTACCATCCGAAGGACCTGGTACTGATCCAGTACCACATGCACATCCCCGGCCCCGACCCGATGACGAACAAGGACACGATCGCCCGCTGGGACTACTACAGCGACAAGTTCCCGGGGGCGATCCGCGGCACCCCGAGCACGCTGTTCAACGGCACCCCGAAGGCCGGCGGCGGCGGCGGGATGACGAACGCCGAGAAGAAGTACGGGGACTACACCTCGGTCATCAACCCGCTGCTGGAGGAGAGCACCCCGATCAAGCTCTCCGGCCGCGCCACCCGCGCCGGCGACAAGGTCGAGATCGCCGTCGAGTACAACGGCGTGCCGACCGGCGGCGAGGCGAAGCTGCGGCTGCTCCTCGTCGAGGACACGGTGAAGTACGTCGGCGGGAACAAGCTCCGCTTCCACCACGCCGTCGTCCGGTCGATGCCGGGCGGCGCCGCGGGGACGGCGCTGAAGGACAAGGCCGGGAAGCAGACCACCCTGGCGGACGTGGCGAAGGTCCGGGCCGACCTGAACAAGTACCTGGACGAGTACGCGGCCGAGCGGCCGTTCCCGTCCGCCGCCCGTCCGCTGGAGATGACGAAGCTCCAGGTGATCGCGCTGGTGCAGGACGACGCGAGCGGCGAGATCCTCCACGCCGCCCGGTTCGACGTGACCCCGCGCGGCCCGTCGACCGAGTGACGTGACCGGCGCCCGGGCCGTGCGGCCCGGGCGTTTCTACTCGCGCGACCGCCGCGCCGTCCCTTCCCGCTCGAACAGCTCCAGCCAGCCCAGCGTCAGCACGTCCTTGAACTCGCGCGAGCGGCGCAGCTCCTCCGGCGGCTGGCCCCAGTAGAACCCGACCCACCCCGCCGCCCGGTCGCCGGCGCGCGTCACGAAGCGGCCGAGCTCGTCCGGCCCGCACTTCAGCGGGAACGTTTCCTCGACGACCACCGGCTTGCCGACGTGGAACCCGTCCAGCGTCTTCAGTGCCTCGTCGAGCTTCCCCGCCTCCGGGTACAGGTGGACCGACACAAAGTCGAGTTCGGGCGCGACCCGCTCCGGCACGAACCCGGACGTGAGGCCGGGGCGGTCGAGGCTCCAGTCCACCAGCCCGACCGTCACAAGCGCGTCCGGGTCGGCCTTGCGCACGGCCGCGGCGAGGTGCTTCGTCCACGCGCGGGCGACGTCCGGGCGCGGGCGGTCCTTCTGGTCGAGCGAAACGAGCTGCACGAAGTGCTTCCCGCCGAACGCCGGGCCGAGCCAGTCGCCGGCGCCGCGCCGGCCGCCGGGCACGACGGGCTCGTTCATCAGGTCGTAGCAGAAGACCACCGACCGCCCCTTGCACTTCCCGGCGACCGCGGCCCAGAAGCGGGCCTGCACGTCCCAGCGCTCGGCCTCGCCGAGGCGGTCGTACCACGCCGGCACGTCGGCCTTGTGGTAGCAGCCGAGGCCGGTCAGGTTGAGGTACAATCCCTCCCGCGCCGCGAGGTCGAGCAGCTTGCCGAGCCGGCCGAGGTTCGCCGCGTCGGGCACGTCCGGGCCGGTCATGAACCGCCCGAGCTGGAGGTGGACCCGGACGACGTTCGCCCCGAGCTTCGCCATTGCGCGGAAGTCGCGGTCCACGCGGTCCCACTCGTCGGCCCAGTAGTCCTCGATCAGCCGGCCGGTCGGGTCGTGGTCGTAGTTAAACCCCCACGGGCGGAACGGCGCCCCGGACGGGACGCGCGCGAAGCCCTTACCGTCCTTCGTGACCGCGACCCGCGGCGGGTCGGCCGCCACGGCGGGGGTTGAGAGGGTGAGGGCGAGGAGCGGGAGGAGGCGGGTCATCGGAACCCCACACGGCGGAGAGGGCGGAGCGGTGTTAGCGTACCCGCTCGCCGTACCCGCCGCACCGGGGGTCAGCCGTTCTCGATGTCCACGCGGAGTTGGGCGACGCCGATCTGGATCACGTCGCCGGCCTTGAGCGCGAGGGCGGCCCCGGCGCGGAGGCGGGTCCCGTTCACCCAGGTACCGTTCAGGCTGTTCAAGTCCTCGACCACGAGCATCGCCTTGTCGAGCGTCAGGGCGGCGTGGCGGCGCGAGCTCCAGACTTGACCGTCCGGCTCGATGCCGGTCAGGTCGATGTCCACAGGCTTCTCGGCAAACCGCCCGACGACGTTCCGCCCGGGGTAGACGGGGTACTCGACGTTCACCCGCATCCCGCGGATGACCCGCAGCTTCACGACCGGCGCCGGCGCGGCCGGCGGCGGCGTGATGACGATCATCGCCACCGACCCGGGCGACGTGGGGACCGAGGCGGGGTCGGGCGGGGACAGCGGCGGCGTGAGGAAGCGGTCGGGCGTCGGGGTGCGCGGCGCGTTCGGCGGCGTCGGGACCGGACCGATGGCCGGGTAGCGGGAGTCGAGGCGGGCGACGCCGGGGCCGCTCTCGGGGGTGAGGGCGACGGTGAGTATCAGCGGCGAGCCGGGCGCGTAGGCGCCGCACCGGGAGCAGGTCGGTGCCCCCTCGGGAATCGCCATCTGACACGTTGGACAACTGGACATCGGACCCAGTCCCGGGCGCTCGGGCGAGCGTGAAAGCGGGCACACCATCCGCCCAGCCTACTGTAGGTCACGGTCCGGGCCGGTGGGCGGCGGTTCGCGCTTTTCCGGCATGCCGTAACGACCCGGGGCGTGATTCACCCGCCGGCCGAATCCGCCGGCCGGACTTCGAGCCGAACGTCGCCGGGATGAGCTCCGGCGTGAGTCGTGATTTCGAGTTCGTTCCGCGGGAGGAGTCGGGCCGAGACGTCCGCGGCGAGCGCGCCCGCGGCCGTCAGCCCGACGGCGATGCCGTTCAGCGCGACCGCGGCGGCGCCGGGAAGATCGGGACACACCAACCAGATGCGCTCGTGCAGATCGAGGGCGGTCGGCCAGCCGAACCGGCGCGTGTGGCGGACGCGGTCGCCATCGGGGACGGTCGTCCAGGCGCCGCGGAGGCGAATCGTGTGCAGGACCGGGGCGTTCGGCGCGTCGTTCATCCCGAGGCCGCTCAGGCGTTCTGGAGCCGGTCGTTCCAGTCGTCGAGGAGCTTGCTGATTCCCTTGAACGAGTAGTCGAGGTTGGCGAGCTCGTGGCCGAGGTCGATCGCCCGGGCGAGGTCGTCGTGCTCGGCGGCGCCGGTGGCGAGCTGGTAGAGGAGTTCCTTGCGCCCCGCCTCCTCGGCCTCGGGGACGGCGGCGAGCGCTTCCTCGAAGTTCCGCTGCGCCAGCCGCCAGTTGTTCCGCTTGCGGAAGCAGACGCCGAGGTACAGCCCGGCCTTCCACTTTAGCCGTTCCTCCTTGCGCGCCTGCTGGAGCTCGGCGATCGCCTCCTCGTACAGGTCGGCCTTCATCAGACGCAGCCCGAGCTCGAACCGCTGCGACGGGTCCGTCGGCGTGCGGTCGGCCTTGAGGCGGAACAACTCGATCTCGCGGGCGTTGACCTCTTTCACGAGCCCCGCCCGGAGCGTGACCAGTTCGGCCTCGGTCATCGGCTCGTCGTCCGCACCCGGGTCGCGGTCCGGGTTCTTCGCCCGCTCCCGGACCTTGCGGAGCCGGGTCTCGGCGAGCTCCAGGTTCTTGCGGACCGGCGCCAGGTCAAGGTCCATCAGTGCGAGCTGAATCTGGTAGCTGTTCCCGGTCGGACCGAGCCCCTGCTGTAGCGCGGCGCGGGCGCGGTCGTCCTGCCCGTACTTGCGGTAGGTGCTGGCGAGCTGGATGTACAGCGCCGGCTCGGTCGGCGACGCCTCGATCCGCTGGAGCAGCGGCTGGGCCTCGCGCGAGCCGCGGTCCTGCTTCTCGACCGCCCGTGACTCGATCCGCCCGACTACCGGCGACTCCTTGCTCCCGGACGCGGCCTCCTCGTACTGCCCGCGCCTGATCGTCTCGCTCGCGGCGAGGTCCTTGGCCTTGTGCGCCGCCTCCACGTCGTTCGGCGCCACGTCGCGGACCATCTGCCACAGGACGATCGCCTTCTGGAAATCGCCGCGTTTCTCGAACAGGCGGGCCAGCGCCCGGTTCAGCGTCGCGTCCTTCGGGTACTTCTGGCGGGCCTGGTCGAGACTGAACACGGCCAACTCGCCGAGGCCGAGCGCGTCGAACGCCTCCGACATGTCCATCTGCGTGCTGGCGTCCCACGGGTTGCGACAGAGCACCTGTTCGCCGTGCTCGAGGACGCGCAGGTAGTCACGGGACCGCTTCGCCGCCTTCACCTTCGCCTTCCACCGCGGCGTCGTCAGGAACGCGAAGCGGCTGCCGCGGAGGTTGTTGCCGTACTTGTCCTTCTGGGTCTTGCGCAACGTCTGGCGGTAGAAGAAGTTGCCGGGGTCGAGCCGGCAGCAGGTCAGGAGAAGGCTGATGGCGTAGTCCAGCCCGCCGGACGCGACCGCCTCCTTCGCCCGGGCGAAGCTCTCGCTGGCGATCCGCTTTTGCTCGGCAGTCAAGCTCGGGAGGGTCGCCGTGTCGGGCATCTGGGGTGGGCCTCCGCGCCGCGGCCACCGGGGGAGGGGGCGGCGTACAGTATCGTTGTACTCCATCCTACGCCCGGGCGGAATGGCGAAGGTGACGGACCCGTGACGACAGACGTTCGGACGGTCGACCCGACTTCCCCCGACCCGGCGGTGATCGCCCGAGCGGCGGCCGTCATCCGCGCCGGCGGCCTGGTGGCGTTCCCGACCGAGACCGTCTACGGGCTCGGCGCCAACGCTCTTGATGCGGCCGCCGTGGAACGGGTGTTCGTTGCGAAGGGTCGCCCGGCGACGAACCCGGTGATCATCCACGTCGCGGAGGTCGATGACGTACGAAACGTCGCCGCCGACTGGCCGGCGACCGCCGCAGCGCTGGCGGACCGCTACTGGCCCGGTCCACTCACCCTCGTTCTACCCAAGCTTCCGACGGTCCCCGACGTGGTGACGGCGGGCGGTCCGACCGTCGCGGTCCGCTGCCCCGCTCACGCAGTTGCACGAGAATTGATCCGCGCTGCGGGTGTGCCGATCGCCGCCCCGAGCGCGAACCGCAGTACCGCCGTCTCACCGACGCACGCTTCGCACGTCTTGAAGGGGCTGGCCGGGCGAATCGACTCGGTTCTCGACGGTGGCCCCTGCACTGGCGGAATCGAATCGACTGTGGTGGATCTTTCGGGCGGTCTGGTGCGGGTGCTGCGACCCGGGCTCGTGACAATCCCGATGATCGAGGCTGTGGTCGGGCGGGTGACGGGCATTGTCGCTGTGGAAGAACACGGCCCGGCGCGTTCTCCCGGCCAGATGACGAAACACTACAGCCCACGAACCCCGGTCACGCTGATCGACCCGGGCATGACGCCACTATTCCAAGCTGGCGAACGGGTTGCGATCCTCCGCCTCGACGGCAAGAGGATCCCCGCCGAGCCGACGGGTTACGCCGCGGGGCTGTACGCTCAACTCCACGAACTTGATGCCGGGACGTTCGACCGCATTCTCATCGAAATGCCGCCAGATACTCCAGAGTGGGCCGGTGTGCGGGACCGGCTCACACGAGCGGCAGGACAGCTCAAATCACTCTAACGCGTTGTTCTAGGACGAGTTGCGGTGTTTGCGAGAAGGAGTGGCCCCTCTCGGAGAACACAAATATTGATACAATCAATGAGCATCAGGCGGCGTTATCGCGGATCGCGTTTTCGGTCTGATCGACCCAACCCCAGACGCGGTGGGCGGCTTCGAGTTGGCCGGCAGCGACTAGCACTCGTGCGAGGCCGTCGAGGGCGTGCGGCGCATCGTCGCGGACGAGGTCGCGGAAGCGGAAAAGCTCGACGCTCAAGTCACCACCAATCGTTTGCACGGGCGGCCTCCGGTCCGATCCGGCCGGGGAGGGTGGCAGGATGGGCGACTCCCCAGAATCGACGGCATGTTCTGTACAGAATAGTCTAGTGAATCCGGCCAGGAAGTCCAGATAAGTATGGCATTTTTGCCAGTCTTTTACCGTCGGCGGAAAGTGGGGAACTGGGTTGAGTTGGGTCGACTTCCTTGCGCCGTCCGTTCAAGAATGTGCCCAGCCAAGTCTGTCGGACGAAGATCCGGTAGGTGAACAGAGGGATTCCGATTCCGGCGGCCAGCACGATCGGAAACTTGATGTAGCGTGACACCTCCCAGCCCAACAGTGCCGCAGCGACCCACAAGACCACCGGTAGGTGGACCAAGTAGACCCAGTAAGAAGCGTCCGAGAGGGTGCGCACCCAGCGCACCTCGCACGTCGCAAACCGGCCGAGCACGCCGAGACTCGCCCAGACCAGTTGCCAGTGCGCCGCCGCCGCACACAGACACGCCACCACCCTCCGCCAGTCGGGATTGTCGCCCGGCCCGGTGTCTTGAACCTGACTCATCAGAACCCCGGCTGCCACTCCCGCCGACAGGCCGGCGAGCAGGTGAATCACCCAATGGCGCCCGACTTCGGGCAGGCGGTCGCGGTGTCGCCAACACAGTGCCCCAAACGCAAAGAACAGCCCGTAACCCAACAACGTCGCGGGTGAGACCAGGAGACTCGACGGCGGTGGGACGGCGGGCAGTTGGTGCCACCACAACACGCCCGCGAACGGGAGTGCACCGACGAGCGGGACCGCGAACGAACCGAGGTGACGGCCGACGGCGACCGTCGGGAGGCGGCGCGCGAGCGGGGCGAACACGGCCGTCGCCAGCACGAACAGCGTCAGCACCCACAGAAACCACAGGTGAATGAGGTGGTGCGTGGACGGGCGGAACGGCAGGCCGAGGCCGACCGGGACGAACCGGACCGCTGCCCACGCCGCCGGGCCGATGTCCGTTCGCTCCCCCCGCAGCGCCCACACCGGCTTGCCGCCGGGGGTGCCGTCCAGCGTTCCGACGCGCTCCAGCCGGTCGTCCGGCCGCGGCCAGTTGAGGGCGAACGCCTGCTCCATCGGCATCCCCGCCGCCATCGCCGAGCCGACGTGCCGCAGCACCGCGCCACCGTCGTTTGGTGCGGGCACCGTCACCTCGTCCGCCGCCGTGCAGCCGAACAGTATCCCGGCCATCGTGAGCGCGTACAGGATCGGCCAGAACACCACGAACGGGATCGTGATCCGCCTCAGGCGGTGGGCGAGCATCGCCCGGGGGCCACACCGCGAGACGAGCATCGCCACGAAGAAGCCCGCGGCCAGGAAGAACGCCGGCATCGACACGACCTGGAGACCGACCGCGAGCCAGAAGAACTCGGGGCCGCGGTCTGGGTCGACGAAGCGGAAGACCGTCCGCCCCGCCGGCACGCCGGAGAACAGCACCGCCGCGTGTAGTACGACCACGGCGAACATCATCGCCGCGCGGAGCGCGTCGATGGCGTGGTACCGGTCGGGCGGGGCCGGCGTCCCCATGGGCTACGCCTCCTGGTTTCGGCACCGAAGATACCACCAGCCGCGGGGCGGGGGCAACACGACCCTCGCACGGACACGAACCCGACCGACCTCGCCGTCCGGGAAATCAGGCGTACAGTACGGCCAACGGATAATCGCACCGCCCCGGAGTGGGCCGGACCGCATGCCGATCACGCTCTCGCTCACCGGCCGGATCGACCTCGGCGACCGCCGCCTCAGCAAGGCCGACGCCCGCGACTGGCTCGGACGGGCGGCCGTGTGGTTCGAGGAGGTCGGCGACACGGTCCTCGAGGCCCGCGTCGTCCGCGACGGCGACGAAAAGCCGGTCCTCCTCGTCGCCACGCACCCCGCGGTCCCGCCCGCCGAGGTCCGCCTCGGGGCGAGCGGCCGACTCCGCGTGACCGCCCGCACCACCCCCGCCGGCCCCGGCTACCACGCCCACCTGTGCGGCCTCCTCGGGCAGTTCGCCGGCGAGTTCGGCGTCGCCTGGGTGGCCGACGACGCACACGACCCGACCGGCTTCTTCACGTCCACCAACCGGCCGGCGTGCGAGCGGGCCTTCGACGACTGGCTCGGGACCGTGTGCCGCAAGGCGCTCGACCACCCCTCCCCGGTCGCGGTCGGGATGCCGGACGGCGACGGGTACCCCGGCCACGGCCCGGTCCTCACGCCGCTCGGCGTGCGCCCGCGCGAGTGGCTCGGCCGCGCCGCCGCCGACCCGGCCGCGGCGCGCGAGTTCTTCCCGTGGTGGGGCCGCGGCACCAACGACCTGGCGACCGCGTACAAGCTCGACCCGGCCGGCGATCTGCCGTGGCGGGAGTGGCTGGAGGTGCTGGCGGCGATCGAGGGCGACGAGGAGGGGCATTCCGTCACGCCCACGGACGAGGAGCTGCGCGAGCGCGTCGCCCAGCGGGCGTTCGAGGCCGCGAGCGACGGGCCGCTGATCGGCTACCGGCGCGGGCCGGTGCGGGCGGCGATCGGGTCGGGGTGGTCGATCGTGGTACCGGGCGACTTCGCCCGCGAGTGGGGCGAGGACCGGACCTGGACCGGGTGGAACACGTCGCGGAGCGTGTGGTTCCACGCCGTCGGCTACACGAAGCCCGACGGCACGCGGCCGACGCCGGCCGAGGCGGTCGCGGTCGGCCGGCGCAGCCTGCCCGAGGGCGACCCGATCCCGGTCGTAGACCGACCGGGGTTCCGCGGCGAGGCGGTGTTCGGGGAGACGACCGACGAGGACGAGCGGCGGGTGTGGCGCCTCAGCGGCGTGACCGCAGCGGGCGATCAACTCGTCGTCTGCCACGTCTACACCGAGAGCCCCGCCGACCGCGACTGGGCCGTCGAGACGTGGCACAGTCTCCGCCACGAGTGCTGACCCAGAGGAACAGACAGCCAGCGGCTCGCTCCTCTGCCCTCTCGGACTTACGGGAAGAGGCCGCGCTTCAGCTTCTCGGTGGCGACCTTTTGGACGCCCAGGCTCAACGCCGCCAGTCGGTTCGACAGGCCGCGCTCGGCCGCCTGCCGGCGGACACGCGCGAAGGCGTTCAGCATGAGCTTACGCAGCTCGTTGTTCACGTCCTCCTCGCTCCACATGAACTGCTGGATGTCCTGCACCCACTCGAAGTAGCTCACCGTCACGCCGCCGGCGTTGCACAGCACGTCCGGGATGACGAACACGTCCGAGTTGGCGAGGACAGCATCTGCGTCCGGCGTGGTCGGGCCGTTGGCCCCCTCGGCGAGCACCCGGCAGCGCAGCTTCGCCGCGTTCGAGCCGGTGATGACCCGCTCCAGCGCCGCCGGCACGAGGACGGTACACGGGGTCGCCAGGAGTTCGTCGGGGGCGATCTCGTCGGCCCCGGGAAAGCCGACGATCGTCTTCCGCGTGTTCGCCGGCGCGTTGACGTGGCGGTGGAGGGCCGCGACGTCGATCCCCTTCGGGTTGCGGAGCGCGCCGTAGCGGTCGCCCACGGCGACGACCTTCACACCGAGCTTGATCAGCTCGTCGCACGTCACCGAGCCGACGTTCCCGAACCCCTGTACGACGGCGGTCGCGCCGACCGGGTCGAGTCTGAGTTCCTCCAGCGCCGCCCGGACGCAGTACACGACGCCGCGCCCGGTCGCCTCGCGCCGGCCCACGCACCCGCCGAGTTCGACCGGCTTGCCGGTCACGATCTCCGGGCAGGCGTACCCGACCTTCATCGAGTACGTGTCCATGATCCACGCCATCGTCTGCTCGTCGGTCCCCAGGTCGGGGGCCATCACGTCCACCCGCGGGCCGATGATCGCCAGCACCTCCTCGGTGAACCGGCGGGTGAGGCGCTCCTTCTCGTCGGGGCTGAGCGCCGCCGGGTCGCAGGCGATGCCGCCCTTGGCGCCGGCGAACGGGAGGTTCATGATCCCGCACTTCCAGCTCATCCACATGGCAAGCGCGGCGACCTCGCCGAGGTCCACCGACGGGGCGTAGCGCAACCCGCCCTTGCTCGGCCCGCTGGTGAGCGAGTGCTGGACGCGGTAGCCCATGAAGATGCGCGTGTGGCCGTCGTCCATGCGGACCGGGAAGCCGGTGACGAGCGACCGCTTGGGGACGGCGAGGCGGGCGGCGATGCCGGGGTCGAGGTCGACGGCCGCCGCGACGGAACGGAGCTGGTGGGCGGCCATCCGGTAGACGGGCGACGACTCGTACAGGTTGTCCGACTTGGACACCGGTTCGGCTGGATGCATGGGGGCACGGGCCTCGGGAGAGGGTCGGGCCGGATACCCCATTATACCCCCGGAGTTCACGCGACTTGCACGACCGGGTGCCGGCGGAGGCGCGGCGGGAACATCACCACCCCCTGCACGACCAGCACGAACATCGCCACGTGCAGCGTGTTGAAGAAGACCTCGGGCATGTTGTCCCAGAAGAGCAGGTCGTGAAAGAGCCGCCCCATGAACGACTCCCCGGCGTAGATGCTCTGCCCGGCGAGTTCGCGGAGCTGTTCCTCCCAGATCGTGAGCGGGCAACGGATGCCGTTCAGCGCCTCGTAGGCGACGACGCCGATGGCGGCGAGGTGCGTGAACCGGAACCACGGGTTCCGCGCCCACTCCCAACGGAACGGTGCGGCGACGATGATCGCCAGTTGCCCGACGACCACGTACCCGACGTAGAGGACGTGGAGGAATACCACGAGATCGGCCAAATAGCCGTACATGACGGTGCCTTGTGCGGGGGCGGTGCGGGCGAACGAGTTGGGCTGCTAAAGACGTGATCCCGGCCGACGCGGGTTATTCCCGCGCCCCGTCAAGCGCGAAAGCCGAGGGCCCCCTCGGCTTTGGTTTTCACTCACACCCGCACTCCCACTACTGACCGCTGCGCAAAGGGGGTCGAGTCAACCCGTTGTCACTGGCTTGGAAGCCAAGGCATTTGACGAGTGACAGCTTGACGCCCCTGGCGCAGCAATCAGTAATTCACCAGGTACTCGAACCGCTCGCGGAACTGCTCGGGGGTGAGTTTCACCACATCGGCGAGCTTCTTGAGCCGGTCGGTGTGGGCGAAGTCGGACGGCTCCAGGCGGATCATGTAGCGGCGGGCACACTCGTAGGTCTCGGCGTCCACGTCCACCAGCCGCGGCCGCATCCGCTGCGTCTGCGGGTTGATCATGTCCTCGAACTTGAGCGGCACGAGCCGCCCTTCCAGGAAGCTGACGATCGCGCCGTACTTCGCCGACTCCGGCGACAGAAGAAACTTCACGGCCCCGTACCCGAGGTTGCGGGTGTACTCGGCGTCAAACGGGATCGGGTCAGCGCACCGCAGTTCGTACCCAAGATCCTTGTCCACCAGGGTGAACTTGAGGCCGAGTTCCTTGAGCCGCTCGGCCAGCCGGTAGCGGACCATGCGGCCGAACTCGATCTCGCCGAGCCGCAGGTGGCCGAAGGCGTCGCGCTCGACGTTCCCGAACTTCGCCAACTCGTCGCCCATCGCGTCGAGCAGCCCCTGCTCGCCGATCGACTCGAGCAGCCCCTCGGACAGCACGGCCAGCCCGTACCCCTTCCCCTGCGCCTTGCGCTTGATCATCGACCCGATCATGATGTCGCAGATCTGGTCGAGGGTGACGGGCTTGCCGCGGAACTCTTCGGAGATGATCGTGACCGTCGCCGCCGACGCCTTGCCGACGCCGAGCGCGAGGTGCCCCGCGGCCCGGCCCATGCACACGATGATGTACCAGCGCGTCGTGGTCTTCGCGTCCTCGTGGATGTTGCGGGCGACCTGTACGCCGTAGTGGCGGGCCGACTCGAACCCGAACGTCGGCACGCCCGGCGGCAGGGGCAGGTCGTTGTCGATCGTCTTCGGCACGTGGGCGACCTTGATGGCCCCGCCGCACTGCTTGTAGACCTGGCTGCCGCCGAACGCGGTGTCGTCCCCGCCGACCGTGACCAGGTACTTGACGCCGAGCCCCTGGAGCGTGCCGATGACGCGGGCGAGGTCCTCGGGGTTCTTCGCGGGGTTGGTCCGGCTGGTGCCGAGGATCGACCCGCCGCGCTGGTAGTACGGGGCCACATCGGCGATCGACAGCGGCCGGGCGGACGACGGGTCGCCGAGGACGAGGTTCTTGAACCCGTCCTTGAACCCGATGACTTCGAGCCCCTGGTTGATCGCCTCGATGGTGACCGAGCTGATGACCCCGTTGATCCCCGGCGCCGGCCCGCCGCCGGTGACGATCGCCAGTTTTCCGAGGGACGAATCCGCCATGTGGGTGCGCCTTTCGCTGACCCCGGCCGCGGCGTGAACGTGGCATGGAGGCCGGGTGAGATACCCGGTCAGGATCGGAACTGGCCGGGCGGTTTCAAGGGGCCGCGCGGTCAGACGTAGAGGTGCCCTTCGCGCGGGTAACGGGGGTGCCGCGCGATGGCGGCGTGGTCCGCCGCGGCGACCGCCCGCGCCACCCCGACCGCGGCGATCACCGCGTCCAGCGCGTCGGCACCGGGGTTCCGCATCATCACCCGGCGGAAGCGGTCGCTGACGACAACCAGTTCGTCGAGCGCCGCGTGGAGCGTGTGCCGCGTGCGCAGGCGCTTGCGGGCGAGCGGGCCGCCGGTCGGTTGCTTGTAGTTCTGGTGCGGCAGCCCGAGCTTCTTCAGCACGCTCCCCGGGCAGCACTCCACGACCACCCGCTTCGCCCGCGACACGCGCCGGTAGTGGAACGGCAGCACCGCCGTACCGGGCACGCGGCTCAGCGGCGCGACCACGTCGCGCATCCCGAAAAAGGTCTGGTAGATCATCCGGTAGTGGTAGCCGTCGAACGGCGCCTTCGCGTCGGTGTCTGTGGTGCGGCGCAGGTGCATCCGGTCGCCGACGAGCAGCGCCCGGCGGATGCACTCCAGCCCGCACGCGTACGCCTCGTCGCCCCACTCGCGCACGAAGTCGAACTGCGCCGACCACGCCGCCCCGTTTGGGAACAGCTCGATCGGCAGCCCGAACGGCACGTCAAAGCCCCACAGCGCGGACTCGGACCCCGCCACCAGTTCGACGAGGTGCGCGAGCGCCGGGCCGCGCTCCGCGGTGCCGCACAGGGCTTCGAGCCGGTCGAGCGCGACGAGCACAGGTCGCCCGCGGCGGCGCGGCTCGACGCGGGCGACCCACGTGTTCCGGCCGGCGAGCTTCGCCCCGGAGAAATCGACCCCATAAACCGTGGCGAACTCGGGCAGCGTCGGCATCGAATGCTTCGGAGGTTGCGGGCGGACCGTTCGGATGGTGTAGTGTGACGCACCGCGACGGAAACCACACTGTCCGTAGCAACTCCGGGTGCGCCCATGAACCAGCCGCCCG
>JAFKFQ010000568.1:0-4965 GCA_017308215.1 bacterium | reverse complement strand
GCCCACGCCGAAGGCGGCGAAGGATGCACGCGGAGCGGGCGGCGTTCATCCGCCTCCAGTGCGCATCGCCCGCCTCACGCCGCGAAGCCGCGGTAAGCGCGAGCTGCGGAATGAGGAAGCAACCGCCATCTCGCACTTCAACCACCTCAGCGGAACGGGCCTCGGCACCCTCCCACACCAGGCGCGGTATGAGCGCGGCTTCCTCTCGTTGCCCCTCTGGGTCCGGGGGGCGTCAGTCGGCCACACGCCGCAAGTCGAAGCGCTGCAGCGCGACGGCTGAGTTGCTTCGGTGGTGCTGATGGGTTCTGGGGCGGCCCGGCCGGAACTGGTGAGAAGGCTCACCCTCGCCGGGGCGATCGACTCGTGTGCGATCCCGATCGAGGAGCGCGCGCTGCTCGCCCTCGCCGGCCTCATGAGCCGCGACGAAGCCCGCGCGGCGGGCGTGCGCCTGCGGCCGGCAGATCAACGGCTCTACGATCGCCTGCTGGCGGCGAGCACGCCGGACGCGGCGGTCGCCGGCGGCAGCGCCACGCGGCGCTACCAGGGCATGACCGCGGGCGACGTGAGCACTCTCGTCCGCGCCGGTTCGCTCGAAGGGTCGATCGGCAACCACAGGGCGGCCGCGCTGGCGGCGACGCCGTCCGCGACGTCGCTCCGCTCGCTCGAGCTTCACGGCACCCGCACTGCTCCCTCCCCGACCACCCCGACGGCCGGCCCGTCCGGCCGAGCCGGGTTCCGGGCCAGATCCCGCAACTCCAGCAGCCCGACCGCCGCGGCCAACCCCGCCCGACTCCGCTGCTGCAACCGCTCCCCCGCACCCGGTCCTGAACGCCTTGTGGTACGCCTCGATGATCGGCCGCCGCTGGTAATCCCCCACCACCTCCCGCATCCGGCGGATGGTCCCGACCTCCGAGTTGGCCAGCAGCACCCACTCGACCGCCTCCTCCCCGACCGGCACGTCCACCTCCCACACCCGGATCACCCGAGCCGTCACCGGCCGCCGGCCGTGGTCCCCCCGGCGACTGTCCGGGTCTCCCCGCGCCACCCGGCCTGGGCCGGCAACCCCCGCACCCCGGCGTGCAACGTGGCCCCCTCCCCACCGCCCGCCCGAGCCCGCCGGTCGGCCTTCGACCGGACCACGAACGGCCGGTCGGCCGCGGCCATCTGCTGGAATCGGTCGAGCTTAGCGGCCGTCACTTCGCCCCCGCCGTCACCGCCTTCAGCTGTCCCTGCCGCGCCAGGTCGATCGACTGAGCCAGCACCCGCGCGACCTCCTGCGAGGCGTGGAAGCCGCGGCTGTTCTCGGACTGGATGAAGTCCGCCCGCCACTGCGCCGCCCGGTGCAGCCCGCGGGCGTCGGCGAGCTGTTCGTCGGTCGCCCCGCGGGCCTTCGCCGCCTCGATGGTCCGGATCAGGTCCACGCAGGCGTCCTCGGCGCGGTCCAGCATCTCGCGGGTCCGCCCCTGGATCAGGTCCACCCGGGCCACGATCTCCGCCTCCGGGTAGCGGTGGCACGTCTGGCAGCTGCGGTTCACGCTCAGCATCGGGCTGCGCACGTGGTGGTCGCTCACCTTCACCGCGCCCTCGCGGAGGTACGGCATGTGGCAGTCGGCGCACGACACCCCGCTGCGGGCGTGGATGCCCTGGCCCCACGTCTCGAACTCGGGGTGCTGCGGCTTCAGCATCTTCGTGCCGGTGGTGGCGTGGGTCCAGTCGGTGAACGCGGTCGGCGCGTAATAGCCCTCAAGGTCGTCGGCCCGTAGCCCGCGGGACCACGGGTACGTCACCACCTTCGTGTCCTTCTCGAAGTAGTACTCGACGTGGCACTGGCCGCAGACGAGCGAGCGCATCTCCTGGCGGGTGGCGTCGGCGTTCGGGTCGTAGGGGGTCTTCTTCGCCCCGTCGCGCCAGCGGCCGATGCTCGGCAGGTGCGGGACCGGCGCCTCGCCCGCGGCCAGCGCGCGGATGCCGACCAGGAACGCCGGCCGCGTCACCCGCAGCTGCATCGTCCGCTCGTCGTGGCAGTCGATGCACGACACCGGGTGGGTGACGAGCTCTTTGCCGTCCTTCGACTTCATGTGCCGGGCGTCGGCGAGCGGCATCTTGCACACCTCCTCGAACCCCCTCATCACCTGGGCGTGCGGGTCGGAGTCGGGCACCCCGGCCTCACGGCCCTTCTCGCGGTAGGCGGGGACGATCGAGGCGTGGCAGTGGAGGCACGCGCCGGGCTGCTTGAACTCCTGGGTGCGGCGGGTGACGTCCTGGTCGGAGAGCATGTACGCGTGGCCGCGGGCCTCGCGGTAGTCCACGCTGAACGGGTAGCCGGCGTAGAGGATCTTCAGCCGCGGGTTGAGCTCCAACTTCGACGCCTCCGGGCCGGGCGCCTCGCCGCGGCGCGTGGGGACCGCCTCGTTGCCGCCGTGGCGGGTGCGGTCGATGTCCACCGTGCGCTTGTAGCTGTCGTACTGCCGCGGGTAGTTCTTCCCCCACTCGGCCGGGTCGGTCGTGCCGGGCGGCAGTTCGACCACGCGAAACACGGTCTCGCGGGCCTCCCACTTGCGCGTGTAGATGCTCGACAGAAGCGCCAGAATGCCGGCCGTGGCGAGCGCCGACCCGACGATCAAGGCGATGTATACGAGCAGCCGGCGGCGGGCGGGTACTGGGGCAGCAGGCGGCGTGGGGGTGCTCACGGAACGGGCTCCGGACCGGGGAGGATTAGCGGCGGGCGCCGTGGCCGACGTCGGCGTGGCAGTGGATGCAGTTCCACCCGCCAGGTGGGTCGGGCGGGACGGCGATGACCGGCTCGACCAGTTCGCGGTGGCACTCGATGCAGTTGTTCTCCAGCACCCGGCTGTTCCGGGGGCGGATCATGATCGGCTCGTGGTAGTTCTGGAGGGTGAACCCGTAGGAGTGCCAGAACCCGTTCTCGGACTTCACGAACCACTTGCCGAGGAACGTGTGCGGGGTGTGGCAGTCGTTGCAGGTGGCGACGCCGTGGTGCCCGCCCTGCTGCCACCCGTCGTAGTGCTCGCGCATGACGTGGCAGTTCACGCACGTCCGCGGGTCGCTGCTGAGGTACGAGAACCCCTCGCCGTAGTAGAACGTGTAGCCACCCGCCCCCGCGGTCATGCCGACCGCGACGCACGCCAGTGCGGCGAAAACCGAGGAGGCGCGGTAGGGCCACCGGCGGGGCACGGGGGCAGGCGTTGGGGCGGCAGCACTCATGTCCAGGACCGGTCGGCGTGGGAGAGTCCGCGTGTACTGCAAACAGTAAGCCACGCGGGCGGCTGGGGTGTACGGGTTTTGACCGATTTTGTATTGCTGTCCGTGAAACGCCGATGTAAACTTTCATCACGGTCGGAGCGTCCCGCGCCTCGACCGCCCGCCGGCTGACTGCCACCCTCCCGCTTTCCCCGCACGGGGCGCCCACGATGTTGAACATCCCCTTCGGAAGCACTCGCTTCTGCGACGGCGTGTCGCGCCGCAGCTTCATGCGGATCGGTACGTTCGCGTTCGGCGCCACCGCACTCACACAGGCCGACCTGCTGCGGGCCGAGGCCGCCCAGAGCGGCGGGCGCAGCCTGGCAAACCACAAAGCCGTCATCAACATCTTCCTCGGCGGCGGCCCGCCGCACCAGGACATGTGGGACTTGAAGCCCGACGCGCCGGCGGAAGTCCGCGGCGAGTTCCGGCCGATCAACACGAAGGTGACCGGCATCCAGATCGGCGAGACGTTCCCGCGCATCGCCGCGGCGGCCGACAAGTTCGCGTTCATCCGCAGCGTCGTCGGCGCGGGCGGTGGGCACGACGCCTTCCAGGCGACGACCGGCTGGCGACAGGACTCGCTCGCCCCGATGGGCGGCCGCCCGAGCATCGGCAGCGTGGCCGCACGGCTGCAAGGAAACGTCGATCCCTCGGTGCCGCCGTTCGTCGGCCTCGCCGAGAAGACGCAGCACGCCCCCTGGAGCGACCCGGGCCGCACCGGCTTCCTCGGCGCCGCCTACGGCGCGTTCAAGCCGAGTGGCCCGGACCTGGCGAACATGGTGCTCAACGGCTCGAACAAGGACCAGCTCGCCGGCCGCCGCCAGCTCCTCACCAGCTTCGACCAGCTCCGCGGCGGGCTGGAGCGCGACGGCACCCTGAAGACCGCCGACCTCCACACCGCCCGCGCGATGGACGTGCTGCTGTCGAGCAAGCTCGTGGACGCGCTCGATATCTCGAAGGAAAGCGACCGCGTGCGGGCGCGCTACGGCGACGGCAAGCCGTACCAGTTCCAGTACGACGGTGCCCCGACGGTGAACGAGCAACTGTTGATGGCCCGCCGGCTGGTCGAGGCCGGTGTCCGCGTCGTCACGCTCAGCTACGGCCGGTGGGACAGCCACGGCAAGAACTTCGACCTCGTCCGCGACCACGGCGCCAAGCTCGACCAGTGCCTGACGGCGCTCGTCGAAGACCTGGACGTGCGCGGGATGCTCGACGACGTGACGGTGATCGCGTGGGGCGAGTTCGGTCGCACGCCGAAGATCAACACCGGCGCCGGCCGCGACCACTGGCCGCAGGTGAGCTGCGCCATCCTTGCCGGCGGCGGGATGAAGACCGGTCAGGTAATCGGCGCGACGAACCGCCTCGGCGAGTACGCGGTGGCGCGGCCGGTGACGTTCGGCGAGGTGTTTGCCACGCTGTACCACAACCTCGGGCTGAACCCGATGCACCACACCGTTGCCGACCCGACCGGCCGCCCCCAGCACCTCGCCGACGGCCCGCCGATGCCGGAACTGGTTTGACTTAGTCGGCAACCTGTGTAACCTGTGCAGCCCGGGGATAGCCGTCCCCGGGCTTTTCATTTCAGCCCGTTGTTTCCCACTGCCGATCGCATACACTACTTTCACGACCGATTTTGTCAACTATCTAAGGATGCGCGGGTCGTGTGGACGAAATTCCTCCTCGCCGCGGGCGGTGCGTACC
>JAFKFQ010000567.1:13745-20140 GCA_017308215.1 bacterium | reverse complement strand
CGCGGCCGCCCGCCGGTCGGCCCAGAACAGGCGCCAGTCCTTCCCGGCCACGGCGAGGAGGAGTTTCAGTTGGGGCATCGGTGTTGTGAAGGGGTAAAGGGGTGAAGGGGTGAAGGGGTGCATTCTCCGCTCCCCGTCGGTCACCCCTTCACCCCTTCACCCCTTCACCCCTTCATCGACCCGGGTGCCTTCGCGTCCCCGGAACAGGTACGGCCCGACGGAGCCCGGCGGCGTGGCGAAGCGGTCCACGTCGAGCCCCTCGGCCAGCACCCGGGCCAGCGCGCGGCCGAGGTGCTCGGTGGTGTCCGCGGCCAGCCGCAGGCGGTTCCCCGTCACCTCGATGTCGGCGTACGGGGCGAGGGCGCGGCGGATGCCCTTTTCGAGGAACCGCGGCACCGGCATCCGCAGGTGGGCGTACAGCACCTCGCGGCCGCGCGGCCGCAACACGTCGCCGGGCTTCCCGCAGCCCACGAGCCGTCCGGCGTCGAGGACCGCGACGCGGTCGCAGACGAGGTCCGCCTCGTCGGTGTGGTGCGTCGTGAACAGGACGGCGTGGCCGTCGTCGCGCAGCCGCGCCAGGTCGGCGAGGAAGGCGTCGCGGCTGGCCGGGTCGAGCGCCGCGGTCGGCTCGTCGAGCAGCAGCACCGGCGGGTCGTGGAGTAGCGCCGCGGCGAGGTTCACCCGCTGGCGCATCCCGCCGGACAGCGTGCCGACGCGCTCGCGGGCGCGGTCGGACATCCCGACCCGGGCGAGGCAGCGGGCGGTGCGGCGGCGCAGCTCGCGGCCGCCGAGGCCGTACAGCCGGCCGAAGAAGTCGAGGTTCTGCGCCGCGGTGAGTTCGTCGTAGGTCGCGCCGTCCTGCGGCACGAGCCCGACCTTCACCGCGAACCCGAGCGGGTCGGCGGCGCGGTCGATGCCGCACGCGGCCACGGTGCCGGCGGCGGGCGTGAGCACGCCGCCGGCGACGGCGAGCGTCGTACTCTTGCCCGACCCGTTCGGCCCGAGCAGCCCGACCACCTCGCCGGCGGCCACGTCCAGCGTCAGGCCGTCCACGGCGACGCGGGCGCCGTAGCGGGCGCAGACGGCCTGGAGGCTCAGAGCCACGGGCATGCACCACCAAGGAGTAGGGGACGAGTCGCGACGTATAGCGGCGCGAGACGGGGGCGGAAACCCCAACCGTAAAGCCCGAAATCCGAAACTCGAAATCCGAAAGTTCGTGCTCCGAATTTCGGATTTCGAGTTTGCTCAAGTTCTCTTGCCCGCCGCCCGACGGGCGGGTATCGCCTCGCCACCTGTGGACCGACACGGAGGCGCGAGCATGAGCACCCGCAACGGGCTGTGGCGGTGGGGTGGAGTCGTACCGGCGCTACTCGTGGCGGCGGCGGCATCCGGGCAGCAACCGGCGCCCGCGCCGGCCCCCGACGTGGGCAAGCGCGTCGCCGCGTTCATCCACGGCAGCACGCAGGTCACCCGCGAGGAGCTCGGCGAGTACCTCATCGCCCGCGGCGGGATGGACAAGATCGACCTGCTCGTGAACCGCAAGGTCGTCGAGCTCGAGGCGGCGAAGCGCGGCATCACCGTCACCCCGCTCGAGGTCTCCGCCGGCGTGAACGAAGACCTCCAGTCGTCCGGCCTGTCGCGCGACGAGTTCGTCCAGGTGATCCGGTCGCGGTACGGCAAGAGCCTGTACGAGTGGGAGCAGGACGTGGTCCGCCAGCGCCTCCTCCTCGGCAAGATGACCCGCGCGAAGGTCTCCGTCACCGAGGACGAGGTGCGGAAGGCGTTCGAGACGAAGCACGGCGAGCGGCGCGAGGCGTTCGTCATCAACTGGCCGAAGGGGAAGGACGCGCTCCCCGAGGACGTGAAGAAGCTCGCCCTGGAGAAGCACGAGGAGTTCGAGAAGTTGGCCCTCCGCCAGCCGAACGAGTTCGCCAAGACCGGCGGGAAGATCAACCCCGTCGGCCGGCACGTCGACGGCGAAGACCCGCGCGCCGAACAAGCCCTGTTCTCGCTCAAGCAACCGGGCGACGCGGTCTGGGTCGAGACGGAGGGCGCGAGCATTTGCGTCCGCCTCATCCGCGTCATCCCGCCGGACCCGGTCACCTTCGAGCAGGTGAAGGCGACGCTCGAGAAGGACGTGTTCGACCGGAAGCTGAGCCGGATGCTGCCGGAGGTGTTCAACGAGGTCCGCGCCGCGGCGAACCCGCAGCTGACGCAGCACGTCCCGCCTCGCCCGGCCGCCGACCCGAACGCCCCCGTGGCGCCGCGCGCGCAGCACCCGGACCCGAAGGTGCTCGCGGTCCTCTACGGCAACACGCCGGTCACCCGCACCGACCTCGGCGAGTTCCTGATCGCCCGCGGCGGGTACGAGAAGCTGGAGTCGCTCGTCAACCTGCGGATCGTCCACGCCGAGGCGGCGAAGCGGAACCTCACCGCCACCCCGGAGGAGATCGAGGCCACGCTGGTGGACAACCTGAAGGCGATCAACATCGAGAAGGCCGACTTCGTGAAGACGATCCTGCCGAAGGCGAAGAAGACGCTGGAGGAGTACGTCGAGGACGAGATCCGGCCGACCATTCTGCTGCGCAAGATGTGCAAGGACAAGGTGCAGGTGACCGACGATGACCTGAAGAAGGCGTTCGACCGACACTTCGGCGAGAAGCGGGAGGCCAAGATCATCATGTGGCAGCCGGGGCAGTTCCGGCAGGCGCAGCGCGACTGGGAAAAGGCCCGCGAGGGCGACGCGCAGTTCGACCAGGTGGCGCGGGCGCAGTTCGACCCGAACCTGGCCTCCGGGGCCGGGAAGGTCTCGCCGATCGGCCGGCACGGCGACGCCCCGAGCCCGGCCATCGAGGACACGGTGTTCAAGCTGAAGGTCGGCGAGCTGAGCCACCTGTTCCAGACGCAGGCGGGCATCCTGTGCATCAAGTGCACCGGGGTCATCCCGCCGCAGCAGGGCGTGGACCCGGCGAAGGTGCGGCCGGCGCTGGAGAAGGAGGTGATCGACCGGAAGCTGGCGCAGGAGGTGGCGGCCACGTTCGCGGCGCTGCGGGCGGCGGCGAACCCGAACCTGATCCTCCGCGGCCCGCCGACCGAGCGCGAGAACCAGGAGGGCGTGGAGCAGATCCTCAACCAGGCCGGCGTGACGGTGCCGAAGCGGTAGCACCAGCCCATTGACGCCGCCACGGGCCTCGGGAGAATACGGCTTGCCCCGTATCCCCCCGAGGTCCGCTCATGTTCCGCCTCCTCCTCCCCGCCCTCCTCGGGCTCGGCGTCCTCGCCGGGTCCGCGGTCTCCCCCGCCCAGGACAAGAAGGACGCGCCCAAGAAGAAGGAGCGTGTCGCCGTCGCCGACCCGTCGAAGGCCGCCGCCGACCCGGACTTCGCAATCCAGGGCGAGTACGTCGGCGAGATCCCCGGGCACGGCAAGGTCGGCGCGCAGGTCGTCGCCCGCGGGCACGGCGAGTTCGTGGTCAAGGCGTACCACGGCGGCCTCCCCGGCGACGGGGCGGACATGAAGGACGTGATCACCGGCACCGCGGTTACGAAGGACGGCAAGGTGGTCGCCGCCATGAAGAAGGGGGCCGAGACCTCGACGGCGGTGATCGGCGGCGGCGAGATCAAGGTGGCCGTCGGCCCCGACACGATCACGCTGAAGAAGGTCGAGCGGAAGTCGCCGACGCTGGGGCTGAAGGCGCCGGAGGGGGCGGTGGTGCTGTTCGGCGCGCCGGGCGACGAGAAGAACTGGAACGGCGGCAAGCTGGCGAAGCTGTCGGACGGCGAGTTCCTCGACGTGGGGGTGACGAGCAAGCAGGCGTTCGGGGCGTTCAAGGCGCACGTCGAGTTCCGCCTGCCGTGGATGCCGAACAGCACCGGCCAGGGGCGCGGCAACAGCGGGGTGTACCTCCAGAACCGGTACGAGTGCCAGGTGCTCGACAGCTTCGGGCTCTCGGGCGAGAACAACGAGTGCGGCGGCATCTACACGCAGCACAAGCCGCGGGTGAACATGTGCCTGCCGCCGCTCGTGTGGCAGACCTACGACCTGGAGTTCACGCCCGCGGTGTTCGGCGCCGACGGCAAGAAGACGGCGAACGCCCGGGCGACGATCCGCCACAACGGGGTGCTGATCCACGACAACGTGGAGTTCCCGCGCGAGTGCCCGGGCGGCCAGCCGGAGCGGCCGACGCCGGGCGTGTTCCAGTTCCAGAACCACAGCGACCCGGTGGTGTTCCGCAACGTGTGGGTGGTCGAGGTGCGCTGACGCACCCGTAACCCGCGGACGCCGCCCCGGGTGGAACCCGGGGCGGCCCACGGCGGAGCGCGACAAGGTTCACCTCAGACCCGTTCCCCTCCCTCCTCCCCCGGTCTTCACCATGACCCGCACGCTCGCCGCCGCGGCCGCGCTCGCCTTCGCCGGGCCGGTCGCCGCGCAGGAGAAGATGAACGTCCTGTTCGTCGTCTCCGACGACCTCACGAACAACGCCCTCGGCTGCTACCAGGGCCGGGCCAAAACGCCGAACATCGACAAGCTCGCCGCGAAGGGCGTGCGGTTCGACCGGGCGTACTGCCAGTTCCCGCTGTGCAACCCGAGCCGCGCCAGCTTCCTCACCGGCCTCCGCCCGGACACCACGCGCGTCTACGAGAACGCCACCCAGTTCCGCCGCAACGTCCCCGACGTGCAGACGTTGCCGCAGACGTTTCGCCGCTACGGCTACTACGTCGCCCGCGTCGGCAAGCTGTACCACTACGGCGTCCCGGCGCAGATCGGCACCGACGGGCTCGACGACCCGCCGAGCTGGGAGCGCGTCATCAACCCGCGCGGCCGCGACAAGGACGACGAGGACGCCAACCTCATCTTCACCCTCAACCCGATGGCGAAGGCGTCGGCGCGGTTCGGCGGCACGCTCAGCTGGCTGGCGTCGGCCGGCGGCGACGAGACGCACACCGACGGCATGACCGCGACCGAGATCACCAAGCTCCTTGAGGCGAACAAGGACCGGCCCTTCTTCCTCGCCTGCGGCTTCTTCCGCCCGCACACGCCTTACGTCGCCCCGCGGGCGTACTTCGACATGTACCCGGTCGCCGACATCCAACTGCCGACCGTGCCCGAGGGGCACCGGGCGGCCGGGCCGGCGCCGGCGTTCGGGAGCGCGAAGGCCGAGCAGGAGAAAATGACCGACGCCCAGCGCCGCGAGGCGATCCAGGCGTACCTGGCGTCGGTGTCGTTCATGGACGCGCAGGTCGGCCGGGTGCTGTCCGCGCTGGAGCGGCTCGTGCTGGCAAACCGCACCATCGTGGTGTTCATGAGCGACCACGGCTACCACCTCGGCGAGCACGGGCTGTGGCAGAAGATGAGCCTGTTCGAGAACAGCGCCCGCGTGCCGCTCGTGATCTACGACCCGCGCGTCCGGGGCAACGGCCGCGCCTGCCTCCGCCCGGTCGAACTCATCGACCTGCACGCCACGCTCGCCGACGTCTGCGGGCTGACCGCGCCGCCCACCGACGGGGTGACCCTCCGCCCGCTGCTGGCGGACCCGACCCTGGCGCTGGACCGCGTGGCGGTGACGCAGGTGAGCCGCGGTACCCCGACGACGACCGGCGAGGTGACGGGGAAGAACCCGTTCTTCATGGGCTACAGCATCCGCACCGAGCGATTCCGTTACACGGAGTGGGACGGCGGGAAGAAAGGTACCCAACTGTTCGACTACGACGCCGACCCGCACGAACTGCGCAACCTCGCCGCCGACCCGGCGTTCGCCACCACCGTGGCGCAGCTCCGGGCGCGCTTCCCGGCCGCTATGTATGGAGATGCCGTGACCTGTGGAATCCACCTCATCTGGACGACCTATGGGACGTGGCTCCCGGGCGACTCGCGGGGCCATTGGTCTGCGCTGTTCGACACCTACGGCGGTATTCGCGAGCACGGTGGAAAGCTCAACCTTCCGGACCCAGAAACCCGGAGCTGGGCGTCCGGACTCATGCGGGATGAGCCGTGTTGGTTGACCCCAAACGACGCCCGCGTCGTGGCCGACGAACTCGGGCGCTTGCTCGCGGCCAGCGGCACTCCCGCGTGGGCCGCGGCGGTCGAGCCGAACCACGTTCACCTCTTGGTCGGCCCGGTCCACGAGCCCATCAGCCGGTTCACCGGCCGGCTCAAGGGGCGGACCAGCAGCGAGGTGTTGGCACAGCCGGAACGCGCTGGCCGGGGGCGGGTCTGGACGGAGGGTTATTGGAAGGTGTACCTGTCCGACGGGGCCGGGGTGCGGGCGGTCAAAGCGTACATCGACGCTCACAACACACGGGGCGGGCTCCCGCCGGAACCGTTCGATTGGCTCCGCCCGCTCCCCGACGACATCGATAGGGACGTCCGGTACGTAGCGGCCGGCTTGCCGGCCG
>JAFKFQ010000567.1:9890-13709 GCA_017308215.1 bacterium | reverse complement strand
AAGGCCCGGCCGGCAAGCCGGCCGCTACGTACCGGACGTCCCTATCGCTAATGCCCCCGCCGGATGTCGGACGGCTGGTAGCGCACCTCGATGCGGTACACCTTCTTCGTCCGGCAGCAGATCTCCCACGTCTCCGGGTTCACCTTCACCGGCACGTCCATCTTGTGGATGTCCACCGACGTGTGGAACCCGCGCTCGGAGAGGACGTCGATCATGATCCGCAGGGCGAGCGGGTCGTCGAGGAGTTCGTCCTCGGTGTTGATCCGGGCGTGGCCGGTGAAGGCGTGCGCCTTCACGATCGGCATGAGCTTGTCGGAGATCAGCCGCACCACCTTCTCGAGCAGCGGCCGCTGCTCCTCCTCGTAGCCGTCCAGCCGCTCCACCAGCTCCTGCCGGGCGTGGGCGGCGAGCTGGCTGGCGACCGGGATCGGGCGGATCAGGTCGAACACCTCCTGGCTCAGCTCCAGCGAGCTCTGGTAGCTGAACTCCTTCTCGATGTTCCGCTGCACCTCGGCCAGGTCGCCCTCGGCGTCGATGAAGTGGAAGTGGAAGATCGCCCGCAACGACTGGAGGGCCGAGTAGGTGCTCTCGGTGTAGGTCCGGTAGCGGCTCCGGCACATCTCCCGGTCCATGTCGGTCGGCCGCTCGTCCAGCGGCTTGCCGACCCCGGTGTCGCGGACCATCTGGTTGTGCCGGCGGAGTTCCTCGCCGCGCTTGACCTGCCGGGCGACGCTCACCTCCTCGCTGACGTGCAGGAGCGCGATGCGGAACATCGGCTTGCGGAAGGCGCGGGCCTGCGGGGTGGCCCGGTGGTCGTCGTGGAGGCCGAGCATGGCGTGGTAGAACAGCTTCAGGCACTCGACCTGGACCTGCGTCCGCGGGAACCCGTCCACGATCACGCCGTCGTGGTACTCGGGCTTCAGCAGCTCGTCGAACAGCAGGCCGATCACCTCGCGGTCGCCGACCATCTTGCCGGCGTTCTTCAGTGCGACCGCCCGCGGCGACGTGAGCAGGCTGCTGATGACGACCGGCGGGGCGTCGATGCCGCGGAGGCGGGCGATGAACGGGGTGTTCGTCCCCTTCCCGGCGCCGGGCGCGCCGCCGAGCCAGATGAACTCGCGCGGGAACTTCAGGTTCTCCGCCCCGTGTCGCTCCTTCAGGTCGGACCAGACGCCCGAGAAGATGAGCTGCGGGTCTTTGATCTCCAACTCGCCGGACGTGGCCGGGCGCGGGGGTGACGGCGGGGGCGGGGGGAGTGGCATCGGGCCTCCGAAACGGGCCGGCTTGGGCTGGCCCCGCTAATGTACCCAAAACCCCCGCCCCCGACGTCACCCCGCCCATGCGCGGGGCATTCGTGTCTTGGCCCTTCGGGGTAAAGACACACGAACCCGCCGCACCGAGACGCCATGCGCATCACCGCCCTCGAAACGGTCCACCTCCCGGACTTCCCGTCACTCCTGTTCGTCGCCGTCCACACCGACGCCGGGCTCGTCGGCTACGCCGACACCTGTTACGCCCCGGAGGCGGTGGCGGGGTACGTCCACGGGTTCGCCGCTCCGATGCTCCTCGGGCACGACCCGCGGGCGATCGAGCTCCACTGGCGCCGGCTGTACGAGGTGATCGCGCACACCGTCGGGAAGGGCGCCGAGCTGCGCGGCCTGTCGGCGCTCGACGTGTGCCTGTGGGACATCCTCGGGCAGGCGGCGGGGATGCCGGTGTGGCAGCTCCTCGGCGGCGCGGCGCGCGACCGCATCAAGACTTACAACACGTGCGGCGGCCCGCACTACGGCCGCTCCGCCCGCGGCGGCGCCGGCTACGGCACCGACGGCGCTCCGGCGGGCCGCTACGAAGACCTCGCCGCCTTCATGGAACGCCCCGGCGAGCTGGCGCTCGACCTGCTCGAAGACGGCCTCACCGGCATGAAGCTGTGGCCGTTCGATTACTGTGCCCACCGCCCCGGCGGGTGGGACGAGTGGCGATCCTTCCGCGGCATGTTCGACCCCGGCATCCGCACCCTCGGCGGCCACCGCATCGGTGCCGCCGACCTCGACCGCGCCCTCGAGCCGTTCCGCCAGATCCGCAAGGCCGTCGGCGACCGCATGGAGATCATGGTGGAGGGGCACGGCCTCTGGTCGCTGCCGGCGGCGAAGGAGATCGCCCGGGCCCTCGAGCCGTTCCGCCCGGCCTGGCTCGAAGACCTGACCCGCGCCGACGACCTCGACGCGCTCGCCGACCTGCGCCGCGGCACGACCTGCCCGATCCTGGCGAGCGAGTACCTGGCGACGCGCTACGAGTACCGGCCGCTCCTGGAGAAGCAGGCGGCGGACATCGTGATGATCGACCCGACGTGGGCGGGCGGGATCACGGAGTGCAAGAAGGTGTGCACGCTGGCGGAGGCGTACAAGCGGCCGGTGGCGATGCACGACTGCACCGGCCCGCTGACGCTTTATGCGGGCATCCACCTCGCTATTAACGCCACGAACGCCGTCTACCAGGAGAGCGTGCGGGCGTACTTGAGGGTAAACTACCCCGACCTCGTGACCGAGCTGCCGGTGGTGGAGGCGGGGCACATCCTGGCGCCGACGGCGCCGGGGCTCGGTACCGCGCTCCTGCCCGACATCCGCACCCGCCCCGGCGCCGACGTGCGCGTCACGCGGGCCTGACCCACCCCGGAGCCGCGATGCCCGCCGACGCCGACCGCGTGATCGTCTCGTCCCGCGAGTTCCCGCACCCGCCGGCGGCGGTGTACGCCGCGTTCGCCGACCCTGCCGTCCTCGCCCGCTGGTGGGGGCCGGCGGGGTTCACCAGCACGTTCGACGTGTTCGAGCCGCGGCCCGGCGGGGCGTGGCGGTTCACCATGCACGCCCCGGACGGCGCCGCGTACCCGAACGAGTCGGTGTTCGTCGAGGTGGGGCCGGCGCGGGTCGTCTACGACCACTTGGGGGCGCACCGCTTCCGCATGGAGATGACGTTCGAGCCGGTCGGGGCCGGCACCCGGCTGACGTGGCGGATGGCGCACGCCACGGCGGAAGACGCGGACCGGGTGCGGCCGTTCGTGCCGGCGGCGAACGAGCAGAACTTCGACCGCCTCGCGGCCGTGCTCGCCGGCGGGTAGCCGCGCGTCAGGTGCCGTGGATGGCGGCGGCGATGATGATGGCGATGCCGAGGATGACCGCCCCGACGATGACCCCGAGGGCGGTGTTCTGGTCCTCCTCGATCTCCTTGCGCATGGAGAACGGGACGACCCTGGTGATGGCGAAGAAGGCGGCGGCAAAGAACGCCAGCCCGACGGTGACGGCCACGAGCATCGTCACCAGTTGGCCGACGAGCTTGTCCCAGTTCATTACTTCCCCCCGCGGTAGCCGGACACCCAGGTCGAGCGGTGGCCGCCGGAGGCGTGCCGGGCCGTGGACTGCTGGGCCGTCTCGCGGCCGTACCCGCCGAGCTCCCACCCCATGTACGACGCCCCGCCGTAGAGCCCGAGCAGGCACGTCCCGAACAGCAGGTAGAGCCGGGGGAGCATGGGCGCGCGAGCCTCCGCGGTCGAAGGGGCGGGGCGATTGTACCGGGCGGTGCGCAGTGGGGGAACGGGGAAGTGCTGGGGCGCGGATGGCGGTAGCGGCTCGGGTGTTCCGTAGGTCGGGTCGAGTCTTCGAGACCTGACACCGCGGCGCAACGGGCGAACAACGTGATGCGGGAACGCGAACCCTCGTGGGTTCGCGTTCCCCGTGCCCGGTTCATGTACCTGAGCCGTGGTGTCAGGTCTCGAAGACTCGGCCCGACCTACAAGGTTACTGCCCTTCCGGGTGGGAACGCCCG
>JAFKFQ010000567.1:0-9874 GCA_017308215.1 bacterium | reverse complement strand
CCCTACAACGAGGCCTTCGGCCACCGGACCGGCGACGCCACCCACCTCCCGGCCGGCGACGAACCGCAACACCTCCCGCAGTTCACCCGTCACTTGGTCGTAGAACCGCCACTCGCCCTCCTGCAACCCGTCCCGGTACTGGCCCTCCAGCGACACCCGGCCGTTGGGCCAGAAGTCGCGGTACGGGCCGTGACGGACGCCGCCGGCACCGGTGGCCTCCGACAGCACCGATCCGTCCGGCCGGTAGGTGGTCACAACGCCGTCCGGGGGTGTCGTCTCCAACACGACCTCACCCCACGCAAACCCGGTGCGCCATTCTGATCCGCCGGCCACATACGACCGGAACGCCTGCCGCACCTGGTCCAGGGTGACGTGTCCAGCGGCCCGGAACAGCCGCCCACCCCCGCGGTACTCCAGCACCCACGGGTCGGACCCGTGGGCCACCAGAAACGCCTCGCACTCCGCACCCGGTTGCCACTCGTTGCCGGCCTGGATGAACTCCTCATCCGACGCGCTCAGGACCGCGAAACTGCCGAACCCGTCCGACGCCAGCACCTCGTCCAGTACGGCGGCGTCCACCTCCGGCACGTCGCCCAGGTCGTCGGTCGTCAGCTTCATCGGTCGGAAGCCTCCGGTGGCCGAACGAATGCACGCAGGCGACCAATGGCGCGAACACGGCGGATTTCCTACTTCAGCCGCTCGCGGAGCTCGGCGAGCTTCGTGCGGAGGGTGCGGACGTTCGCGTCGTCGCCGGCGGGCAGCGCGGCCTCGGTCGCGCCGAGGTCTTCGGCGGCGCCGGTGCGGACCGCCCGCAGCCGCACCCCGTCCGGCGACTCGGCCGGGATCACCCGCGTCGCGTCGTCGAGGATCGGCACCAGCCCGTCGCGGACCAGCGCGTCGAGGTGGTCGCCGAGCTCGGCCACGCGGTCGGCCTCGTTCGCCTCGGCGGCGCGGCGGACCGCGATCCCGACGGCGCGGGCCGTCTGCTGGCACGCCTCGGCGCGAGCGACGGGGTGATCGGCGGCGCCGAGCCGCACCCCACCGCCGACGAGGTCGGTCAGCAGCGTGCGGTTGGCGCGGTGGAGGCGGAGCTTGTCGGACGCCGTGGTCGGCCCCTGCGCGCCGGCCCAGGCGGCCAGCACGGCGAGAACGACGGCGGTCAGGGCGGGGCGGGTCATGGTCAGGCGCCTTCCCGGGCGGCCAGCGCCCGGAGCTTGGTCTGGCCGTCCCGGGCCGTGTCGGCGATTGCCCGCAGCGCCGGCTGGGCGTGCGGCGGGGAGTCCTTCGCGGCTTGTTCGGCGGCCCGCCCGGCCTCGGCGAGACGGGCGGTGATTCGCTCCAGCATGGCCCGTCGCTGGTCCGGCGTGAGGGCGTGCGGCGGCACCCGGCCGGCCTGCTCGACCACCCCGTCGGACACCACCTGGCGGAACCAGTCGGCGAGCTCGCGCATCTCGTCGGCGCCGGCGACCAGCGCCAGCCCGCGGCCCTCAGCGGCGAGGTCTTCGGCCATCCCGGCGAGGGCGTCGAGGCGGTCGTTCGCCGTCTTCGCCTTCGCCAGCGCCAGGTCGCGCTGGACGATCTTCTCCAGCAACGGGTGCCGCGGCGCCGGCTGCTTCGCTACCACCGGCTGTTGCTTCCCGTTCTTCACTGCGCTCCACACGCCAACCGCGACCAGCACCGCCGCCGCGAGCCCGGCCAGCGCCTTCGCCGGCGGCCGCGGGAGGCTCCACGCCCGTCGCGGCGCCGGCGCCACCCTCGGGAAGATGAGGGCGTCGGCGGCGAGGTCTTCGAGCAGCGACTCCTTCTTGCCGGCGGGCGCCGGCGGGACCGGCAGCGCGGCCACGAGCGCTTCGAGCCGGGCGGCTTGCTTCCAGTACGCGCGGCAGTCCGGGCAGGCGTCCACGTGGGCGCGGAAGGCGTCCGGCAGCTGCCGCGGGTCCGGCAGGGCGAGGATGCGGGCCTGTACCGACTGGCACGTCATGGCATCACCGGGCGGTAAGCAATTTTCCGGGCGAACGGCCGGCGTAAGCCGGCTGGTCGGGGTGGCAGGTGCCTGGCACAACCACCAGCCGGCTTACGCCGGCCGTTCGCCAGTTACTCCCCCGTCGTTGCGCCCGGCGGGAGCAGTTCAGGGGCGACCACCTTCATCAGTTTTTGGCGGGCCTTGAACACCCGCCACCGGGCCGTCTCCTCCGTCGTCCCCAGCACCTTCGCCACGTCGCGGAACGACAGTCCTTCCTCGACCCGCAGCAGCAGCGCGGCGCGGAAGTCCGGCGGCAGCGCCGACACCGCTTGCCCGACCACCGCCAGCGCCTCGCGGTCCTCGGCCGCCAGCTCGGCGGCGCCGGCCCCGGCGGCGGCGAGGTCGTCCGGGAGCGGGTGGCGGGTGCGGCGGGTCGCCCGCTTGAGGTTCACGAAGTTGTTGTGCCCGATGCGGAACAACCAGGCCCGGAAGTTACTCCCCGGGCGGAACGACGGCAGGGCCGCGAGTGCTTTGAGGAACGTCTCCTGCGTCAGGTCTTCGGCCGCGTGGCGGTCGCGCGTCAGGTGGACGAGCCACCGGTACAGCCGGTCCCAGTACCGCTCCACGAGTCGGGCGGCGGCCGACCGGTCGCCGGCCAGGGCGGCCCGGAGCCAGTCTTCCTCCTCCGCGTCGGCGGGGGGGTCGGGTTCGAGCGACACGCGGCGCCGGTCTCGGGGGCGGGACGGGGCGGTGTCACCTTACCCCGCGACCCGGCCTTCTGGAAGGCGTAACACCGGTGGAGCCTGGGCGTTGGCGGAATCCGGGGCGGGGGAGAGTCGGAAATCGGGCGAACGGCCGGCGTGAGCCGGCCTGCGGCGCCGTGCCGCGGCGGAACGCGCGGCGCGGCACGAACCCGATCGACCACCCGCGCAGGACGCCCCGCTCGTACAGTCGGAATACGTCCTCGGCGAACGGCACCCCGCGGGCGAACCGCGTCTCCGCGACGACGCGGTGTGGTTGCACGTCCACCCACTCGGCGGTGCCGACGGGCGGGAACTGGGTGCGGTTGTGTGCCCACAGCACGACCGGGTTCAGCATGAATTCGTCGAGGTTACGCAGCCCGTTCGGCAGGATCACGTTGCCGGCGCGGTCTGGGGCGGCGGTGGTGATGACGCCGCGGACGCGCATCTTCCCGGCGTCGATCGAGAGCGTGAGCGCCGCCGGGTGTGCCGACTCGAACGAGCCGTCGGGGAGCGGGGCGATGCCGGGGTCGGCGCGGGTGAGCGTGGGCATGGAACCTCCGGGATGCGTAAGGGGTGAGCGGCCGGTCTGTCGGCCGGGCTTGGTTTTCACCCCAAAGGGGTGGGAGCGCTGAGCCCAGGGCGGCGGGCCTTCGTCGCTTGCCCTGGGTTGAGGGCTGTCAGCCCTTCGGGCTGAAAACCTGGATGGGGCATCAGTGCCGGTCCGTTATCACGGCGGCCGAACTGCGGTCGGTTGGGCGTGTCACCCGCGGAGGATGTCGTGAACCGCTTCGGCCGCGGGCCGGTGCTCGTCGCGGTCGGTGTCCCGCTCGCCACCGTCGGCTCGGTGCTGCTCTGGGACGGCTGGACGGGGCGCTTCGTGTGTCCGCTGTGCGTCGGTGTTGGTTGCGCGGTGGTCGGCGCCGTGTGGTTCTTCTTCACCGCGCTCACTCACGCCGCGAGCCGGGATTCATCCGAGGGCGAACGGCCGGCGTGAGCCGGCCGGGGCAACGCCCTGGGCGGTCACGCGGGTGGTGCGCTGGTCGCGCCGCCCGGCGGGTGGGAGCCCTCCTCGAATCGCTGCCGCGCCCGCGCTATCATCTCGCACTCGGCGGCGGTCATCCGCGGCAGCGCGGTCGGTGGTGCTACCTTGCGGTAGCCCAGCGCCACCAGGATGTTGAACGCCTCCCGCCACGACGGGTACCGACGACCCCACCGCTTCTGGTACGCCGCCACCGCCGCCACGAACTCCCACTCGTCGGCGGTGTAGTCGCTCCCCGGGAAGTTCTCGTTGGAAACGCTAAACCCGCGGATCGGTGGCATCGCTCCCCCGGCGGTCCGAGATGAGATCGGAGGGGCGGGCGCCTGACGCCGTGGCCCCACGCCCGGTGTTCGGGACGGGTTCGGTCCACCACCCAAATCTGGATAGTGGTATTTTGTTCACTATGGTGATAAGCTCCGGCCGTGGGGCTGTCAAGCGAATCGGGAAAGGTTGCCGGATTTTTCCCCGGGGAGGGGCGTGACGGCGTGCCGCCGCCCGCGGCGTCGCACGGCAAAAGCCCTGCAACGCCGCGGGCGGCGCGGGAACGTGGTCTGAGCTCAGCGGGTGAGCAGGAGGTAGCCGACGACGGCGGAGAGGAGGGCGACGAGGAGCATGAGCACGGGCGTGACCCAGTCCGTCCCCTTCTCGGCCGGGGCGGCGAATTCGGCGGGGGTGGGTTTGCGCACCGGGCGCGGGGCCGGGACGTACCGGCCGGACTCGGGCGCCGGCCGCGGGTACCGGCCGGACGCCGGGTGGCTGCCCGTCTCCGCCCCCTCACCGTGCGTCTCCGTCCCGGGCCGCGGGGTCGGCAGCGGCGGCTTGCGCGGGATCACCCCGGACGGCTTCCCGTCCGGCCCGAGTGCCGCCGGCGCCACCACGAGGTCGCGGAACTCCGGGGCCGACGTGAGCGGGATGAACTGCCCCGCCTTCGACCGCCCCACCAGGATCGCCGACGGGTCGCCGAGCAGGTTGTCGCGCAGCGCGTCGCGGATGCTCTGCGTCGTCCCCTTGACCGTGTGCGGCTGGTTCAGCTCGTCCCGGTAGACCATGTACCAGTTGTCGGCGGCGGGCGCGGCGGGCGGCCTGACCGGCCCGGACCCGGTCGTCCGGCTCTGGCCGGTCAGGTCCTCGAAGAACTCGCGGCAGCTGGCCGGGCGGTTGGCCGGGTCGGCGCTCATCGCCCGGCGGATCGCCCAGTCCACCCGCTCGCTCACCGCCGGGTTCAGCTCGCGCGGCGGCGGGAACTCGTTGCGGATCTTCTTCATCCAGCAGTCGAGCGGGTTCGAGTGGGCGAACGGCACCGTCCCGGTCACCATGCAGTAGAGCGTCGCCCCGAGGCTGTACACGTCGCCCCGGGCGTCCACCCCCTTGGCGTTGCGGAACTGCTCCGGGGCCATGTAGTGCGGGGTGCCGAGGCCGCGCCCGGTCTTGGTCAGGTTCGTGTCCCCCTCCACGTCCTTGACCAGCCCCATGTCGGTCAGCTTCGCCACCCCGGCCTTCGTCACCAGCACGTTGTCCGGCTTCACGTCGCGGTGGATGAGCCCCTGCTTGTGCGCCCGCTGGAGCCCGTCGCACACCTGCCCGATGAGGCGGACCGCCTCGGCCTCGGGCATCGCCCCGGTCGCCTCGACCAGCTGGCCGATCGACTGGCCGTCCACGAACTCCATCACCAGGAACGGGCTCGGCCCGGCGCCGCAGTACTCGATCGCCCGGACCACGTTCGGGTGCTCGAGCACCCGGGCGGCGGTGAACTCGCGCTCGAACCGCTGGAGGACGGTCGAGTTCCGGGCGGTGCCGGGGGAGATGACCTTGATGGCGACGAGCTCGCCGCTCCGCCGGTCCTTCGCCTTGTAGACCGTCCCCATCCCGCCCTCGGCGATCTTGGAGACGACGTCGTACGCCCCGAGCTGGGTGGGAAGGTACTCGGCGGTCGTTTCCGGCGGCGGCATGAGACGGCTCCGTCCGGCGGGAGGGGGTCCGCTGGGCATGACAATCTATAGGTCACGACCGGACGTGCGGTGGGAGCGGGCGTGGCGCCGCCGGTCCGGGGCGGACGGGCGGAGGGGCGCGCCGTCGCATCTAAACTTAAAGATACCAGCCCGCCTCACCCGCCGCGAGTAAAAGTGAGGGCTGCCGAATAGACGAACACGCGGGGCAGAAAGACGGGGGCGGCGATCGTGGCGCTGGTGTCTGTCCCCCTCCCGCCTTGAGTACGTGGTGCACTTATCAAATAATTATTAAATAATCATCGCGCCAAGTTCGCCCTGCGGACTGTCGCCGAACCGGGAGTGCCCGCCGAAACGGTCGCCCGGCACGTCGTCGAGGTATTCAAGTCGTTCAACGAGTACACCCGGGCGAAGTTTCGCCCGGGTCGAAGCACAGCTTCAGGCTGACCCGCCACCTCCGGCTGATGAAGTGAATAACAGGATCTACGACGCCGGCGCTCGCCTCCGGGCCGTTGCGGTGGCCGTGGCCGCCACGGGGTCACGTTCCGCGTCCGCGTGCCGGTCGGCGCCCCGGTCGGCTGACCGGGCGTTATAATCACGGGCATGGTCCGCCTCACGCCCGACCCGATCGACTACCACGCGCTCACCGACGCCGTGCGCGACCCGCACTGCGGCGCCGTCGCGCTGTTCCTCGGCACCGTCCGCGACCTCACGGGCGACCAGGTCACCACCCATCTCGACTACCAGGCGTACCCGCCGATGGCCGAGAAGAAGCTCGCCGAGATCGAGGCCGAGGTCCGCCGCCGCTGGCCCGTCGGCGGCGTCGCCCTCGTCCACCGCGTCGGGCGGCTGGGGGTCGGCGAGGTGAGCGTCGCGGTCGCGGTCAGCTCGCCGCACCGGGCCGAGGCGTTCGAGGCCTGCCGGTTCGCCATCGATACGTTGAAGGAAGTCGTCCCGATCTGGAAACGCGACACCGCCCCGGACGGGGCATCCCACTGGGTGGAAGGCGCATGACGACCCACACGCTGCCGACCGTCTACCTCGCCCGGCACGGCGAGACCGCCTGGTCGAAGTCCGGCCAGCACACCGGCCGGACCGACATCCCGCTGACCCCGAAGGGCGAGGCCGACGCCGTGAAGATCGGCACGCGACTCGCCGGCATCGACTTCGCCCACGTCTTCAGCAGCCCGCTCCAGCGCGCCCGCCGCACGGCCGAACTCGCCGGGTTCACGCCGACGCCGGAGCCGGAACTGCTCGAGTGGGACTACGGCCGGCACGAGGGGCTGAAGACGGTGCAGATCCGCGAGACGTGGCCCGGGTGGGACTTGTTCCGCGACGGCGCCCCGGGTGGCGAGTCGGTGGACGCCATCTGCGCCCGCATCGACGGGCTGGTGGCGCGCCTCAAAGCGCTGAGCGGGAACGTGCTGCTCTTCGCCCACGGGCACGTCCTGCGGGTGCTGACGGCGCGGTGGGTCGGCCAGCCGGTGCCGTTCGGCCGGGCGCTCTTGCTCTCGACGGCGACGGTGAGCATCCTCGGGTTCGACCACCACACGATGGACGAGCCGGCCATCAAACTGTGGAACGACGACCGACACCTCCAGTAACGCAGCGTGCAGCGTGCAGCGTGCAGCGTCGAAGACCGAACCGGTAATCGCCAGTCGCATCCCGCTCGGGCTTGTCGGGGCGGAGCAGGGGTCGGCCATTCCGCATTCCGCCCCCTCTGCTCCGCACTTGATCGACCAGTACGGCCGCGTCCACACCAACCTGCGCGTCAGCGTCACCGACCGGTGCAACCTCCGCTGCACGTACTGCATGCCCGAAGAGGTCGTGTTCCGCGACCGCTCCGAGTTGCTGACGTTCGAGGAGATCGCGCGGTTCGTCGCGGTCGCGGCCGGGCTCGGGGTCGATAAGGTCCGCCTCACCGGCGGCGAACCGTTGGTGCGCAAAGACCTGCACCGGCTGGTGCGGATGCTCGTCGCGGTGCCGGGGCTGAGTGACCTCGCGCTGACGACCAACGGCGTCCTGCTGGCGGAGCAGGCGGCGGCGCTGTGGGACGCGGGGCTGCGCCGGCTGAACGTGTCGCTCGACACGCTCGACCCGGGGCGCTTCCGCGAGATCAGCCGGCGCGACGGCCTCGACCGCGTGCTCGCCGGGCTCGACGCGGCGACGCGCGTCGGGTTCACGCACATCAAGGTGAACGCCGTGGCGCTGCGCGGCGTGACCGAGCTCGACGCGGTGCCGCTGGCGCGGTTCTGCCGGGAGCGCGGGTACGAGTTGCGGTTCATCGAGTCGATGCCGATCGGCGCCGACCCGTGGGACCGCTCGCGGGCGCTGCTCGCCGACGAGTTGCTGGCGCTGCTCGGCCGCGAGGTGGCGCCGCTGGCGCCGGTCGCGGGCGTCGACCCGCACGCCCCGGCGGCCGAGTACGAGTACGCCGACGGCGGCGGGCGGGTCGGCGTGATCGCGTCGGTGTCGCGGCCGTTCTGCGCGGCGTGCAACCGGCTCCGGCTGACGGCCGAGGGGAAGGTGCGGAACTGCCTGTTCGCGCTCGACGAGGCCGACGCGAAGCCACTCTTGCGCCGGCCCGAGCCGGACGACGCCGCGCTCGCCGACCTGCTGCGCCGCGTGGTGTGGGCGAAGTGGGAGGGGCACGAGATCAACTCCGCCCGCTTCGTGAAGCCGGACCGCACGATGCACGCCATCGGCGGCTGAAGGGGGGCGCCGTGCCGCTTACCGCCGCCGCCGTCGAGCGCCTCGCCGCGCTCGGCGTCACGTCCGACGCCGAACTCGACTTCTGGCGCCGCACCTGCGCCGCCGACGGCGAGACGTTCGTCTGGCGCTACATCGAGAAGCTCGAAGCCGACTCCGTCGCGTACCGCCGCTGGTTCCCGCAACTCTGCGCGTTCGCCGACGACTGCCGCCGCGCCCGGCCCGCGCTCGAATTGTCGCCCGTCGAGTCGGAGCAGCGGCGCGTGCTGCTCACGAAGATGCGCGAGTTCACGGCGTCCGGCGACCGCGGCGCGATCCTGAACCGCCGGCCGTTCCAGGTCGCCATCGTCTTGGTGCCGCCGGTCGGGCTGGCAGCGGCCGAAGAGGTGTTCGGCGACGCGGGCGCGGTGATCCTGACGGAGGCGGAGTGGGAGCGCTGGCGCGCCGAAGTGTACCCGCAAGACGCGGAGCCGTTCAGCTGGTACGCCCGTGTCTGGTGGGCGCTCCACGAGGGGCTGCCCGAGGACGGCGAGTGGTTGCGCCGCGAGTACCCGCTCCCGCCGGGGAACGAGTACTGGCTAGTCGTGGCGGGGGAGGCGTGGGGCAGCCTCGCCGGCGGCGCGAACCACGAGCTCTGGCGCTGGGACGGGACGCGCGCCGAGTACGTCGAGACGTACCAGATCGACACGTACTGACGGCGGGAAGCGCTCACGCCCCGGACCCGGACGGGCACCGGCTCGTCACTTTCGACGCGGCCAGTTCCAGCAACTCGCCTTCGGCGGCGAGGCGGTGGAAGCGGATGAAGTGAAGGAGCTCCGGCGGGTCGGCGCCGGCGTTCACCTGCGCCTCGGTCACCCGCTCCAACTCCTTCAGCGCCCGCACCCGTTCCTCGACGAGCCCGGCCCGCTCCACGCCCGGCACGCCCGCGGCCGCCCGGTACACGTCGTTCACCATTCCGACGAGCGCGACGAGCTCGTTCGACTCGCGGCAGACCCCCGCCCCGCGCCGCCCGGCGTGCATCCGGAGCAGGTATTCGACGCCGGCTTTGAGCTGATGGCTCCGCACCCTCGCCGCCGGCGGCGCGTCGGGCGCGAGCGGGCGGTCGGCGGCGGCGCGGAGGCGGGCGTGTAGCGCGGGGTAGTCCGGCCACCGGCCCGTCTTCCCGTCGCGGAGGTCGACCGGCGTCGTCGGCGTTTTCAGGTCGGGGAAGGCGGTGTACGTCGGCGTGACGGCGGTCGGCTGCGCTGTGGTCTGGGCGGCGAGCGCGGCGGCGGCGACGAACAACGCGGCGGCGCGAGCGAGACGCGGCATGTCAGTTCCCCCCGATCAGTGCGAGCAGGTCGCCCTCGGCGGCAAGGCGGTGGAAGCGGGCGAACGCGAGGTCTGCCGGCGGGTCGGTGCCGGCCGCGACGCGGGCGGCGGTCTGCCGCTCCAACTCCTTCAGCACCCGCACGCGCTCCTCGGCGAGCCCGCG
>JAFKFQ010000566.1 GCA_017308215.1 bacterium | reverse complement strand
CGGGGCCGACCGGGCGGAGTGGAAGCGGGTGCGGGCCGAGTTGGAGGAGCGGCGGCAGCGGCGGGTCGAACGTCGCCGGTTCCGTCGCGACCCCGAGGGGTATCTGAAAGACCTGGAAAACCAGCTCATCCAGTCACGTTTGCCGGCCTCGAAAAAAAGCCGACGGGTCCGGCGGCCAGGCGGCCGAGGCGTTGGGCCGCAGCCGCGGCGGGTTCGGGACCAAGGTTCACGCGGCCGTGACCCCGCGGGGTCACCCGGTCGCGCTCGAACGCACCGGCTCCCAGGCGTCGGACCGCCCGCGGTTGCCGGGCCGGATCGCCGGTGTCGCGACCGCGGCGGTGCTGGCGGACAGGGGGTACGATTCCGACGCCAACCGGGCCGCGATCCGGGCCGCCGTTCTTCGCCCGGGTCAAGCAGTACCGCCGGGTGGCCATCCGGTACGAGAAGAAGGCCGCGAACGTCCTGGGGTTCGTCTGGGTCGCGTCCATCGCCATCATGCTTGCGTAGCTTTCCCAAGCGACCCGACTTCAATCAGTACGGCCTAACTTTTTGAGTCGCGCCGGCCACTGTCATCTTGTACCGACTCATTCGCCGACACCCCGTGGCTGAGAAGAAGCCACCCAGCACCGATTGCAAAGCGGGACACCCCCGCGCCACCTCGGCGCCGGTAAGAGCGCGGCCCGGTGGTACGGAATCACCCACCCTGGACACGCGCGGCACACACCGGCCGGGTCGGCGCCCTGTAACCAGGGTGTCTACCCGGCACTCCTCGACCCACACCTGCCGATTCGCGGGCCGCGGCCGGCCGCGGCACAGTCGTTGCCTTGATCGACTTCGGGCACCCCCGGGTCGGTCGAAGGAGGCGGGCCGTGTGGATTGTTCGTCTCGCGCTCCGCCGGACGTACACGTTCGTCGTGGTCGCCGTCCTCATCGCCGTGCTCGGGGTGGTCGCCGCGAACCGGATGGCCACGGACGTGTTCCCCGAGGCGGACGTGCCGGTCGTGACCATCGTCTGGCAGTACAGCGGGATGCCGCCCGACGAGGTCGAGAGCCGACTCGTCCTGGTCACCGAGCGGGTGCTCACCACGGCGGTGAACGACATCGAGCACGTCGAGAGCCAGTCGCTCACCGGCGTCGGCGTGATCCGGGTGTACTTCCAGCCCGGGGCGCGGATCGAGGCGGCGGTCGCCCAGGTGACCGCCACCTGCCAGACGCTGCTGAAGGTCATGCCGCCGGGGATCACCCCGCCGTTCATCGTCCGGTACAGCGCGACGAGCGTGCCGGTTGTACAGATCGCGGTCAGCAGCGACACGCTGACCGAGCAGCAGATCTTCGACTACACGGCGAACTTCCTCATCCAGCGGCTCGGGACGGTCCAGGGCGCGCGCATCCCGCAGCCGTACGGCGGGCAGGTCCGGCAGGTGATGGTGGACCTCGACGCCGACCAGCTCTACGCCCGCGGGCTATCCCCCGCCGACGTGAGCGCGGCGATCGCCAACCAGAACCTGATCGTCCCGGCCGGGTCGGCGAAGATCGGGGACACCGAGTACAACGTCCGGCTCAACTCCAGCCCGGACCTGATCGCCGCGTTCAACGACATCCCGGTCCGCACGGTGAACGGCGTGCCGGTGTACGTGCGGAACGTGGCCCAGGTGCGCGACGGGTTCGCGGTGCAGACGAACATCGTCCGCCGCGACGGCCGGCGGGCGGTGCTGCTGAGCGTGCTCAAGGGCGAGGGCGCGTCCACCCTCGATGTGGTGCGCCGGGTGAAGGAGGCGCTGCCGGGCGTGCAGGCCCAGCTCCCGCCCGAGCTGAAGATGGACATCCTCCTCGACCAGTCGGTGTTCGTCCGCGCCGCCGTCGACGGCGTACTGAAGGAGGGGGCGGTCGCCGCCGGGCTGACGGCGCTGATGATCCTCCTGTTCCTCGGCTCGTGGCGGTCCACCCTCATCGTCGCCGTCTCCATCCCGCTCTCGATCATGGCGTCCGTCGTCGTGCTGTGGGCGCTGGGGCAGACGATGAACACGCTCACCCTCGGCGGGATGGCGCTGGCGGTCGGCATCCTGGTGGACGACGCGACAGTCGAGATCGAGAACGTCCACCGCCAGATGGGGATGCGCAAGCCGCTCCGCCGGGCGATCCTCGACGGCGCCGCCCAGATCGCCGTACCGGCGTTCGTCTCCACACTGTCCATCTGCATCGTGTTCCTGCCGGTGTTCTTCCTCACCGGCCCGGCGGCGTACCTGTTCGCGCCGCTCGCGCTCTCGGTCATCTTCGCCATGCTCGCGTCATACTTCCTGTCGCGGACGTTGGTGCCGACGATGGTCCTCTACCTACTGCCGAAGGAGATCCCGCTGTACCAGGGCGGGGCCACCGGTGGCGGGCCGATCTGGTGGGTCCACGAACGGTTCGAGCGGCAGTTCGAGCGGTTCCGCGGCTTCTACCAGGGGCTGCTCGGGTGGGCGCTCGACCACCGCTACACCACCCTCGCGGCGATGCTCGGGTTCGCTCTCGGCTCGTTCGCACTGTTCCCGCACGTCGGCCAGGACTTCTTCCCCGAGGTGGACGCGGGGCAGATCCGGTTCCACGTGCGGGCACCGGCCGGCACCCGGATTGAGGAGACGGAGAAACTGTTCGGCCGCGTCGAGGACGCGATCCGCGAGCTCGTCCCCGCCGACGAACGGACGCTGATCCTCGATAACATGGGGCTGACGTCGTCGTTCACGGCGATGGCGTACACGGACATCGGGACCGTCAGCGAGTGCGACGGCGAGCTGATGGTGTCGCTGGCGCCGGGCCACCGGCCGACGCGCGAGTACGTGTCAGCGCTGCGGGACGAACTCCCGCGGCGGTTCCCCGGCTGCACGTTCTACTTCGAGCCGGCCGACATCACCGGGCAGATCCTCAACGCCGGGCTCCCCGCGCCGATCAACGTGCAGGTCGTCGGCGTGGACCGCGAGGCGAACCTGGCGGCGGCCAAAAAGCTGCGCCGCGCCATCGCCGCGGTCCCGGGCGCGGCCGACGTCCACATCCACCAGATCACCGACGGCCCCGAGTTGCGCGTGGACGTGGACCGGATCATGGCGTCCGAACTCAACCTGACCCAGAACGACGTGACCGGCAGCGTGCTGGTGTCGCTGTCGTCCACGACCCAGGTGGCGCCGAACTTCTGGGTCAGCCCGATCAACCGCGTGAACTACCGCGTGGCGGTGCAGACGCCGCCGTACCGGATCGACTCGGTGGACACGCTGATGAGCACGCCGATCGTAAAGGCCGGCCAGCCGCCGCAACTACTCGCCAACCTGGCGGAGATGCGGCGGTCCACTACCCCACTGAACGTCAGCCACTACGACACGCAGACCGTGTACGAGGTGAACGCGGGCATCCAGGGACGCGATCTAGGGGCGGTGGTCGCCGACGTACAGCGGGCCGTGGACGAGGTGACGCCGACACTCCCGCGCGGGAGTTCGATCGTCGTCCGCGGGCAGGCCCGCAGCATGACCACGTCGTTCACCGGGCTCGCCTACGGCCTCGGGTTCGCCATCCTCTTCGTCTACCTGCTGATGGTGGTGAACTTCCAGTCGTGGACCGACCCGTTCGTCATCCTCACCGCCCTCCCGGGCGCGGCGGCGGGCATCCTGTGGGCGCTGTACGTCACCCGGACCACGCTCAGCGTCCCGGCCCTCATGGGCGCGATCATGTGCGTCGGCGTTGCGACCTCGAACTCGATCCTGCTCGTCACGTTCGCCAACGACCGCCGCAAGGAGGGCGCCGACGCCCTCACCGCGGCGCTGGACGCCGGCGCGACCCGGCTGCGGCCGGTGCTGATGACCGCGACCGCCATGATCGTCGGCATGCTGCCGATGAGCCTCGGGCTCGGCGAGGGCGGCGAGCAGAACGCCCCGCTCGGCCGGGCGGTCGTCGGCGGGTTGCTGGTGGCGACGTGCTTCACCCTGTTCTTCGTCCCGGTCGCGTACAGCCTGCTCCGCCGCAACCCGCCGGCGCCGGAGGTGACCGACGCCGACCTGGACCGCGACGCCCCGACGGGAGGAGGCTGACATGAGCACGAACTCATCCGCCACCCCGGCCGCGCCCCGGGCGGGGTGGCCGCGCGTGCTGGCCGTCGTCGCCGCCGTCGCGGCGGTGCTGGTCGGTGGGTTCGCACTCGGCACAGTGCCGCGGCTGCGCCAGGATCGGGCGGTCCGCACGCAGGCCGCGGCCGCCGCGGCCCGGCCCCCGCGGGTGACCGTGGCGACCGCGACCCGCGTGGCGCCGGACGCCGAGCGGGTGCTCCCGGGGAACTGCCTCCCGCTCACCGAGATTTCCGTCTTCCCGCGGACGACGGGCTACCTGACCAAGTGGACGGTGGACATCGGCGACCGGGTGAAGGCCGGGCAGGTACTCGCCGAAATCGCCACGCCGGAGGTCGACGCGCAACTGGACCAGGCCCGGGCGACGCTGGTGCAGGACCGGGCGAACCTCGTCCGCGCCCAGGCCCAGGAGGTGTACGCGAAGTCCGAAGAGAGGCGCGAGCAGAAGGCCTACGAGGGGGGAGCCGAGTCGAAGGATCTGTACGACAGCGCCGTCGCCAAGTCCCAGGTGGCGGCCGCCACCGTGCGGGCCAGCGAGGCGACGCTGCGGGTGGACGAGGCGAACATCCACCGGCTCGAAACCCTTCAGTCGTTCCAGACGGTGACGGCCCCGTTCGACGGCGTCATCACCGCCCGCAACATCGACCCCGGCGCGCTCGTCCAGGCCGACACGCCGGCGACCACGAAGGAGCTGTTCCACCTGATGCGGACGGACACGGTGCGGGTGTGGGTGAACGTCCCGCAGACGTTCTCGACGGCGGTGAAGGCCGGGCAGACGGCGAGCGTGTCGCGGCGCGAAGACCCGGGGCGCGCGTTCGCCGGCACGGTGGCGCGCACGGCCGACGCCCTCGACCCGAACACCCGCACACTGCTCACCGAGGTCCACGTCCCGAACCCCGACAACGCGCTGCGCCCGGGGATGTACCTTCAGGTCCGGTTCACGTTCGACCGCAACGTCTTCCCGGTCACGATCCCGTCGGCGGCGGTGGTGATCCGCAGCCGGGCGCCGACCGTCGGCGTCGTGGACGCGGGCAGTGCCGTCCGCTACCGCCCGGTCCAGCTCGGCCGCGACTACGGGGCCGAGGTCGAGGTCACGGTCGGGCTCGCACCGGGGGAGACGGTGGTCGTCCACCCGGGGGACGACCTGCCCGACGGGACCGTGATCGAGCCCGTCCCCGTCCCCGCGAAGTAGTCAACCCTCGCCCGTGAACGGAGGCGCACGTGGCGCTCGAAGTCCGCCCGGCCGCCGGCGCCCGGGTCATCCGGCCGTTGGAGCTGGCCTCGCACCACTCGACCACTGCCGGCATCGCCCGGCTGCCCGGGATCACGCACGAACTGGTCGGCGCGGACCGGCTGTGGATGGGCGTGACCGTGCTGGAGCCCGGCGCGGTGATCGAGCCGCACCACCACGGGAACCACGAGGCCGGCGTATACGTCGTCGCAGGCCGCTTCCGAGTCCGCTGGGGCGAGCGCCTGGAGACTGAGGCCGAGCTGGAAGCCGGCGACCTGGTCTACTTGCCGCCACTGCTGCCGCACGAGGAGACCAACCCGTCGCCCGACGAACCGGCGGTGGTGGTGGTGGTGTGGAGCGGCAGCCGGGTTTACGTCCCGCTGGAGGCAGGCCCGGATGGGATCTACCGCCCGACCCCGACGAACTCGTAGCCACTCCCGGCAGGCTGTCCTGGTCCGGGCGCTCAGCCGGCTCACGCCGGATCAATTCGTGACACCGGGGCCTGATTTCGCGGGCAGGCAACGGGGCGGGTAGACTGGGGTTGAGGTGTCGGGTGTGGCCCCACCGACTCCGCCGCGGCCCGGACCGCGGCGGAGGTATTAAGGATTCGGCGCACACACCCGGACTGTGACTTCCTCCCCAGTCCGTTTGCCGCGCGGGATGCACTGTTATGGTGCGTCCGCGGGGGCGGTCGTCCGGGCGACCGAGCGGGGGCAACCCTGCGACCCCCGCGGCACGAGCGGCCGGCTGGGGCACCGCGCCGGAACCCGACACCCGCCCACCGGCGACCGCCGGTCGCGCCTCACCGCGCGGCCGACGACCGCCGCGTGGGCGTTTCGGACGGGTGCTGCGGTTGGTCGGTTGGTACCGGTCACCCTAGCCCGCCGCTTCCGATGAGGTCAGGTCATGGGGCGTACCACCCCTCTCCGGGAGTTGACCGCGGACGAAACCGCTCGGCTGAGGGCGGGCATCCACTCGCCGAAGGGGTTCACAGTGCGGCGGTGCCAGATCCTGCTGGCCACTGCGAACGGCCACCCGCTGGGTCAGATCCGGGCGATCGTCGGTTGCACTACCACGACGGTGGCAAAGGTCGTCGCCGACTTCCACGCCCGGGGGGGGCCTGCGTCCACGCCCCTCGCGCGGGGCCGGCGCCATTCCGCCGGGGCGGCCCCAGGATCGAGGAGCGGGAGCCCGGGATCACCGCCGCCCTGGAGCGGCTCCTGGCCGGGGAGGTGGCGGGCGACCCGATGGGCGGAACGTCCTGGGTCCGGAGTAGCCTGCGGAAGTTGCGGGACGCGCTCGGCAGCCAGGGGTTCCGGGTGGACCACTGCACCATCCGGAAGCTCCTCCGGCGGATGGGATGGGGTTCACGCTGAAGAAGAATCAGAAGCGGCGGGGCGGCTCCCAGCACCCGGGGCGGGACGAGCAGTTCCGGTACATCGCCGACCGGCGGGCCGCGTTCGCCGCCGCCGGGCTCCCGGTCCTCAGCATCGACACCAAAGAGAAGGCGTTGATCGGCGACTTCCGGAACCCGGGGCGGGCGTGGCAGCGGGAACCGGACGAGGTGAACGACCACGACTTCACCAGCACGGCGGAGTGCCGGACGGTCCCGTTCGAGATCTACGACGTGGGCCGGAACCGCGGGCACGTGCGGGTCGGGGTGTCGAACGACACGCCGGAGTTCGCCGTGTCAGCGGTCGCGGAGAGGTGGCGGGCGGAGGGCCGGGCGGCCTACCCCGGGGCCGGGGAACTACTTGTCTTGGCCGACTGCGGGGGGACGAACGGGCACCGGCACAGGGCGTGGAAGCTCAACCTCCAAGAGAAGCTGTGCGACGGGCTGGGGCTGGTGGTAACGGTCTGCCACTACCCGCCGGGGTGCTCGAAGTGGAACCCGATCGAGCACCGGCTGTTCAGCCAGATCAGCACCAACTGGTCGGGCAAGCCGCTCCGGTCGCTGGACCTGATGCTCGGGTACATCCGGGGGACGACGATGAGGACCGGGCTGACGGTGACCGCCGTACTCGACGAAACCACCTACAAGAAGGGGCAGAAGGTCAGCATGGACGACGTTCGGCAACTCCGGGTGCGGGAGCACGCGACCTGCCCGGAATGGAACTACACCATAAGCCCGCGCGACACCGCTGGACACAACCCGGACCCCGCCAGGTCTTGCCGCAGAATCACTTTCACACTTCGCGGGAGCTATTTAGAAGCCCTGACGCAACCCCCAAAATGCCTTGAAAACCGGGAGTTCTCGGGGGTTGCGTCAGGGCTTCTTAGCAGTCGGAGGATCTCCGACCCCAAGAGCCAGAACGGCTGCCGGGGGCTCATCCGCGGCAGCGGCCTTAGTTTCCCGCCAGGAGTCAACGCGTTCACCGTCAACTCGCTCACAACGAGCAGTGCCGCCACGTCGGCCGATGTGCACGTGCCGCCAGCGCGAACCTTGGACCAATCGCTGACGGCCGGTAACCGTACCGCAACGCGCTCGCGTCTCTCCTCTGCCGATACCGCGTTCCTCCGTGAGTGGGGCGTAAGGGAGGTAGTAGCCTAAGCGACACAAAATACGTTATGTATAAGTAGTAAAATGGTTATACTAATCACTGGGTTTCGTGGGCCGCAGACTCAAAGCGCGCCATCGACTCGGGTATGCCCCGGCACATCTGTGCAAGGCAGTCGCGACCGGCGCCTCAACCGGGATGAAGAGCATCCCGGTTGAGGCGCCGGTCGCGACTGCGGAAGTCTGAAGCCGGCCGTCGCCGGCTAGGTCCGAGTGGGTCTGCGGAGGCGAAAAGGTTCGGGCGGCAGTCCGAGGCGGCAGGATCCTCGTGCCCAGGTCGGTCTAGCCGCCGGACCCGCCGCCTAGGATACACGATCAGCCTTGATCCCGAGCCCTTCGCACAACCGGATCAGTTCCGCCGATTCGGCACCGGTAACCTCAACGGCCGCGGGCGATGCATCTGTGAACTGCGTATCGAACAGTCGCTCGTCAAGGCGGACGCACTCCTCCGCTGGGCGCGTCGTTGCCCGGCGTAGTTGAGCGATGAGTAGTAGGCACCGATCTTTCTGATGGTCGTTATAGTAGAGATGCAGTTTCACGGCCGGCCCTCCCGCCCCAGCACGACCGATCCGCCGCCGGGTGCAAGGGGAGAGCGACCGCCTTGATGGGACGCCGCAGCACGCCGGGCAGGCATACCGCCCACCCATCATGGGGTCCGATACATGTAACGAAGGGGGATGCAACGGCAAGTCCGCCCCTCGTCAACGAAAGGGTGGGCGCCGCCCTACTGACGGGTTATCCCGGCTTTGCACGCCGGAGCCGATCCGCACATCGTTGCGGCCGGCTGTACATCTTCGGAATTTCTGCCAGATCAACTGTGGATTGGTACTACTGCTCATACAGGCTGTGTCTCTTGAAGCCGCCAGACATCAGCCACCGGTTAGCCGTGGCTCGGCCGGGCGATCCGGTCGTCGGCACTTCCGCCCCTCCGACGCCACCAAGTCCAGGAGCTGTCCGAATGCCGCCGAAATACGGCCTCACCATCCACACCTGCCTGAAGGACTGCCTGAAGGAGAAGCAGGGTTCCTTCATCGTAGGCCAGTCCATCGTGTTCGGGGGGCCCTACTCCACCAACTCGAACAACGCCCTCAGCTTCACCCCGGGGACGAAGGCCACCGACAACGTTACCATCGGCATGGCCAAAATCTGCGGCATCCCCCTCGCCAAGTATGTCTCGGGCGGGCAGGACGGCTTGGTGTACGAGGTCAACGGCGAGAAGTTCACGTCCAACGGACACTGCGAGGACCAGTTCCTGATCCACTGGGACGCCCTGTGGAACACCCGGATCATGAAGGAACTCATCCTCGCCCGGGCGGCGGCCAGTCTCGGCGACGACACCTCGGTCTACGCCAGCCTCAAGTTGTCCAAGTCGCCCTGCTACCTCTGCTGCCGCCGGCTGGAGAAGTTTCTGGAGTCCGAGTGGCGCTTGCCGCCCGCAGCCGGCGGCAAGCGGGTCGCAGTCCGGTTGCGGCTCAAGGTGGTCGCGATCTACTCGGGGGCGGACGATAGTCCCAATGGGGAAGGCGTGGTCGCGAGGAACACACAGCGGCTGGCGGGCCTCAAGGCCAAAGGCGCGGCCCTCAGCTATTGGGACCGGAACGCCGTCGTCAATAAGGGGCTGAAGTACAACAAACGCGGGTTCGTCCACGAGTTCTTCAACCACGTGGGGGACACGCTGTTCGTGCAGGATCACGCCGACGACGCGGACCAGAAGCAGGCAGTGGAAGAAGCTAACGAGGGCATGGAACTTGTGGTGGACACGATGAAGAAGAGGAAGGCCGAGACAACGGACCTCCTCTCCCGCGGCGGCTCGGCGAAGAGCGTCAAGAAGGCCGACCGGAAGCCGCCCCTCGATTACTCCACGCCAGAAGAGTACAAGCGCGGGGCGTGGTCCCCGAGTGTGAAGCCCGAAAAGCTGCGCAAGGACTGCAAGGAGATCAAAGATCTGGCCGACGATGAACTCGACGCGATTCTAAAGGTGATCGTCCGCTGAACTCGGAGTCTAAGGATTGCCTGAGCGCCCGGGCACCAGGTGCGGGAAGGGCCGAAGCATTCCCCGGGGCGTCCATTAGCACATCCCCGGCCGTCTGCACCTGCATCACCACCGGCCGCAGCAGCCGTCGGAGCGTCGCCAGCGGATCGTCGCATCCGGGTGCCCGATCACGCCCGAGAACGTGTGGAACGCCGCGGCCTGTGCCGGAATCGATTTCGGGACCACAAGCAGCGACTCGGGATGGAGGAGTGCCGGGCGTGGGCGAAGGCCCCGGTCGAGCGCACGTTCGCCGTCCAGGTGGTCACCCAGACCCTCCTTCGGTTGCTCGGGTGGCGACTCGATGGGGCGTGCGGGGCCGGCGGGTGGTGGTCGGCCCCGGCCGGGAACCGGCACAAGTCGCACCC
>JAFKFQ010000256.1 GCA_017308215.1 bacterium | reverse complement strand
GGTCGATCCGCCGTTCGCCGTAGGTTCGGTTCGGCCCGCGCCGGTGCGGGGCTTGCGGCCCGGGGACGGTCCACAGGGCCGAGCCCTTCCGCAGGCGACTGACGACCGTCACCGCGAGCGCCCGCATGGGCTTGAGGAACGGGGCCTTGGCGTACGCCCCGTCGGCCACCACCCACACGCCATTGCCCAGGTGCCCGAGCCACGACACCGCCCACCGCACCAGATCGGCGGCCAGCTCCAACTTGGTCCGGAACGCGGGCCGCTGCTCCGGGGCGATGCCGGCGAGGTTCTTCTCCCGAACGTACAGTCGGGCCAGGAGGGGGAGGGCGATGATGCCCCACGCGGGGTGGCGGGCGAGCAACCCGAGCACCACCCACACGTGCCCGTACACGAACGGCCCGCCGGCCGGGCCGGGTGTCGGATTGTGGTGCACCCCGGCCCCTTGCACGTGACGCCCGTACCGCTCGGTCGGCGTGTCGTCCAGCGCGAGCGTCAGTCGCTCCGCACCGGCCACCAGCGGCTTGGCCGCCGCGTAGGCCAGGTGAGCGGCCATCAGGTCGGTCCGCTTCCCGACGGCCGAGACGGTCGTGTAGCACCGACGGAACTCGGCGCTCAGCCCCGCGGCCCGGATCCAACTCGTGACCGTCCGCCGGCCGCGGGCTAGGACCGCCCCGACCAGCAGCCAGGCCAGCCGCGGGGCCGACCGCGGATCGAGGGCGGACGCGAGACGGGAAAACCACTGGCACGACGGGGGGAGTTGGTGCGACGATGGCATGGCCGAGTCCGTCCGGGCGGTGTGCTGGTGTGGTAACCGCCATCGTCCCGGTCGGCCGGCGCCCGTCTACCGTCTGTCATGTCGAGGTGCCCGACGTGGACCGCAGCACGTTCGAGGTCCGGCTGCGGGAGGCTGCCTGGCGGGCAGTCGAGTTCGCACGCCAGCACGTCCGCGAGGCACTCCCGGACGAGGTGGCGTTCCGGGTCTACCCCAACCAATCCTGTGACGAGAACCCGCGGGTCGGGGTCGAGGCCGTCTTCCCCGACGACTCGCTTCCCGACGGCGATTACCACGGCCCCTGGTCGGCCGAGCGGGTCGCGGACTTCCTGTGGCGAGACAGGAGAGTGCCGGAGTGGATCGACATAGCCGTTCGGGATACCGACGGCTGCCACACCGTGGTATCGCTCCGCTGCTGTGGGCGGTTCACGGCCCAGGACGACCTGCTCTATCACCGCGGAACGGGCCTGCCGCCGTTCTCGGTCAAGAGTCCCTACCTACCTCCGGGCTGGGAGAGCATCGAGGCCTCAGGCAAGTTCACCCTCCGCTGGAGGGAGGGCGGATAGCTGGTGGGAGTGAGGAAGTTGCGGAAAGAACAGCTTGGTCCGCCCGTACTCGGCGATGGCCTCCCACGACTCGGCCCCGCCGATGACCGCGCAGGTCGCGATGGCGAGGAGGTCGGTCAGCCGGTGGAGCTTGTCGGCCGTGTCCCGGCGGGGGTCGGGCAGGTCGTCGAACACCGCCGTCAGCGGCAGCACCGGCATGGGTATCCTCCTGATACCCTCGGTGTAGTCTCAAGCCGCTACGCAGCCAGCAGTTCGTAGTGCGGTAGCCCTGCG
>JAFKFQ010000565.1 GCA_017308215.1 bacterium | reverse complement strand
ACGTGGCCGCCCTGCGCCGCGTTCGAGATCGAAGGCTACCTGTTCCTGAACGACTCTCTGCCGGAAGACGGGTCCACCGACTTCGCGGTGGTGAAGCGACCGGCCAACCCGGGTGAGGCGTTCACGCAAGTCGCCTCACTCACACTCGGCTTCTGGAGCTACGAAAACGCACTCGACCTCATCCGTCGCGTGCTGGCCGGGGAGTACGACGCCCGCGCCACGAACTTTGCGGTGGAGCCGCGCCTCGAAACGGCCTCCGAACATGCTCTCAGCGGCTGTTCGTGCCTGACCCCGTCCCTCAGTCGCACCCAGGAGACCTAACTCCTTACCCGCCGGAGTGACCGTGTGGCGGCGATGGTCGCACGGCCCGAGAGACTCCCCGTCGAGTGGCAACCGCTCGGCGGAGGCGAAACGGCAAGGCACCCGACACCCGTCGCGTGCCGCCGGGGAGACTGCGCCCCCGGCTTCGCCCACCCAACACCCGCGCACGGCGGGCCGCCGAAAGTCGGCCGGCCCGGGACGTGCAAACTCTTTCCGAGGTTACGACGATGGCTGCGAAGAACGGCTCCGATCGAACGAGCCAACGGGGCGACCCGCCTCGCGACGAGAAGCCCGCCAACAAGCCGGTTCACGAACTCCGACTCGGCCGCATCCGGGCCGCCGTCTGGCTGAACGACACCGAGAACGGGCCGCGGTACAACGTGCAGATCACCCGGCTCTACAAGGACAAGCAGGACAAGTGGCAGGACTCGACCAGCTTCGGCCGGGAAGACCTGCCGCTGGTCGCCAAGGTGGCAGACCTGGCGATGGTGTGGGTCTACGAGAACCCGGCCGGATCCGAGAAGTAACCCGGGAGGGACCGACATGGTGCCTCCGCACCTCTTGCCCGTCCCACTCGGGCAGATCGTGGCGACCCCGGCCGCGCTCACCGCACTCACCCAGCCGGACATCGTAGCGGCCCTTCGCCGGCACATCTCCGGGGACTGGGGCGAGGTGGATGACGACGACCGACGAGCGAACGACGAGTCGGTCCGAGACGGGACGCGGCTGTTATCGGCCTACACGTCGGCGGGCGGGACGGCCTTCTGGGTCATCACCGAGGCCGACCGCTCGGTGACGACCGTGCTCCTGCCGGACGACTACTGACGACGGTTTTGCAACAAGGCCCGCCGCACCACCGGGCCTCTCTATTCAGGAGGTGCCGGCATGATGTTCGTCTGCTACAGCTTGGTGTTGTCGGCCTTCTGGCTCGCGTATCAGTCTCCCGAGTTGTGTACGCTCCTCGTCCTCGGGATCACCGCGTCAATCGTACTCCGCTAAACGGGAAGCCGCGACGGAAGTACTTCGGGAGATGTCGGGCGGCTGCCGCCAGACCTGGCTCGGGTCTGATCAGTCGTCGTCCTCTTCTTCATCCTCGTCTTTCGGAACTGTCATTCCCGCTGCGGACATGGCCTGAGCCAGCGAGTGAAACGGGTAGTGCGTTCGGCTTTGCTTCTGGAGGAACTTCTCCCAGAATTGCCGCGTCGTCGCGTGCAGTCGATCGGTCCTCTTGAATAGGTCCGTGACCGAGTCGGGCATGTCGGACGCGCCGTAGATTTGGCCGTTTGAAGGAATGATCTCCAGCAGCCGTTCAATGTCGCTGGCGCTGTAGTACCTGCTGAGCGGCAGGATCAGGTCTACGGCAAGTCGTTCCGCGTACCGCCAACTGCCCGCTTCTTTGAACACTTCAAACGCGGAGTCGATGAACTCGGCCCGAGGGGAGCGGCGTATGACAGCGACTTTTTCCGTTTCATCAAGGCGGTTCACAGCCGCAGCGAGCAGGGGCCTGAGTTCGTCGATAGCAAACCCATCGAACAGGTAGTCACTCGCCCCTTCGTCGTAAGCGTACCCGGTGACGATCGTTCGCAACCGAATCTGCAAGTCCTCTCCCAGCCAGCCCCACACCCGCGGCTCGACCGGGAACAGCCGGATGACGCGCTTCAAGGCCGTGTCTTTCAGATCCGTTGTCAGCTTCGGGATTTGATCCGCCATCGTCGCGTTGAACACTGCCGGCGAGTGCTGACGGACCGCGGCGAGGCAGCGAACGACCGCGGCCTCGTGGCCCCTCAAGTCCGGCTCCGACCGCTTGATGACGATCTTGAGGAACACCGTGATCAGGTTCCGCAGCAAGCTCTGCTTGATGTGGTCCAGGTATTTGTGACGCAAGAACGCAGTGACCGCAGCCTGGTCAGTAGGGAACGATGGCTGAAGAAGATCCTGTTTCAGGCGGGCGAAGGCGTTCTTCCCTTGGACCGGCGGGTGCTGGAGCAGGTGATCGACGGCATGCACGATGTGCGATCGGACCAATTCCGGGGTGGGCTGAAACAGGAGGTCTTGCTTCGTGAACGCCGGGTGCGCGCACAGGTTCCGGTCCTCCTTGAGCCGAGTGAGGTCGTTGTGCTCTTGTCGTGAGAGGAACTCGAACTTGTTGAGCGATTTATCCAGGAGGTCGTTCTCGACCTTCTGAAGTCGCGGGATGGCTGACAGGTCGCCGTGCGACTGCTTCTCGATCGCGTCGTCAAGCTCGGAGACCAGGGCCTGGGCTTCCGGCTCACCCTGACCAGCCAGCTCACGCACCTTGCTGATGATGTCGTAAGCGACGGCAATCCACGTCGAGATAATCGCCGAGCGATACGCCTCGGCCCGGTAAGCATTCACGGCTTCCAGGATGTACGAGCGGCTGCTGCGGTCGCGGACGGTCAGCACCAAGTCGTCGAGGTCAACAAGCAGCGGTCTGGGCATTTCTGTACTCTCCGGCTGGCACCACCGTCGAGCGGCTACACCGCTGAAGGTGAATTTTATCGGCCCCGTCCAGCATCCCCGGAGTAGCTCCGGTGCCGGCCGTTCCGAGCTAGTCGTACCCCAAGTCGCCACCGAAATCGACCGCCCCCGAAACTCGTTGACGTCGCACCATAACGTCCTTTATGGTGCGGCCAATGAACCAGAAGGGGGTCACAGTCCAGCCGCCCGACCAGGGCCTCGGCGAGTGGGATTCGGCCGGCCAAGTCCCCGCCATCATTGCCCATGCCGGCAAGAAGGCCCGCAAGCGGTTCCTGGAGTTCTTCACCGCCTCCATCCGCAACGAGAACACCCGCCTGGCCTACGCCCGGGCCGTCGGCCAGTTCTTCGCCTGGTGCCAGGAATACGGCCTTGAACTCATCGACATCGAGCCCATCCACGTCGCGGCCTACATCGAGCGGCACCCCGGCTCGCCGCCGACGGTCAAGCAGCACCTGGCCGCTGTCCGAATGCTGTTCGACTGGCTCGTCACCGGCCAGGTGCTGGCCATGAACCCGGCCGCCTCCGTCCGCGGGCCGAAGTACGTGGTGAAGCGCGGGAAAACCCCGGTCCTAGACTCGGACCAGGCCCGCCGGCTGCTCGACTCGATCGACACCGCCAAGCTCTCCGGCCTGCGCGACCGGGCGCTCATCGCGGTCATGGTCTACAGCTTCGCCCGGGTGACCGCCGCCGTCTCCCTCCGGGTCGAGGACTACTACCAGGAGAAGAAGCGGTGGTGGTTCCGGTTCCAAGAGAAGGGCGGGAAGATTCACCCGGTGCCGGCCCACCACACGGCCGAGGAGTACCTGGACGAGTACCTGCTCGCCGCACGAATCGGCGAGGACAAGAAGACTCCCCTCTTCCAGTCCATCGGGCCACGCGGCCTCCTGACCGGCCGGCCGATGACGCGGAACGACGCCTTCCGCATGGTGAAGCGACGGGCGAAGCGGGCCGGCATTCCGGAATCGACGTGCAACCACACCTTCCGGGCGACCGGCATAACCACGTTCCTCGGCAACGGCGGCTCCATCGAAAAGGCCCAGGCCATCGCCGCCCACGAGTCGCCGAGAACGACTAAACTCTACGACCGAACAGAGGACGAAATAACTCTCGACGAGATTGAACGCATCGTCATCTGACTGCGTGCCCGGCCCATGCTCCGTGCGGGTTGAGGTGATCTCGCGAAGTGTCAGCGGCGGCCCACCCACCGCTTGCCATCCGCTCGGCGACTCACCGGATTCTGAATCCGACGGACCAGGTCGCCAGCGAATCGGCATCGCAAGGCGTTGTTTCGAAACAACTTGCGGCGATTCTGGCTCTGCGGCAGGGCTGGCCTGCACTTTTTCCCCCAACTGGCTTCCGTTTTTTTGCTGCTCGGTTCGCTTACCGAGTGGGTGCCGAATGTGGAGGTGTACGTCTATGGCGGTCCTTGACCAAGAGAAGCCGCCACCCGACTCCAAGGACTTGGAAGGGTGGCGGCAGGCGGTTCGCAGTGGCGAGTTCAAGGCCTTCCGAATGGAGGGCGTTATTGCGGCGATCCAGGATCTTGGTCCGAACTCCGACCCGGCGGTGATCAATGCCCTAGCGCTGTGCGCCTCAAACACCATACTCCGGGTCATTCGGAAGCACGTCGGGAAGCACCTGCCGAATCAGGGTGCCGACCTTGTGGAAGAGGTACACCACCAGCTCATTGTGGCAATGCTCCAACCGTCCTCGGCGGACGGCAAGGGACTGCGCGAGGCGTTCGTGCCGCGGATTCGATATCGCGTGGCAGACGCCATCCGTGCCGACACCTTGGAAAGGTCGCGGGAGACGTGCGTGGAAAATGTGGACTCGGCCTTCGACGGCGAGCGCACCGACGACATGCGTCTTGCCCGAGACATGGAGAGCCAGGCGTACGTGGAGGAAGTGCTCGGTCGCATCCCCGACGAGAGACACCGGCTGGCCTTCCGCCTGCACATGGAGGGCATCCCACTCACCTCCAAACGGACGACATCGATCTCCGGACTGCTAGGCGTCAGCTCAAAGACAGCCGCCGAGTGGATAACCGGTGTTCAGGAACAACTAGGACCAATCGTGGGAGAACAGTCATGACGGACACGAACCGAGAGACAGAGCGGGACGCCATCCTCTTCGAAATGCACAAGACCCACAGCAACCCGACGGCCAAGGACATCGAGGAGCTGATCAGGCGGCACCCACAGTATGCGGACGACATTCGCTCGCACGCGGCCATTCTCAAGGATTGGGCGGCCCGGCAGGAGCTACCGGCTCCCGAACCCGACGAGGCGATGATCTCCCGCAGCCAGAGCCGCATGCTGGACGCCCTCCACAAAGCCCGGTCCGCCGCCTCTGGCGACCAGACCCCGGCGCGGACGTTCGAGCAGATCATGGCCGCCACCGGGACGAACGTTCCCGACCTCGCACGTTCCCTCGACATCGGCCGCAGCGTTCTCTCCGCGCTCGTGAGCGGGCGTATGCTCGCACCGGTCGGGGACCGGCTGGTCGCCGCTCTGACGAACTGCTGGTCGATCACCGTCGAGCAGCTAGAGGCCGCGGCCACGCTTGCGCTCTCAAACCCTACGCTCGGCCTGCTCAAGGCGGGAGGCACGCCTTCGGTCATCCCCCGTAGTTACGAAGAGCTTGTGCGAACCAGCTCGATGTCCGACGCCCGCAAACAATACTGGCTCGGGAAGGCATAACGATGGATAGCTGGATCGACATCCGCCGAAAGGCGCAGGAGTTCCACGCCCAGGCGTTGTCGCGCGCGGACGGCGACAGACACGCCAAGAGCCTGATCAAGGCAGCGCTCGGGATCGACGATCTCGAACTGGAGTACTACCAGCCCGGGAGCATCGTGGACCCGAGCGTGCTCGGCTTCATCGAGCGCGCCGCGCGGTTGATCAACATCGCGTCGGGCCAGCGGCCCGCTGACGAAGTCCTCGTCATCGCGCACGAGATCGGCCACTACAAGCTCCACAAAGACCCGCGCAACGAGGTGACGGCGACATCCCATCTGCTCAGCGGCGACCCGATCGAGAGCGGCGCGGGGAAGGTCGAGGGGTACTCCCCGCGCGAACGGAAAGAGGTCCAGGCCGACATATTCGCATGCGAGTTTCTCTGCCCTTCGAACTGGCTGCGTGAGGAGTACGTCGCCCGTGGGCGTCGGCCCGCCGACATCGCGGCGGAGTTGGGATTACCCCTGAACGTTGTTGTCAGTCAGCTCGTCCGGGCGCTGCTCCTGCCTCCGCTCCAACCGTCGGCGGCGGGGGAGCCGGCCCCTGCCATCGAGTTGGACGCCACGCAGCAGACGGCGGCGACCTGGGCCGACGGCCCGCTGCTCGTGGATGCCGGACCCGGCACCGGGAAGACGCGGACCCTGGTGCATCGGATTCAACACCTGCTCGGCAACGGGGCCGAGGCCGGGTCGATCCTGGCCCTGACGTTCTCGAAGAAGGCCGCCGAGGAGATGCGAGAGCGCCTCGGGGTGATGAACGCCCAGGCTGCCATCGAGATGTGGGTTGGCACGTTCCACTCCTTCGGGATGGAGCTCGTGACGACGTGGGCGGCGCGGGTCGGCCGGACAAAGAAGGTTCGCGTGCTCGACCAAACCGGGTCGTTGGCACTGCTAGAGGATAATCTGTCGCGACTCCAGCTTCACCACTACCAGAACCTCTACGAGCCCGCTTTCGACCTCGTTCACGTGCTGCGAATGATCTCTCGCTGCAAGGACGAGTTGCTCACGCCCGACGCCTTCCGTGCCGAGGCGGCGGCGTCGCACGCCTCGGCAACGACGGAGGAAGACCGAGAGCGAGCGGAGAAGGCGCTCGAGGTCGCCGGGGTCTACGAGGAGTATGAGCGGCTGCTGGTCGAAAACGACTCGGTGGACTTCGGCGACCTGATCATGCTCGCGGTCCGAGTGCTGACCGAGCACGACGACATCCGGCGGCAGTTCCAAGCCCGGTTTCGTCACATCGTCGTGGACGAATACCAGGACGTGAACCGCGCGAGTTCCCGGCTGTTGCGTCTGCTGTCCGCCGAGAACACCAACGTCTGGGTAGTCGCCGACCCGCGGCAGTCCATCTACCGGTTCCGGGGTGCCGAGCCCTCGAACGTCGCACGCTTCTCGGTCGAGTTCAGCGGCACGCGGAAATCGCTGGCGTTCAACTACCGCTCGTTCGGGCCGGTGGTTCGCGCCTTCGAGCGATTCTCCGCGACGATGGGCGGGGGCAGCGGAATGGCCGGATCGTGGCAGGCCAGCCGAGGGGACGGGGGCGAGGTTACCATGACCGTGGTTCCCACGGTGGCAGCCGAGGCCGAAGCGATCAAGGCGCGGATCGAGGAGCTGAAAGCCAAGGGCGTTCCGTACCGAGAGCAAGTGATTCTCGCCCGCACCCACTTGACCCTCTCGCGGATAACCGATGTTCTGGAGCGCCTGAACGTCCCCCTCCTCTACCTCGGCGACCTGTTCGAGCGCGCCGAGATACGCGACCTCCTGTCTCTCGTCGGGCTCGACGCCGAGTACGGCGGTGTCGGCCTTGTCCGGGTCGCTGGGCTCCCGGAATACGGTGTCTCCCGGGTGGACGCGCTCGCGGTGATCCGCTGGGCGGCTGCGAAGAAGATGTCGCTCTTTGACGCCCTCGGCAACCTTCCCAGCATTACCGAGCTTTCGCCGGGCGGGCGAGCCGGCCTGAAGAAACTGGCGGACCAACTCCGCGGCTTGGGCTTTGCCACCTCCCCCTGGATGCTGTTGACGACCTGGTTGTTCGACCGGAGTGACTACCTCCGGCCGTTGGTCGTTGCGACCGACATGGTGCGCGGGAGAGACGAGCCGGCGTCGGTTCCTGGAGAGAGTTCGCCGGATCGAGGCGCTGAACGAAGACACCATGTACCGGGCCGTTTCCTCGGAAGCGGGCGACATGGACGCCGTGCGGGTGATGACGATCCACGGCAGCAAAGGGCTGGAGTTCCGGGCCGTCCACCTGCCCGGGATCGCCACCACGTACATGCCCGCAAACCGGCAAGGGGTTCGCGTTCCGCCCCCGCAGTCGCTCCCGCACCTCGTCGTTCAGCCGGCGCACCACGACGCGGAGGAGGAGTGCCTGTTCTTCGTCGCCCTCTCCCGCGCCCGGGACTACCTCTCGCTCAGCCGGGCGGAGAAGTACACCTCGAAGAACTCAACGGCCTCGAAGTTTTTGGCCCCCATTAGCGGGATGATGAAGGCGACAACCAGCAGCGGCTCCGGAGCGAGTTACGCGCTCCCGGTGGTGCCGAGGCTGGCGGCCCGGCGGACGACTTACACGGAGCTTGAGCTGAGCGTCTACATGGGCTGCCCCGCACGGTACTTCTACCAGATCGAGGAAGGACTCCGCGGCGGCCGGGACAACGCGGCCTACCCGCGTTTCCACCGCTGCGTGTACACGACCATCGGGTGGATCGAACTCCAGCGGCAGTCGGGCCAGACCGTCACCACAGCCGCAGCGCTGGAACACCTGGCAGAGGTCTGGTCGCAGGACGGCCCGCTCGAACACGCCTTCGAGTCGTACTACCGAGCAACGGCGGAGGGCATGGTCAACGCCATGATGACGGCCGTCTATGCCGAGAACGGTAGATACGCACGCGAAGAGTGGAGCGTTCCCGTCGGCGAGCGTCGCGTCACCATCACCCCCGACCGTGTGGTCGTCACGGCCGACGGCACCGTTCATGTCCAGCGGGTGCGAACGGGCCGAAAGACCAAGTCCGAAGCGGAGAAGCCGATCTACGCTTTGTTGCGCCAGGGGGCGGCCGCGAAGTACCCGGGCGTACAGGTGAATGTGGAAACGTTCTATCTTGCGACCGGCGAGCCGGTCGAGGTGTCGGAGAAGAACGACGCCAAGCTGATCGAGCAGTACGCCGTGGCGATCCGCGGGATTGAGGCCGGTGCGTTCCATCCGAAGACGGACGCCAGAATCTGCCCGAACTGCCAGTGCTATTTCATCTGCGGTGCCTGACAGCGGGTTCCGCTTTTTTGCCCGCCGCTTCGCTTCTGCGGTGCCTGACAGCGGGTTCCGCTTTTTTGCCCGCCGCTTCGCTTCTCTTGTAGTGGGGAATTCACCCCCGAAGGAGAAGCAAATGTCCAAGATTATCCTGTTCATCCAAGTCCAGGGCCGGCCCGGCGTCCTCGAACTCGAACTCGCCGACGGGGCCACCGTCGGGGAACTGCACGCCGCCCTCGCCGCCGGCGGCATCTCGGTCGATGCCGAGTCCTTCGTCTACATCGACGAGTCCGAGGAACACCTCTGCCACGACCCGCACGAACGGCTGCCGTGCCTGAAGCACGGGACGCGGGTTCACGTCTGCCACTGCCGCCGGCTCGCCTGCACGGTCAACTACCTCGACAAAACCGCGGAGCGGTCGTTCCCGCCGGGGACGCGGGTCCGGGCGGTGAAGGCGTGGGCGGTGCATGAGTTCCGGCTCAACCCGAAGGACGCCGCGGAGCACGTGCTCCAAGTGTGCAACTCCAGCGACCGTCCGGCGAACGACACCCCCCTTCAGCAGCTCGTGAGCGGCCGCCGTTGCGAGGTCTGCTTCGACCTCGTCCCGGAAAAGCGAGTGGAGGGGTAACGTGAACCGGCCCGACCAACTGTTGATGGAGCAAGACTTGGCCGCACCGGAGTTCCGGTGCGGCGTGTTCGAGGGCCGGTGGCGACACGTCGCCACGGATTGGCCTCACGTCGTCATCGCCGTCGCCGCCCCGGAACGGGGGAACGCCCCGACCGAGTACGGGTTTCGGTTCGAGTGCTCCGGCTACCGGCAAACGCCGGTGACGGCCAAGCCCTGGGACATTGCGGCGAACTGCCCGCTGCCGCCTCCGCGATGGCCAGCCGGCAATCCCATCATCGCTTCGGTCTTCCGGCCGGACTGGAACGGAGGGGTATGCCTCTACCTGCCATGCGACCGGGTCGCGCTCGAAGGGCACTCGAACTGGCCGGCCCAGTACCCGAATCGGATGTGGCAGCCCGGCCGGGGCATCGTTTGTTACCTGGAGCAGATTCATGATCTCCTCAATCAGAGCGGGTATACGGGGCCTCGTGGCTCCTAGCCACCGCATCAACTGCCCGCGTAAGACGTGGCGGTGGGTCATCGGCGAGTTGCACCGGCGGGGCGAGAACAGCCACGAGGCCGGCGCGTTCCTGCTGGGGTGCGAGCGGTGGGGGCGGCTCCAGGTCACTGACGCCGTCTTCTACGACGAACTCGACCCTGCCGCTTACGCGACCGGCGTGTGTGTGCTCCACGGCGAAGCGTTCGCCGCCCTGTGGGCGCTGTGCCGCAAGCGGAAGCTAACCGTCCTGGCGGACGTCCACACCCACCCCCGTGCCGCCTTCCAGAGCGAGTCCGACCGCACGAACCCGATGGTCGCCCGCGCCGGGCACGTCGCGATCATCGTGCCGAACTTCGCCGCCGGACAGCCCCGGGCGAGCGAGCTGGGCGTGTTCGAATACCGCGGCGACCACCGGTGGCGAGACCGAACACATCCGACGACACGCAACTACCTCTACACCGGCTTCTGGAGCTAACGATGCCAACCGCGCTCGATCACAACACCCTGCACCGGACGGCGAAATACTTCATGGACAGCGGCCAGGCCGCCACCCACGAGGCGGCCGTCGGCCTCTTGCAGTCGTTCGGCCTCACGGTCCGCCTCGGTGCCGAGGTCAACAGCTCCCCGCACCACCAGGCCGCACTCCTCACTCTGGTCAACGTCGCCCGACGGACGCTGCTCGGCGGCGTCGAAGTGGTCGGACCGTGCGACGGGCCGAGCATCTCACCACTGGCCCCGGACCGGACGCTGGCTCAGGCAGTCACTCAGCTCGGCGGCCGGGTCGTCTCGGCGGCCAGACCCGACTGGCCGGCGGCGGCTATCGGAACCGTGGACCATCTCGACGGCGCTGGCCCCCGTTGGCAACTGACCTGGAACGGGTGGCGAGCTGGAGTCATCCCCGTCCGCGACGGGCGGCGGCTCGACGAACGGACGGCTATCGGCATCGCCCCGGCGCTTGCCGCGGCAGTGTGTGCGGCGGAGGCGTTCGCCTTCCACGCCGGGGACCACCCCCTCGCCGGCCGCCGCGCGACCGGCCTGTCCCTCTGGCACCCGGGACGCGACTGGCAAATGGCCGACCCGTCCGAGCCGCAGGTCGCCTACCTCCCGTCTCGCCTGTGGGTCATTGGGACGGGCAACCTGGGGCAGGCGTTCGCCTGGCTGCTTGCCTGCCTGCCCTTCCGCACCCGCGGCCAGGTCGAACTCGTCCTCCACGACTTCGACCGGATTGCCCCGTCGAACGACAGCACCTCGATCCTGTCGTTCGCGGACGACGTCGGCCGACACAAGGCCCGGTGCGTTTCTCGCTGGCTGGAGGACCGCGGCTTCACAACCGTCATCGAGGAGCGGCGGTTCGGAGACCACACCCGCCGGGCGGCCGGCGAGCCGAACGTCGCTCTGTGCGGGGTCGATAACGCGCTCGCCCGCATGTCTCTAGAAAAGGCGGGCTTCGACTTGATCGTCGAGGCCGGACTGGGAGCCGGGCCGAACGCCTTTCGCAGCATCTCGCTCCACACGTTCCCGGCCTCCCGTACGGCGGAGCAGATCTGGTCACGACACGTGGGGCAAGCGGACACGAACTTCGAGGGTCAGCCCGCCTACCGCACCTTGCGACAAAAGGGGATGGACGCTTGCGGGCTTGCCCAGCTCGCGTCGCGGACCGTCGGGGTGCCCTTCGTCGGAGTTGTCGCGGGCTGCCTGGTGGTAGCGGAACTGCTCAAGCGGCTGAACGGCGGGACGCCGCTGGAGGTTGCGTCAGGCTCCGTGGCGTCCCTTGAAGACTTCGAATGCGTGCCGGCGGCCCAGTCGCCATACCCGGGGGCGTTTGAGGCTGCTGAACAGCCAGGTGGCGTGACGGACGACGGGAATGAGCCCCGGAGCACCGAGCATACGCTTTACACAGGCACGTCAGGAGCCGATCCCGTTCGTCCCGAGCTGGCGAGCTGAGACGGCATCAGCTGCGAAGGACATTCCTTCGCAGCGAGCACATCACGCTTTTTCCAGTGGCGTGTCATATCGGATATAGATCCCCGGTGCTGTGCGATCCCGTCACACCGGACTGATCTTCGTGTGCGGATTCGTCATGCCGAGCACTTTCGCCGGATCGCTCTCCACACCACTTCGGCGTGCATCCACGGGTAGTGGACCGGGGATGTGTGCCGGCATGCACCTTGCAAAGAGAGGCACGAGCGCGTCCGACATCCACCTGGCCCCTAGTCCGCCAAGCCTAAAGCAGGCGTGCAGCGAGCTTGTCGCTCACCGCTTTCGGCCCTGCGATGTCGGCGGTTTTCACCACGGAGCCTTCGATGTGCCGCTGCCTTTACACCCTCGTCCGTCGGATGGCCTTCGCCGCAGTGGGGCTTGCCGCTGTCGCCGTCGCTGCCCCGCCGCCTGGCGAGCGCTGGGGAGATACGGCCTTCCGAAATGCTACGAACTGGCGGTCGGTCCCCCGCCCTGCGGCTAACGCCCCGCCGGTGTTCCCGGCCCGGACCACTATCCAAGTCCGCACTCTGCCGTACTCACACCTTGCCCCGCAACCCGTGCCGGGTGGGCCGGCTGGCACGGCTGAGAGGGCGAGCGTCATCGCCCACCTGCCCCCTGGGGCGGACTTTTGGGTCGGAAACGAAAAGCTGGTGTCCGAGGCGTCGAAGCCGACGTTCGAGTTCGTGTCTACCCCGTTGGTGCCCGGGGTGGCGTCGTATTACCATGTCGGGGTGGTTTGGCTGGAGGGGAACCGCTGGGTGACCCAGGTCCACTCGTTCCCCATACACGCCGGCGAAACGTACTGCGTCGAGGTCGTTCCGCTCGACCCGGTGTCGGCCGAACGGGACGTGGCTGCCAGCATGGCAAAGCTCACGAAGGAGGACCGGGCGGCGGCCGAAGCCCAAAAGTTCTGCGCCGTTCAGGATTCCGTCCGGCTCGGGTCGATGGGGCCGCCGGTCAAGGTGTTGGCCAACGGGAAAGCGGTGTTCCTGTGCTGCGAGGGGTGCCGGCCGGCTACCGAGAAAAACCCGGCAAAGGCTGCCAAGACGGCCGAAGACAACAAGGCGAAGGCGGCTAAGACGACCGCACCGAAGACAACAGGGGGCTGATCCCTACCACGTTGTCGGAGACGTGAACACGCTTCGTCTGCAACTCCAGCCGGTCAAGCTCAACCACATCCTGACCGCAATGGAGCGTTTCACAGCGATGCTAAAATAAGCGGTAAACGAAGGGAGAGGTCGGCGGTCTAGCCGGGCGACCCCTCCACTGAATTCCTCGCTCTTTCCTTATAACGCCCACAGCAGCCCCGTACGCGGAAGTCACCCTTCCGGCTGCTACCTACGGGGCCACCTTCAATTCCTGCATCTCACCTATCTCGGCGGCCTGGGCGTTCTGCACGTTCTGTGCGAGGTCGCGGAGCGCCTGCCGCCGGAGGTAGGGGAGCGCCCGGTGGGCCAGCACGAGGGCACCCGCGTGGTGGGGGATCATCTGTTCGAGGAACACCGCATCAACCGCTGCCCCGGTCGCCCGGTCGAGGAGGGCCATGTCGTTTCGCATGTGGCGGTCGGTCGGCGGCGGCGGCACCCGGCTCCGGCCGGTGAGGTCCCGGTACTCGGCTATCATGAGCGCGATCTCCCGGGTCTGATCGGCAATCATTCCCTCGGCGATAGCCCGCACCTCCGGCCGCGTCCCCCGCTCGACCTCCACCCGGGCCATTTCGAGCGCGTCCAGGTGGTGGGGCACCAGGGCTTCGATGAAATCCGCGTCGGTCCGAGGGGTGTACGGCGGCGGGGTGGTGTTCTGCACCCGCCGGCCATTGGCGAACGCCAGCGTCGGCAGGAGCAGTCCGGTGAGAAGCAAACTGAGCAGCCTTTTAGAATTCATGGCGATTGTTTTCATGAGGGTTGTCTCCACGGCGGGGTAAGTTAGCCCCATCAATAAGTCCGCCCGCCGGTGCCCGTGGTATGCCCGCCGTCACACCGCGGGCACTGGCCGCGCCCTGCTCCGTCACAGGTTTTACTCGCCGTGTCCGCGCCCGTGCGCTATGCTCCGCCCGTGTCGCCGCGCTCCCCCATCCTCGCTCTATGCTTGTCCCTCGCTGGCTGCGGGATCGGCACCCCGCCCCCGCCCGACCTGGTCGCCCAGGGCGTTTACCGGTTGCAGGCCGACACGGCGGACGGCTGCCGGATCGAGGCCGAGGTGACGGGCCGGGACGGTCAGCTCTGGGTGACCGGCCGCATGACCGCCCGACACCACCCGGACGGGCCGGTCACCGCGACCGGGGAGGCCCAGGTGGTCGCCCCCGACGGTCGCCTCCTCTCCCGACAGCCGCTCGAATTCGAGCCGCTCCGCCACGGCCGCCACGGCAGCCACCCGGCGGCCAGATTCTCCGTCACCTTCCCCGAACTCCCGCCGGTCGGGAGCACCGTCCGCATCCGGCACCGGCTCGCCCCCTACGACCCGGCGGCCGGGTTGCCCCGGATCCGGTGAGCCGGCCTACTCGCTCGGCGGGACCAGCTCCACCTGATCACGTTCGTGTAGCCCGTTCGGGGCGTCGAACCGGGCGATGGAGTAGTCGTCGTTAATGACTTTCAGCACGACCCCGCGGCCGACGGGACGCATTTCGCAGTTGGAGTCTTTTTTGGGCCCGGTGCAGAGGTACCGGAGGAGCGTGAGCCGGTCGCCTGGTTTCACCTCTCCCGAGCCTAACCCGACGTGAGCCTCGGTCTCGCTGACCCTCATCACCACGAGCCCTTGATGTGCCGTGCCGGAGCACCCCACGGCACCCCACACGCACGCGCCAACGCCGAGCCACCGGGCTCGCTTTGATACAGTTCGCATATCTCCCTCCGTCTTTCTCTGTTCCTTCCGTAACCGCCGGCCGGTGTCAGTGGCACCCGGACGACTTCTCGTCCTGCGATCGGCCGTCGGGCTTCGCGGCGGACGGGTCATCCCCCTTCGCCTTGCAGCAGCCCGCGGCGTCGTTCCTCGGTAGGAACAGGAGCGTCATCGGGAGCACGCAACAGGCGAGCATCAGGAGCAGGCCGAACAGCGCTCCCGCCCCCGCCACACTCGCCCCGAACATCGGCGAGAGCACCAACAGCCCGAGCGCCGCAAGACAGACCAACAGCATCCAACTACGACAGTGTTTCATCATGGTTTTCTCCAACAGTCCAGTCGCCGCAGACTGTGTGCTGTGGCGACGAGGTTCATCCGTTCCCGTCTACATGTCGCCCATGCCGCCGGCGGGCATCCCCGGCTGGGAACCGGGCTGTGGCGGCATCGATCCGGCCGGCGGCATCTGACCCATCGGCGGCATCTGGCCCATCGGCTGGTCCCGTGGGTCTGCCGGCTTGGCCTGGCTTGTATGCGCCATGTGCGCCGCGTTGTGACGGTCGTGCTCGGCCAGTCGCCCCTCGACCTTGGCGACCCGCGCTTCAAGCTCCCGCACCCGCGCCTCGAGGGCGGACGCCTTCGGCTCCTCGGCGAGGGAACGGCCCGGCGTGACCGTGACGGCCGTCACGGCGGCAAGGGCGAGACCGAAGACCACTGCGGCGTTCCTGTGTTTTTTCCTGTTCATGCATTCCTCCGTTGTTTGTTCCATTTCACTCACTTCGTTCCTCTCCCGTTCCGGCCGAGACTCGTCCGAAACGGCTTACAGCTCTCACTCCGCGCTCGGCCGGCTCAGCGGTCAGTGGTGCTTGTACCAGCCCACCCCGCGGATGTCGTTCCACGCCGTCGTCTGGTGGCAGGCGAAGCACTGTCGCACTCGGGCGTGAGGTTGGAAGGCCACCGTCGCCGACACCATCGAGAAGTGCTCCATGTAGTGGCTCGGCGGGGCCTGGTGGCACTCGGCGCACTCGGTCGTTTTCGGCGACGGGTGACGGTACTCCGGCACCGTCCACCCCGCCGTTCGATGACACACCGCGCAGTCTCGACCGAACAGCGTCTGGTGCCGATCCTTCGTCGCGTGGCACGTCACGCAGTTCAGCGTCGCCTCCCGGCGCGGGCCGTCGTGCGGCCCCGAGTGCGGCTCGTCCGCCAGCCATCGGACCAGTTTCGTGACCGAGGAATCCTTCCCGCCCGGTTGCCCCTTCGACCCGATCCGGGTGAGGGCGGCGTGGTCCATTACCGTCGGCCGGCCGGCGGGGCCGCGGTGCTCCGGGTGGCACCCCCGGCAACTGCCGACGGTCGCGTGAAACGCGGTCGGCTCTCGTTTGAGGACGAGGCTGTCGGCGTGGCAGACGGCACACTTGTCCGCCGCCGCCCCCCGGCCCGGCACGTGACAGGCCGCACAGTTGTCCGCGAGAAAGGCGTGCGCCGCCGACAGGCCGCCCGGGCTCACCAGCCGCTCCCAGGTCGCGGTGCCCCCCAGGGGCGCGAACCGGTGAACCGCCCAGCCCCCCGCCGCCGCCACCGTGATCGCCATCATGACCCACCGCGTCCACGTCATGGCCACCACCTCAGCCCGAAATGAACCGCCGCCCAGACGTGGAGGGCCAACAGCGCGACGAGCAGGACGCTGGCCCCGACGTGGACGCGCAGCCAGGCGGCGAACCACCACTTAATCGCGTCGTGGGTCTTGATGGCGTACTCCAGGTCGGCCATCGACTCCGACAGCCGCACCGCCCGGACCGCGGCCGGGAGCGTACCCGGAGCCGACCACAGGGCGAGGCTGGCGAGCGGCCGGCCCCAGAACCCCGACCAGGGGCGAACCAGGTCGGCCGACCGCGGGTCGGCGGCCAGCTCGCCGGCGGTCCGCCGGTAGGCGAGTTCGAGTTGGGTGAGGAGAGCCTTTTTCTCGCTCACCTCCAGGGAGATCTGCCGCATCAGGTAGCGGCCCACATACCCGCTGACGGCGACGAGCAGCATGGCGGCCGTCAGGGCCACCCCGAGGGGGCTGTCGAACTTGAGGCCGGTGTGCAGCAGGCCTAACACGGCCCCCGCGAAGCCGGCGGCCATGTGCGCCGTCAGCACGGCCGTCATCGACGCCCGGCGGGTGACCCACGCCTTCACCACCCGGGACCGCTTGACGACCGTGTAGAGGAGCGAGGTGAGCATCAGCGTGGCCGCGGCAACGCCGAGCGCCCCGCCCCGGCCGCTCCCCGCGAACCGCGGGTCGCGGTGGACGAGGAACCCCAGCCCCAGGGTGAGGAGCAGGACGGCAAGGCCGGCGGCGACTGCGGGTTCACGCACCCTCATGTCAGGCCTCCACCGCCACGTCGGCCGCCGCCTTCGCCTGGCAGGCCAGGATGACGCCCTTCTCCTTGTCGCCGGCTTCCAGCCCGTCCTCGACCGCCATCGCCACCGCCCCCGACAGCAGCTTCACCCGGCAGAGGCCGCACGTGCCCACCCGGCACGAGTTGTCGATCTCCACCCCGACCTGGTCCGCCACGTCCAACACCGTCAGCTCCGGCGGGAGGGGGGCCGACTTGTTTGATCGGGTGAACGACACGGTGGGCAGGGCGGTCGTGGCCTCGGCGGGCAACGATGGCGGCGGGGCGGGCACCGGCTTGCCGAGTGCCGGGCCGAACGCCTCGGCCTTCACCCGGTCGGCCGGGACGCCGAGGTCGGCGAGGGCCGCCTTGACCGTCTCCATCAGGGAGACCGGCCCGCACAGGTGGACGTACCGCGACGCCACGTCGGGCACCGACCGGCGGATGAGTTCCTTGCTGAGCCGCCCGGTCTCGCCGGACCAGGTCGTCCCCTCCGGGTGGGATACGGTCACCACC
>JAFKFQ010000564.1:10010-10731 GCA_017308215.1 bacterium | reverse complement strand
GCAGGCTGAAGGCCTGCGAGCCGCCTCGCAGGCCTTCAGCCGGCACAGCACGTCCGACCCCGTTCCCAGGGCTGCGGGCCTTCGGCCCTTGCCCTGGGCTGAGGGCTCCCAGCCCTTCGGGCTGAAAACCCGCCGCCGCCGGACTCGAAACGACTTGGACTCGGTCTGACCCCGCCCCCCGGACCGCCACCCCCAACCCCCGAGGACGCTCATGCGCCTGCCCCGAGCCGCCGCCGTGCCGGGCCTCTTCTTCGGCCTGCTCATCCTGGGCGGGTGCGGCCCGTCGATGGGCCAGGTCGACGGCAAGGTCGTGTGGGCCGACGGCTCGCCGGCGAAGGAGCTCGCCGGCGGGCAGGTGATCTTCGAGTCGCCGGGGATGCGGATCACCTCCCGCGGCGAGATCGGCCCGGACGGCGGGTTCACCCTCCGCACCAGTCAGGAGGGCGACGGGGCCAAGGTGGGCGAGTACGACGTGGCGATCGTCGAGCACCGGGTGGCCACCGGCGGGGAGGGGAGCCCGGTCGCGCCCCAGCGCCTGCCCGACAAGTACTACGACTTCAAGACGTCGGGCCTGAAGGCCGCCGTGAAACCCGGCCGCCACCCGGTGACGCTGACGGTCGAGCGCCTCAACCCCAAGAAATGATACCGGCTCGGGTGGATCGGTCTCCGTGGGGCCGGTTTCCAACCGGCCGGACAATGGCCGGTTGGAAACCGGCCCCAC
>JAFKFQ010000564.1:0-9982 GCA_017308215.1 bacterium | reverse complement strand
CTGGGTACGCCGGTGCGGGTCGGCCGGGTCTGACAACGCCCCCGTGCCTGCCCACCGCCGCGGGTCGGGGACGCACGTCCGCGGGTGTTAGGCCATCGACCTGGTGCCGGGAAAGGAATAGTAACCGAGCTACAAATCCTGGAGCCCCTTTGCGTCTGGTCCAGTTCTGACGCCGTTCGTGCCCCTCCGAAACCGGGTATCCTTGAAGTGGTGCGGTTCTGGGGGCGACCGATGACCGAAGCGGAATGGCTGGCGGCGACCGACCCATCGCCGATGCTGGAGTTCCTGAAGGGGAAGGCGAGTGACCGAAAGTTGCGGTTGTTCGCCTGTGGGTGTACTCGCCAAATCTGGGATAGCCTGTCCGCCGAACGGGTGAGGCAAGCGGTTGAAATGGCTGAGGGGTACGCTGACGATCAAGTGGATGATCAGCAACTCAACCTGGCTTACTCACGGGCAGGTTCGGCTTGTGCCGACCTAAGCAATCGGATTCACCGACGCAGACTTGTGAACGTGGTAGATTGGGCACCCGAGATACATCGGATGCACTTTGCTACAAATACTGCTCACGTCCACAAACCGTACCTCATTGGAAGGCTGAAAGATGTGAGGAGAGATTCAGTCCTACGGGAACTGAGTCCGACCTTCTTGAAGGACATTTTCGGCAACCCCTTCCGCCCCGTCGCCGTTGACCCCTCGTGGCGAACGGAAGCGGTCGTCGCTCTCGCCGAAGGCATCTACGCCGACAAAGCCTTTGACCGGATGCCCGTGCTGGCCGACGCCTTGGAAGACGCCGGTTGCTCGCACGAAGACATCCTGAGCCACTGCCGGGGCGACGGGCCGCACGTCAAAGGCTGTTGGGTCGTGGACTTACTGACGGGGCGGAAGTAGGAAACATGCCCGACAAGGAACCGCACTTTTCTCCTCGTTCCCCCGCTCTGCGGGGGAACGGGTCTTCCGCCGCTCCGCGGCGTGCCCGTTCGCGGGGTGGTGTCGTCCGCGGTTGCTCGTGGGCCTCCGCACCCCGGCCGGTCCGTGCGAGCTGCCGATGGGGTCGCGGGCGCGCCGCAGAGCGGCCGCTCCCTGGCGGTCGCGGCTCGTGAGATGAAGACGTCCCCGCGAGGGCACCCGTACCAACGACCAGCCGGCTCACGCCGGCCGTTCGCCCGGGCCGGCATCGATCGGCCGGCGCACCACTACGTCGGCCGGACGCCCTCAGGGCACGAGGTGCGGGTGGCCCTCACAGAACGCTTTCAGCTCGGGGTTGTCCTCATTCGCCTGCCGGGCGGCCCGGATCAGCTCCGCCAGCCGCCCCCTGCGGACGGCCCATCGGATCAGCTCGAAGGCCACCTGTTTCAGCCTGCCCGACCCGATCTCCTCCTCCCGGCGCACGTTCATCCTGGTGCGCAGCATCGCATCGAGTTCCGACTGGTCGAACGCGGCGCACAGGGCGTCCCGCAGGGCCTCGACCTCCGGCCCGGCGGGGCCGTCGGGAGGCGCGTCGGGGCCCACGCCTCCCTGTTTGCGCCTGGCCCGCGCCGTCCGCTCCGACTTCGGGTCGATCCCGTCCAGCAGTTCGGGGAGAGGAAGTTCGACGAGCCTGCCGTGGATGATGACCGAATAGGTCTTCCGGCCGGCGGCCTCGAACGCGATCAGGTCGTCGTAGTTGAGCGGCTCCACGCTGCTGTGCCCGGGCACCGGAACACGTTCCTGCACCCCCAGGCCGGAGATGGTGGCGTGGATCTTGTCGAATTCGTGGCGGATGATGTCGAGCAGCCCGCGGCGCGTGGCGACCGGGCCGGTCACCAGGATGCGGATGCGCGGCGGGCTACCGGTCGCGTCCCCGCGCACCAGCGCCGCGTTCCGCTCCTTGTTGCGCAGGATCACCCCGGACCGCCACCGCTCGTGGTCCGCACTCAGGTGATGGGTGGCGACGAGGAACCGCGGTACCAGCCCGCCGGGGAGGAAGTCGTACTTCAGCTCGAACCGCAGCCCGGTCTCGGGGTCGGGGAAGGTGGCCTTCCAGTCCGGCTCCTGCTCGGTCATGAGCTCGGGAATGACGAGGTCGGTCCGGCCGTCGTTCAGCCAGAAGGCGAGCTGGAACTTCTCCATCATGTCGAGCAGGATGCGGATTGCAGGACCGGTGTACTCGTCGGCCGGGAGCAGGCCGCGGATCTGCTGATAGGTGGCCCGGCCGTCGCGGCCGGACAGCGCCGGCGCGTGGAGCACGCGGTAGATGCCGTCCACCACCCACTGCGGGTCGAGCAGGCCGTCGTCGGCGAGCCGGTGGTCGTCGTGGAAGCAGACCACCACCCCGAGGTCGTGGAGGAACCCCAGCAGCCACTTCTGCCACTTCTCGTCCCGCTCGCCCTTCGCCCGGCAGAGATCGGCATATTCCTCCACCGTCATCCGCTTCGTGCCCGTGGCCTTCAGCCGGGCGACATCGTCCTTGATCGCCATCCACCGGGCGTCGAACTCGGTCCGCAGGTCCGGGAGCTTGTCGACCTCCGCCAGGATGAGGGCGCGCAACTCGTCCAACCGGAGCGGCGGGTCGCAGTCGGTCGAGACGAAGTGGCGGATGAACGGGTACTTCTCCCGGAGGGACTGCTGGTTCAGGTCGAACGGGCAGCCCCGCTGCTTGTTGAGGACGACAACGGTGGGTGAGCCGCCGCCGAAGCTCTCGATCAGCCGGAGCCAGTACTCGGCGTCCTGGGCGCCCTGGGCCTTCTGCCGGCCGGCCAGGACGAGGACGTACAGGCTCCGCTTGGTGAGAAAGAACTGGTGGGTGGCGTGCATCACCTCCTGCCCGCCGAAGTCCCACACGTTGAGGATTACGCGGTCCTGGCCCACCGTCACCGGCCACGGGGCGATCTCGATCTTGTGCGTCTGTTCTTCATTCGGGTCGAACGTGTCGCTGAGGAGGCGGCGGCGGAGCGAGGTCTTGCCCACCATGCCCCACCCGACCAGGATCACCTTCGCCTCCAGGATCGGCCGCTTGGACGTCGCCGCCCGGTTCCGAAAGTACCAGTTGAGGATCGCTTCCGGCTTTGGCAGCGTGACCAGCTCGGCGCCACCGCCCCACCCCGCCGGGCTCAGTCCGAGCACCTCGGGGGGAATTCCCAATTCCGGGTTATTGTGGAGAGAAAGTGAACGGAGTTGTTTGAGGTAATCCAGCGACCACGGCAATGACGTCAGTTTATTTGCAGATAGATCCAGTTTCTGCAGCTGTGTGAGCCGGCCCAGCGACTCCGGCAACCTCGTCAGTCTGTTTCCGGTGAGGAATAGCTCCTTGAGCTGTGTGAGTCGGCCCAGCGACTCCGGTAACCCTGTCAGTCCGTTTTCGGCCAGGTCCAGTATCTGGAGCTTCGGGAGTCGGCCCAGCGACTCCGGTAGCTCCGTCAAGCGATTCCTGGCGAGGAAAAGCGCCTTGAGCTTCGGGAGTCGGCCAAGTGACTCATGTATATATGCAAGTGCGTTTTCGTTGAGGTCCAGTGTCTTGAGCTGCGTGAGTCCGCCCAGGGCCTCCGGCAGCCCCGTCAGCTGGTTCTGGCTGAGGTACAGTCCCCGCAGTTGGGTGAGTCCGCCCAGGGCCTCCGGCAGCCCCGTCAGCTGGTTCTGGCTGAGGTACAGTTCCTGCAGTTGGGTGAGTCCGCCCAGGGCCTCCGGTAGCCTCGTTAGCTGGTTCTGGCGGAGATCTAGTCCGTGTAGTTGGGCGAGTCCGCCCAGGGCCTCCGGCAGCCCCGTCAGCTGGTTCTGGCTGAGGTACAGTTCCCGCAGTTGGGTGAGTCCGCCCAGGGCCTCCGGCAGCCCCGTCAGCCGGTTCTGGTGGAGGTCCAGGTGCCGCAGCATCGGGAGTCGGCCCAGGGCCTCCGGCAGCCCCGTCAATTGGTTCTGGCCGATGTACAGTTCCTGCAGTTGCGTGAGTTGGCCCAATGACTCCGGTAACTCCGTCAGCCCCAGGCCGCGGAGGAAGAGTTCTGCACTCCCGGAGCGACACGCTTCTTCAATTCTGCGTTCGGCTTCTCGACGGGCGTCGTCGGGGGGCATGTCGTCCTCGGGCGCGGGGCGGTCCCGGCTGCGGTGTGGCCCCGACGTTAATCGAGGGCATCGTCGTCGGAAAGCGCATTCCCGAAGGTGCCCCGCCCGGTCGTTCCGCCGTGTGACCGCAGTTGCCCACCCCGTCGCTCACGCTCCGGGCTCCGACGAGCCCGCGGTACCGTTCCGCGCGACTCGGTATGAGCCCCGGAGATCGTGCCGGTTCGGCCGTGGTGTGGTGGTCTCGGTGTGGTAGCCGCAGGCTTCAGCCTGCGCTCGCGTGACGCAGGCTGAAGCCTGCGGCTACCGGCCCGGATGCCGCCGCCGGTGCGGCGCTAATCCACCGGGCACGGGGCGGCGCCCCAGATGGCGTGGGCGTACTCGGCGATGGTCCGGTCGCTGGAGAACTTGCCCGACCGCGCGACGTTGTGGACCGCCATCCGCGCCCAGGCGTCGCGGTCGCGGTAGGCGGCGGCCACCGCCTCCTGCGTCTTCACGTACCCCGTCAGGTCGGCCAGGTGCATGTAGTGGTCGCCGTTCGTCAGCAGCACCTCGCGCACCGGCTCGAACACGCCCGGCTCGTCCGCGCTGAAGTGGTTGTCGAAGATCAGGTCGAGCGCGGCCCGCGTCTCCGGCTCGTTCTCGTAGTGCCAGCGCGGGTTGTACCACAACCGGCCGCTCGCCACCTGCTCGGTGGTCAGCCCGAACATGAACGCGTTCTCCTCGCCCGCCTCCTCGGCGATCTCGATGTTCGCCCCGTCGCGCGTCCCCACCGTCAGCGCCCCGTTCATCATGAACTTCATGTTGCTCGTCCCGCTCGCCTCGTACCCCGCCGTCGAGATCTGCTCGGACACGTCCGCCGCCGGGATCAGGTGCTCGGCGAGCGTGCACGAGTAGTTCGGCAGGAACTCGACCCGCAGCTTGCCGCGCACCGCCGGGTCGGCGTTCACCACCCGCCCGATGCCGGTGACGAGCTTGATGATGACCTTCGCCAGCCGGTACGCCGGCGCCGCCTTCCCCGCGAACAGCACCGTCCGCGGCGGCACGTCGAGGCTCGGGTTGGCGCGGAGGCGGTTGTACCAGATCACCACCTGGAGCGCGTTCAGGAGCTGCCGCTTGTACTCGTGGATGCGCTTGATCTGCACGTCGAACAGCGTGTCCGGGTCGAGGGTGATGCCGGCGGTCGCCTTGATCCAGTCCACGAACCGCCCCTTCGCGGCCCGCTTCGCCGCCAGGAACTTGCCGCGGAACGCGGCGTCGGCGGCGAGCGGGTCGGCCTTGCGGAGCAGGCTCATGTCGGTCACCCAGCCGTCGCCCACCGCCTCGGTGAGGAGGCCCGCCAGGTCCCGGTTGCAGAGCTTCAGCCAGCGGCGCGGGGTGACGCCGTTGGTCTTGTTGTTGAACCGCTCGGGGAACAGCGCCGCGAGGTCGGCGACCGTCGTCGTGCGGAGGAGCTCGGAGTGGATGGCGGCGACGCCGTTGGTGCTGTGCGTGCCGACCACCGCCAGGTTCGCCATCCGCACCCGGCGCGGGCCGCCCTCCTCGATCAGGCTCAGCCACGCCGCCTTCGCGTCGTCGCCGGGGTAGCGCTCCTTCACCACGCCGAGGAACCGGCGGTTGATCTCGTACACGAGCTCCAGGTGCCGCGGCAGCAGCGCCTCGAACAGGTCGACCGGCCACTTCTCCAGCGCCTCGGGCAGCAGCGTGTGGTTCGTGTACGCGAGCGTGCGGACGGTGAGGTCCCACGCCTGGTCCCAGCCGAGCTTCGCCTCGTCGAGGAGGATGCGGAGGAGCTCGGGCACCGCCATCGCGGGGTGCGTGTCGTTGAGCTGGATGGCCACCTTGTCCGGCAGCGCCGCCCAGTCGTTGCCGCGGCGGCGGAAGCGGGCGACGATGTCGGCGACCGAGCAGCGGACGAGGAAGTACTCCTGGAGGAAGCGCAGCGACCGGCCGCGGGGCGTGGTGTCGTCGGGGTACAGCACGCGGGTGAGCGACTCGGCGAGCACCTGGTCCGAGACGGCGCCGAAGAAGTCGCCGCCGCTGAACTGGGCGAAGTCGAAGTCGGTGTGCGTGCCGGCCTTCCACAGCCGGAGGGTGTTGATCGTCCGCCCGCCGTAGCCGACGACCGGGCGGTCGTAGGGGATGCCGATCATCGTCATCGGCCGGCCGCGCTCGACGACGATCTCGCCGTGCCGGGCCCGGAACGTGGTGGCGAGCGGCACCGCCACCGCCTCGTCCCCCCGCTTCACCTCCCACGGGTCGGGGTTCGCCAGCCACGGGTCGGGCTTCTCGACCTGGTACCCGTCGGCGATCTCCTGGCGGAAGATGCCGTAGTCGTAGCGCAGCCCGTACCCGGTGGCGGGGATCTGGAGGGTGGCGAGCGAGTCGACGAAGCAGGCGGCGAGGCGGCCGAGGCCGCCGTTGCCGAGGCCGGCGTCGGGCTCGGTCTCGAGCACCTCCTTCCAGTCCTGGCGCGGGTCCGAGCGCAGGTCCTCGCGGACGAACTGCTCGACGCCGAGGTTGACGATGTTGTTCATCAGCGACCGGCCGATCAGGAACTCCATCGACAGGTAGTACACCTGCTTGGGGTTGGCCCGGTCGTAGGTCTCGGCGGTCTTGATCCAGCGCTGGGCGAGGACGTCGCGGAGGGTGTGGGCGACCGCCTCGAACCGCTCGCGCTGGGTCGCCGCCTCGCCGCGGACGACGTGGTCGAACGCCAGGTGGCGGTCGTAGTAGTCCCGGTCCGGGAACGCGAACCCGTTGCACTCGTACCGGGCGAGCAGGTCGGTCTTCGCGGCGCTCATGGGGCGTCTCCGGGGGAGGGTGGCGGGGCCGGTAGCCGCAGGCTTTAGCCTGCGTCACGCGGGCACGCAGGCTAAAGCCTGCGGCTACCAATCCGGCCGCCCGACGTACACGACACTACGCCAACCCCAGCACGCGGCGCGTGTGGTCGGCGATCATCCGCTCCTCGTCGGTCGGGATGACGTGGACGCGGACCGCGCCGAGCCACGCGGCGGCGCGGACGACGCGGTCGCGGACCGGGGCCGCGTTCTCGCCGATGCCGCCGGTGAACACGAGCGCGTCGAGCCCGCCGAGCGCGGCGGCGAGCGAGCCCAGCTCGCGGCCGATGCGGTACACGAACAGCTCCACCGCCTCGGCCGCGCGCGGGTCGGGGCTCGCCAGGAGGTCGCGCATGTCGCCGGACAGGCCGGACACGCCGAGCAACCCCGACTCGTGGTTGACGAGGTGTTCGAGGGCGTCGGCGGTCATGCCGGCGTGCCGCATCAGGTAGAGGAGCACGCCGGGGTCGAGCGAACCGGCGCGCGTGCCCATCAGGAGCCCGTCGGCCGGGGTGAAGCTCATCGTCGTGGCGACGCTCTTGCCGCCGAGCAGGGCGCACAGGCTCGCGCCGTTGCCGAGGTGCGCGACCACGGTTCGCCCGGCCGCCGCCGCCGCGTCGTGCCGCGGCAGGACGGAGGCGATGTACTCGTAGGAGAGGCCGTGGAAGCCGTACCGGCGCACGCCCGCGTCGTGGTACCGCCGCGGCAGCCCGAACCGCTGCGCGACCTCGGGCTGGGTGCGGTGGAAGGCGGTGTCGAAGCACGCGACCTGCGGCAGGTCCGGGGCGAGCGCTGACACCGCCCGCACCGGCGCGAGGTTGTGCGGCTGGTGCAGCGGCGCGAGCGGCACGAGCGCGTCGAGCTTCGCCAGCACCGTGTCGTCGATGCGGACGGGCGCGGCGAACTCGGTCCCGCCGTGGACGACCCGGTGCCCGACCGCGACGACCCGGTGCCCGGCGAGCTGTTCGCGGCACCGGTCGAGCACGCCGCGCAGGGCGCCCTCGTGGTCGGCGCCGGTCTCGACGTGCCCGTGCGCGAGCACCCCGCCCGCGGCCGCGAAGGCGGAATACTTCAGGGTCGAGGAGCCGGCGTTCAGGACGAGGATGGCGTCGGACATGGGACTCTGCCGTTGGTGTCGGGTCCGGCGAACGGCCGGCGTGAGCCGGCTGGTCGTTGGTACGGGCGCCCGGGCGGACAAGCCGGGTGACCGGTCGCCGTGTCCGGCACCCGAGCGGACCACGCGGGTAACCGGCCGCCGTGTCAGGTGCCCGTACCAACGACCAGCCGGCTCACGCCGGCCGTTCGCCGGGCGGCCCCTCCTCAGTACGGCCACTTCCACCCGGCCGCGTCGGGCTTGTCGACGCCGTGCTCGTGGGCGTAGTTCACGCACGCGATCTGCTCGTTCCGGAACCGCTCCTTGGCGTGCGCCCCCGCCACCCTCAGCCGCGGCACCCGGTTGATCACGTCGATCGCCAGGCTGAACCGGTCGATCTCGTTCTGGATCGCCAGCTCCAGCGGGGTGTTGATGTTCCCCTTCTCCTTGTACCCCCGGACGTGCAGGTTCGGGTGGTTCTTCCGCCGGTACGCCAGCCGGTGGATCAGCCACGGGTACCCGTGGAACGCGAAGATCACCGGCTTGTCCGTCGTGAACAGGCCGTCGAAGTCCCGGTCCGACAGCCCGTGCGGGTGCTCCGTGTCCGGCTGCAGCCGGAACAGGTCGACCACGTTCACGAACCGCAGCTTCAGGTCCGGGAACGCCTGCCGCAGCAGGTCCACCGCCGCCAGCGCCTCCTTCGTCGGGATGTCCCCGGCCGACGCCACCACCACCTCCGGCTCGCCCCCCTCGTCGGTACACGCCTTCGGCCAGATCCCGATCCCCTTGGTGCAGTGGACGATCGCCTCGTCCATCCCCAGGTACTGGAGGTGGTTCTGCTTGTCCGACACGATCACGTTGATGTACCCCTCGCTCCGCAGGCAGTGGTCGGCCACCGACAGGAGCGAGTTCACGTCCGGCGGGAGGTAGATCCGGGTCACCGCCGCGCTCTTGTTCACCACCACGTCCAGGAACCCCGGGTCCTGGTGGGTGAACCCGTTGTGGTCCTGCCGCCACACGGTCGACGTGATGAGCAGGTTGAGCGACGCCACCCGGGCCCGCCACGGCAGGTGGTGGCAGATGGTCAGCCACTTGGCGTGCTGGTTGAACATCGAGTCGATGACGTGGGCGAACGCCTCGTACGTGCTGAAGAACCCGTGCCGGCCGGTCAGCAGGTACCCCTCCAGCATCCCCTCCAGGGTGTGCTCGCTGAGCATCTCCACCACCCGCCCGTCCGGGGCCAGCTCGCCCCCGTCGGCGTCCTCCGGGAAGAACTCCCCGAGCCACATCTTCTTCGACACCTCGTAGATCGCGTTCAGCTTGTTCGACGTGTTCTCGTCCGGGCCGAACACCCGGAAGTGGTCGAGGTTCTGCTTCATCACGTCGCGGAGGAACACCCCGAGCGGGCGGCAGTTCTCGGCCTCCATCGTCCCCGGCTTCTCGACCTGGATCCCGTACTCGCGGAAGTCGGGCAGGCGGAGCGCCTTCTTGAGCCGGCCGCCGTTGGCGTGCGGGGTCGACCCGAGCCGCCGCGCCCCCGTCGGGAAGAGGGCCTTCAGCTCGGCCTTCAGCGCGCCGGTGTCGCCGAACAGCTCCTGGGGCTGGTACCCGCGGAGCCAGTCCTCGAACGTCTTCAGGGCGGTCGGGTTCTTCTTCACGTCGGCCATCGGCACCTGGTGGGCCCGCCAGCTCCCCTCGAGCTTGTGCCCGCCGACCTCGGCCGGGCTGGTCCACCCCTTCGGGGTGCGGAGGACGATCATCGGCCACCGCGGGCGGAACGCCTGGCCGGACGCGCGGGCCTCCTTCTGGGCGGCGCGGATGTCGGCGACGCACTTGTCGATCGTGGCGGCCATCGCCTGGTGCATGGACGCGGGTTCCGACCCCTCGACGAAGTACGGGGTCCACCCGGTGCCCTTGAAGAACGCCTCGATCTCGTCGTGGGGGACCCGGGCCCAGATGGTCGGGTTGTTGATCTTGTACCCGTTGAGGTGGAGGATCGGGAGGACGGCCCCGTCCC
>JAFKFQ010000563.1 GCA_017308215.1 bacterium | reverse complement strand
GTCCGCGAGCCAAGGATCATCGCCGCCCGCGCCGCCACCAGCCACGCCGCCGGGTCGGCGGGGTCGAGTTCGGCGCCGCGCCGCGCGGCCCGCAGCGCGAGCAGCGGCAGCGCCGGCGAGCGGTCGGGGCTCGCCTCGGCGAGCCGCAGGTACACCGCCGCCGCGTCCGCCTCCCACGACCCGCGCCGCCCCGTCTCGCGCGGCCCCTCCCACCACAGCCGCGCCTCCGGCAGCGCCGCCGGGCCGGCCTCGGCCGCGTCCGCCGCCGGGCCGAACGCGGCGCGCTCGGGGTCGAAGCGCGGCGCCGGGGACGGCCCGCCCTTCGGCACCGCCAGCACGGCGCCGGTCACGGCCACGACGTCCCACGGCCCGGCGGCGAGCTCGCGGACGGCGCCGGTCATCCGCCGCGCGTCCGGGTCGTACACGACGACCGCCGCGACCCCGCGCTCGACGAACGGCTCGCGGCCGCGCCCCGCGTCCTCGTCGGGCAGCAGTCCGAGCGCCCGCGACAGCCCGCGGTACTCGCCGGACGTACTGGCGAAGAGGGTGAGGCGCGAGTCGATCGACGACCGCACGCCGGGCGCGAACCACGCCAGGTAGTGCCCGACGTCGGGGTGCGCGGTGAAGAGTTTCGCGTCGGGCGCGCAGGCCCGCCACCCGGCGACGGCCGTCGCGGTTCGCTCCAGCGTCGGGTCGGTGTGGACGCCCCACGCGGCGCCCCGGTCGCGGCCGTGGAACCCGGTCAGCTTCCCGTACCACCCCAGCGCGGCGAGCGCGGCGCCGACCAGCAGCACGACCCCGCGCCCGGTGCGGGCCAGCGCGCCGGGCGGCAGCACGTCGCCGAGGTTCAGCGCCGTGACCGGCCCGGCGACGACGGCGAAGAACGGGACGAGTCGCACCTGCCACGCCGCCAGCAGCGCGAACGCCAGCCACACCGGCCCGCGCCACGTCCGCGCCGCGCGGCGGTTCACCGCGAACGACGCCGCGCCCAGCGCCAGCAGCACGACGAACGCCCACGCGGCGAGGTTGTACCCGCCGGCGGCGCCGAGCGGCGCGGCGTGCCACGGCGCCGCGAACACGCCGGCGAGCCGCGGGTCGGTGGGGAAGTCGCTCGCCCACACGTCGAGCGACAGTTCCGGCGGCACCGCCAGCGCGTGGACGTGGTGCGGGCTCAGCAGACACGCCGCGAGCGCGGCCGGCACGAACCACTTCGGCCACGGGTGGCGGTCGCGGCCGAGCGCGAACAGCCCGACGAGCAGCGGCCCGAGCAGGAACCAGCCGTCGAGGTTCACCCACAGCGCGATCAGGAGCGGCACGAGGCGCAGCGCCCGCCCGCCGGCGTGGAGGCAGTACAGGCACGCGGCGAGGAGCAGGTACGACGCCACGGCCGGCTGGAGGAGCAGCCGCGGCGCCATCGCCGTCGCGGCGAGCAGCACGCACAGCGCCGCGAGCCACACCGGCGCGCGGCGCGCGGTCGCCAGCATGAGCGCCGCCGTGCCCGCCGCCGCCGCCGCCTTCAGCGCGCCGACCGCCGCCGGGCCGAGGTGGTGGAAGACGAGGTAGAGGCCGAGGTCGAACAGCCAGGCGTGGTTCGCCCAGTACTGGTCGGTGACCGCGAACGGGTCGGCGCCGAAGCGGTACTCGCCCGCCGCGACCAGCCGGCCGGCGGCGAGGTGGAGCCAGAGGTCGGAGTTGCGCGCGACGAACGACGCGGCCAGCCCCGCGACCGCGACCGCCAGCGCGACGAGGACGACATCGACCCTCGCCCCGAACCGGGAATCCTGGGGGACGGGCCGTGGGAGAGACGGCTCGGGCATTCACGGGCTCCGGTGCGGTCGCCGATACGGCGATTGTACCGAATCGCGGGGGGGAGTGCCGTACCACACTCCGCCCGTTGCTCGCGCCGCCGCCCGCGGGTATTCTCGTCGGGTATGCTCTCCCCCCCGAACCCGGCGCCGCTCGGCGCCGCCCTCCTTGCCGCGTTCGCCGTCGCCGGGTTTCCCCGCACCGGTTCGGCCGACCCGCCGCCGGACGCCGACGCCGAGGCCCGCGCCGTCCTCACCACGAGCTGCCTGAAGTGCCACGGCCCGGCGCGGCAGAAGGGCGGCCTGCGCCTCGACTCGAAGGACGGCGCGCTGGCGAAGGCCGACTCCGGTTCACCCGCGGTCGTCCCCGGCCGCGCGAAGGACAGTGAACTCATCCGCCGCGTCACGGAGACGGACAAGACGCTGCGCATGCCGCCCGGCGACGCGCCGCTGACCGCCGCGCAGATCGACGCGCTGCAACGCTGGATCGACCGCGGCGCCGCGTGGCCGCAGGGGGCCCCGGCCGCGAAGTCGGCGAAGACGGAACTCACGGTCACCGACGAGGACCGCAACCACTGGGCGTTCCGCCCGCTCACGAAGGTCGAGCCGCCCGCCGGCGCCGGCTCACCGATCGACCGCTTCCACCGCGCCGCGCTCGCCGCGAAGGGGCTGGCGCCGAACCCGCCGGCCGACCCGCGCACGCTGATCCGGCGCGTCACGTTCGACCTCACCGGTCTGCCGCCCACGCCGGACGAGGTGGAAGCGTTCGCCCGCGACCCGGCGGTCGAGAAGCTCGTCGATCGGCTCCTCGCGTCGCCGGCGTACGGCGAGCGCTGGGGCCGCCACTGGCTCGACGTGGCCCGGTACGCCGACAGCGGCGGCTACGAGGGCGACGTGGACCGCCCGACCGCGTACCACTACCGCGACTTCGTCATCCGCGCGCTGAACGACGACCTGCCGTTCGACGAGTTCGTCCGCCGCCAGCTCGCCGGCGACGAGATCGCGCCGGACGACCCGCGCGCCGTCGCCGCGACCGGCTTCCTCGCCGTCGGGCCGAGCCCGGAGCTGCCGGTGCGGCTGCTCGAAGAGGAGCGCACCCGGCAGCGCTACATCGACCTCGACGACGTCGTCTCGACGACCGGCTCGGCCCTCCTCGGGCTGTCGCTCGCGTGCGCCCGCTGCCACGACCACAAGTTCGACCCGCTCCCGGCGCGCGACTACTACCGCGTCATGGCCGCGTTCCACGCCGGCGACCGCGAGCAGGTGCCGCTCGGAACCCGCGCCGAGGTCGCGGCCAACCAGCGGGCCCGCGGCCAGTGGGAGGCGCAGAAGAAGGCCGCGGACGGCCGCCTCGCCGACTGGCTCGACGGCCAGAAGAAGCAACTCGGCCCGGTCGTTCGAGCCGCGAAGGTCGGCCGCCTGTCAATCCCCGACGCCGACAAGACGACCCTCCGCGACATGCCAGAATCGGCTGCCGCGAAGGCGCTGGCGAAGACGCACGAGAAGGCGCTCGCCGCCACCGACGCCGACTGGCGCGCGGCGATGGACGACGCGGGGCGGAAGCGCTGGGACGCGCTCGCCGCAGAAGTCACGACTGTGAAACGGCGCGAGCCGAAGGCGCTGCCGACGGCGCTCGCGTACCGGGACGCCGGCGCGAAAACGACGCCGACGTGGCTGTTCGGCCGCGGCGACTTCCACGACAAGTCCACGCCGGTCGGGCTCGGGTTCGTCACCGTCCTGTCGCGCGGCAAGGAGCCCGCCGACTACCTCGCGGCCGCCCGCGCCGCCGGCGACCGCGCCGACACCACGTACCAGCGCCGGGCGCTCGCGGCGTGGGTGACCGACGCCGACCGCGGGGCCGGGCCGCTCCTGGCGCGCGTCATCGTGAACCGCATCTGGCAGCACCACTTCGGCGAGGGGCTGGTGCGCACGCCGAACGACTTCGGCACCCGCGGCGACCGGCCGAGCCACCCGGAACTGCTCGAATGGCTGGCGGCCGACCTCGCGGCAAACGGCTGGAAGCTCAAGCGCCTGCACCGCATGATCCTGCTCAGTGCGGCCTACCGGCAGGGCGCGGCGTTCGACCCGGCGAAGGCGCGGGTCGATCCCGACAACCGGCTGCTGTGGCGCGTCCGCCCGCGGCGGATGGAGGCCGAGGCGCTGCGCGACGCGATGCTCGCGGTGAGCGGCACGCTGAACCCGGAGATGTACGGCCCGGCGTTCAAGCCGCCGATCCCGGCCGACGCAATGGTCGCCCGCAACCTCAAGAACCCATACCCGAAGGACGTGGCCGACGGCCCGGCGGTGTGGCGGCGCAGCGTGTACCTGTTCCACAAGCGCGTCATCCCGTACCCGCTGTTCCAGGCGTTCGACGCGCCCGACGCGCAGCAGTGCAGCGGCAAGCGGACCGTGACGACGGTGGCGCCGCAGGCGCTGGCACTGCTCAACGACCCGTTCGTCCGCGCCCGCGCCGGGGACTTCGCGGCGCGACTGGAGCGCGACGCCGGCGCCGACCCGGCGCGGGGGGTCGAACGCGCGTATCTCCTCGCGTTCGGCCGCCCGCCGACCGACGGCGAACGCGGCGCCGGCGTCGAGTTCCTGGCGCAGCGCGAGCACGCCCGCGCGGGCCGCGACGACGCGCGGCGGCAGGCACTGACGGACTACTGCCAGGTGCTGTTCGGGCTGAACGAGTTCATTTACGTGGACTGACGTGATCGGGCTCGGGGCTCAAACCACGTGCAACCGGAGGGCACTGTGATTCCCCCGCTCATCGACCGCCGCCAGCTCCTCCGAACCGCCGGCGCCGGGTTCGGCATGGTCGCCCTCGCCGACCTGCTCCTGGCGCAGAGCCCGGTGCCCGCCGGGCCGCTCGCGCCGAAGGCGCCGCACTTCCCGGCGAAGGCGAAGTCGGTCATCTGGCTGTTCATGGAGGGCGCGCCGAGCGGGTTCGACCTGTTCGACCCGAAGCCCGCGCTCGACCGCAACGACGGCCGGCGCATTCCGATCGACGTGTTCAACGGCAGCCCCGGCCCGCTCATGAAGTCGCCGTTCACGTTCCGCCGGTACGGCCAGAGCGGCACGTGGGTGTGCGACCGCTACCCGAACGTCGCCAAGCACGCCGACGAGCTGGCGTTCGTGAAGTCGCTCTACTCCGAGTCGAACGACCACGTCCCGGCGCTGTACCAGATCAACACCGGCATCGGTCGCCCGGGGTTCCCCTCCGCCGGCTCGTGGGTCACCTACGGGCTCGGCAGCGAGAACCAGAACCTGCCGGGGTTCGTGGTACTCGGGAACAACCAGGGCGTGAAGGGCGGGCCGATCAACTGGTCGAGCGCGTTCCTCCCGGCGGTCCACCAGGGGACGCTGTTCCGCCCCGAGGGGAACCCGGTGCTGAACCTCCGCCGCACCGGCGGCGTCACCGCCGCCGACCAGCGGGCGCAACTCGACCTGATGGCCCGGCTGAACGCCGACCACCTTCGCGCCCGCCCGGGGGAGCCGGACCTGACGGCGCGGATCGAGGCGTTCGAGCTCGCCTACCGGATGCAGGGCGAGGCCGCCGACCTGCTCGACCTGTCGAGGGAGCCGGCGGCGACGCGGGCGCTGTACGGCGTCGACGACCCGCGCTCGCGGTCGTTCGGGACGAAGTGCCTCCACGCCCGCCGGCTGGTCGAGCGCGGGGTGCGGTTCGTGCAGGTGTACTCGGACGGCGAGTGGGACGCACACTCGGACCTGCGCGGCAACCACACCAACCACTGCGCCGCGACCGACGTGCCGATCGACGGCCTGCTGACCGACCTGAAGCGGCGCGGGCTGCTCGACAGCACGCTGGTGATCTGGGGCGGCGAGTTCGGGCGGATGCCGGTGTCGCAGGGGAATGGCGGGCGCGACCACAACCCGCACGGGTTCCTGTGCTGGATGGCCGGGGCCGGGATCAAGGGCGGGGCGAGCCACGGCGAGACGGACGAGTTCGGGCACCGCGCCGTGACGGACCGGGCGACGGTCCACGACCTGCACGCGACGGTGCTCCACCTGCTCGGCATCGACCACCGCCGGCTGACGTACTTCCACAACGGCCGGTCGTACCGCCTCACCGACGTGGCCGGCGACGTACTGACGCGGCTACTAGCGTAAGGCGCGTGCGGCTGCCGACCAGTCGCCACGTCGGCGCTTGACCCGGGTCGTGGAACGCGAACACACTCGGGATTTGAGTCTTCAAGGAGCGGCCGGTTCACGCCCGGGGTGGCAACCCCGGGGTGGGGTGGGCAGGCAACGGGGCGGGTAGACTGGGGTTGAGGTGTCGGGTGTGGCCCCACCGACTCCGCCGCGGCCCGGACCGCGGCGGAGGTATCAGGATTCGGCGCACACACCCGGACTGTGTCTTCCTCCCCAGTCCGTTTGCCGCGCGGCACAGCACTGTTATGGTGCGTCCGCGGGGGCGGTCGTCCGGGCGACCGAGCAGGGGCAACCCTGCGACCCCCGCGGCACGAGCGGCCGGCTGGGGCACCGCGCCGGAACCCGACACCTCACCCACCGGCGGCCACCGGACCGTGCAGCGATGCACGGCCGACGGCCGCCGCGTGTGGCGTTCCACACCCGTCGAGTGGCGCGTCCGGCGATGACGGAGAAAACGAAAGGTGACAACGAACGACGGCTGGCTGCTTAATAGTGGTGTGTTGCAGCTAAGGGGTCGCACCCGACCAAAGTAGCCGGCACACTCCGTGTGCCGTTCTTCGGCACACGGAGTGTGCCGGCTACTTTCGAGCCGCAATGCACCAGTAGGGCGGGTCGAGGCGCGGCAAGGCCCACCGGAGTTGCACCGGCGGGCCTCGCCGAGCCTCGACCCGCCCTACACCGGGGCGTGAGCACATCGGTCAGAAGTACATCGGCATCGGCGCCATCGTGGTCGTCGTGGACGGGCCGTAGTACGTGTACCCGGTGGTGTCGTACGACGACGTGGCCGGGTAGGAGGTCGAGGACGACGGCGGCGGGGGCGCCGGGTACATGGTCGTCGAGTCGCTCGGCGGCGGGGGGTACGAAGTCGTCGTCGAGCCGGGCGACGGGGTCGTGGTCGTCGACGGCATCGGCCCCACGTCCTCGCTCAGTTCCAGTAGGTACAACCCGAACCCGAGCGGGTTGGTCGTGCCGCGGGTCGTGTACCGGACCGTGTACGTGCCCGGCCCGAGGTAGCGGACGGTCGTCGCCAGCGGCTGCCCGGCCGTCGCCTCCAGCGTGAACACCACCTTCCCGGCGGCGTCCAGCACGGTCATCGTCACCACCCCGACGGCGCCCCCGAGCGCGTCCGCCGACAGGCCGAACTGGAACACCCGGCCCTGCGCGACCGCCAGCGTCTCGGTCCGGGTCGCGCCCGCGTTCACCGTGCCGGCGGCGACGGCGGTCGGGACCACCGGAGCGAAGTGGTTGAAGTCGGCGCCGAGGAAGTACGACCCGGTCGAGTTCGCGGCGCCCGGCGTGCGGGCCGCCACCGAGACGTAGTACGTCGCCCCCGGCGTCGCCGCGTCCACCACCACGCTGAACACCCCGGCGTCGTTCGCCAGCACCCGGTACGCGACCGGCGCCCCTGCCGCGTCGTACACGCGCACCCGCGGGTTGAGCGGGCTCGCGTCCGTCCCCCACACCAGCACGTTGAGGCTCACCGGCCCGGTCCCGGCCGGCGCCCGCAGCTTGTACGTGTCGGTGTCGAACCGGCTCTCGATCACCCCGCGGTACGTGGCGTCGAACCGCGCGTCGGTCGGCGGGGCCAGCAGCGCGCTCAGGTCGGTGGCGGTCGACAGCGTGTCGTTCAGCCCCAGGTCGACGAGCACGGGGGAGAGGAGCGCCGACACGATCGGGAGCGGGATCATGTCCAGGTTGACCGTGTCCACCGTCAGCCGGTACGCCCCGATCCCGAACGCGTCGTCGGTCGCGCCCTCGACCTTCGCGTAGTACGTGCCGCCGAGCAGCCCGTTCCGGAACCGCAGGGTCAGGTCGTTGTTCAGCGGGTCGGTGCTGACCCCGGACGCGACCACCCGCCCGGCCGAGTCGTACACGGTCACCCGCGGCGTCACCAGGCTCAGCCCGGCCGCCTGGAACCGGACGGCGACGCTCGTGAGCCCGAGCGTCGGAAGCGTGGTGAACTTGTAGAAGTCCACGTCGGCCGTCGTGGTCAGGTCGGCGTCGGCGACCAGCCGGCCGACGAGGCCGCTGGCCTTCATCGCCGAGGCCCGGGCGGTGGTGTTGTTCCCGCCGGCGGCGTCGAAGGCGTCCGGGGCGCGGACGCCGTAGACCGCCTGGATGTCGGCGATGTCGTCCGCCGAGAGCCCGCCGGGGTGGTAGGCGTACCCCCCGCCGACGGCCGACCCGGCCTCGTGCGAGTGGTCGAGGCCGAGCGCGTGGGCGGCCTCGTGGAGGGCGACCGAGTACAGGTCGAAGGCGTCCGCCCGGTCGCCGACGCCGAACCGCGCGGCGCTGTTGAACACCACGTCGCCGCCGAACGTCGAGCCCGTCCAGTTGAACGGCAGCGCGCTGGCGACCGCCCCGGCCGCGATCGGCGCGGCGGCGATCCGCACGTCGCCGAACCGGGCGTCGCCCTGGACGGCGCCGGGGGCGCCGAGCGCCTGCCCGCCGTCGCCGACGAGGCCGATGTTGACGTTGGTGACGGCGGCCCAGGTCTGGAACGCCCGGAGGACTTCGCGCTGCCACCCGGCCGCGTCGCCGAGCGTGTCGGCGGTGGTGGCGGGGCCGCGGGGCGTGGGGGTGCCGTCGGGCGTGAAACTGAGTGTGAGGTGACCGGGGTCGGCCCAGGGGACGCCGAACGTGGTCGGGAGGCTTCGGTCTTCGAGGCGTTCGAGTGCGGTCCCGAGGGGGCGGGGCTGCTTGGGCATCAGATACTCGCTGTGGGCGCCGCAGCGGGTCGGACGAACGGGTGGTCCGAGAGTCTGGCGGGTAGGAAGGAAATACCCCACAAACCGCGGCCGGGCCGGCGAAGCCGGGGGGCTTTTATCGGTTTTCCGGGCGGGTTAGCGGCCCGGTTCGGAACGTTTACAGCATTCGGTTCAGGCCGAAGTCCTGCCGCCGGTGGTTCGGGTTGCGGGCGGCGGCCGCGCCCGATATACCCCGCCCTCCCCGCGGAGCGGGGTTCCCGCGCACGGAGGCGCACTCATGATCCGCACGACCCTGGCGGTCGCGGCCCTGCTCGTCGGGGCGGGGGCGGCGTCGGCGCAGGAGGTGCGCTGGCGGGCCGACTACGCCGCGGCGCGAAAAGAGGCCGTCGCCGCCAACAAGCCGCTTCTGCTCGACTTCGCCGCCGAGTGGTGTGGGCCGTGCAAGAAGATGGAAGCGACCACCTTCCGCAACGCCGGCGTCGTCACCGCGGTGTCCGGGTCGGTCATCCCGGTACGGGTGGACGCCGACAAGGACACCTGGCTGGTGAAGGCCGCCGGCATCCAGGCATTCCCGACACTCATCCTGCTGTCGCCGGAGGGGAAGGTGCTCGCGCGGCGCGAGGGCTTCGCCGACGTGCCGACCATGACCGCGTTCCTCCAGGACGGGCTGCGTGCCCGCCCGGCAGCCATCGCCGCCCAGCCAGCGACTCCCGCGGTGCAGCCGGCCGCGCCTGCGGTGCAGCCGGCGGTTGCGGTGCAGCCGGCGGCGCAGCCCACGCCCGTCCAGCCGGCCGCCGCCACGGTACCGGTCACGCCCGCCGCCGGGCTCCTCGCTGCCGCCCGCGCCGACTTCGCCGCCGGCCGCTACCTCGCGTGCATCGAGCGCTGCGACCGCCTCTCCGCGCAGGCCACGCCGGAAGCGGCTGAGGCGCGGCAACTTGCGTCGGCAATCACCGCCGACCCGCAGAAGTGGCGGCGTGTGATCGAGCAGCTCGAAACCGACCTCGCCGCCGCCCGCCGCGGGATTCCCGCCGCGCCCACCTCCCACTGAAAACCCCGACGGGTGACGCGGGTTGAAGCCCGCGGCTACCGCGCCATACCGGTAGCCGCGGGCTTCAGCCCGCGGCATTTGACTGGCGGAAGAGGACAGACCGGCCGGCTCGGGGCTCAAGCCCCGAGCCGGCCCTCAGTCCGGTGGCTTGCCCGATCTAGTATGAGACAGGGCAACGGCTCTCAACATTTTCTCAGACTCTCATCTTTTCTGCTTGACGGGCGGCCGCGCACCGGGCGAAATATGAGGCGGGGATGA
>JAFKFQ010000562.1:7954-24964 GCA_017308215.1 bacterium | reverse complement strand
GGATCAACTTCAGCCCGGACCTCATCGACGCCGCGTGCTCGACGTACTTCATCAGCGAGGAGAAGAAGAACTTCGGCGCGAAGGTGAAGCTGGACTGACCGGCGGTGTCGGCCCGGGCGAACGGCCGGCGTACAGTGGAAGTGTGGATCCGCTCGTCACCCAACTCAAGACCCGCGCCGCCGAACTCGGCTTCGCGCTCGCGGGCGTCGCCCCCGCCACGGCCGCCGACGGCTTCCCGCGCTTCGCCGCGTGGCTCGACCGCGGGTTCGCCGGCGAGATGGGCTACCTCCACAAGCACCGCGCCGAGCGCCGCCACCCGGACAGCATCCTCGATCACGTCCGCTCCGTGCTGATGGTCGGGATGGAGTACGGGCGCGGGGCGCGGGGCGCGGGGCGCGGGGCGAGCCCCGAACCGGACACTCTTGCCCCTCGCCCCGCGCCCCGCGCCCCTGCTCTCATCGCGAGCTACGCCGCCGGTCCCGACTACCACCGCTACCTCTGGGACCGGCTGAACCTCCTCGCCGACTGGCTCCGCGCCGCGGCGCCGGGCAGCGCGGCGGAGGCGGTCGCCGACACAGCGCCGCTCCTGGAGCGCGACTTCGCCCGCCGCGCCGGCCTCGGCTGGGTCGGCAAGAACACGATGCTCATCAACCCGGCGCGCGGCAGCTTTTTCTTCCTCGGCGCCGTCCTCACCACCCTCGACCTGCCGGCCGACGAGCCGTTCACCGGCTCGCACTGCGGCACCTGCACCGCCTGCCTGGCCGCGTGCCCGACGAGTGCCTTCCCGGAGCCGCACGTCCTCGACGCCACGCGCTGCATCAGCTACCTGACAATCGAACTGCGCGGCAAAGTCCCCGTCGAACTCCGCGAGCCGCTGGGGAACTGGTTGTACGGGTGTGACGTGTGCCAGGACGTGTGCCCGTGGAACCGCAAGTCCGGTGGCACGGCGGCGTTCCCGCACGACCCGGCGCTGGCCCGCCTCGACCCGATCGAGCTCTTGGGGTTGGACGAGGCGGCGTTCCGGGAGCGGTTCAAGAAGACTTCGCTGTGGCGGAACCGCCGCCCGGGCCTCTTGCGGAACGCGGCGCTGGTGCTGGGGAACGTCGGCGACGAGCGGGCGCTGCCGGCACTGGAGCGCGCCGCGGCGACCGAGCCCGACCCGATCCGCGAAGCGGCGGCGTGGGCGATTGGGCGGATTCGTCAGCGCATCTCGAACCCGTAGGTCGGGTGACCCATCACCTTTTCGCCCGGCACGAACCGGAACGACCGACCCAGAACCGCCGACTTGGCCCACCCGCCGGTCTTTCGCACGGCCTTGTACTCGCCCCGGCCGTGTCGGTAGATCGTAAACTTCAGCGGCTCCTCGCGCCCGTCGATCACCCAGTACTCCGGGATGCCCGCCGCCCAATACTTCGCCATCAGCCAGACGGTGTCCTTGTCCTCCGAGTTCGGGCTGACGACTTCGATCACCAGGTTCGGTACCCCGACCAGCTCCGTGTCGCCCTCGCTCCGTTCCCCGCCGGTCAGCCACACCCGACCGGCCTCGACTGCTTCCCGGCTGACGAACATCCCGTCCGGCACGGTGGTGAACTGCTCGTCCTCGTTCGTGTACACCATCCCGTCGCCGAAATATTGCCCGAGGTTCTGCCCCTCGATCAGCCCGTAGAGGACGTAGGCCACCGCGGTTTTGACCTTGTTGTGGGCGAAGGCACGCTCCGACATGGGGTCGACCCACAGCGTGTCGTTGACGTAGGTGATCCGCGCGTCTTCTGGCACGTCCCCAGAACGGAACCAGCGGAGGAACGACGGGTGATCGACCACCCACGGGGGCACGGTAACCCGGCCGACCTGGAATGTGATGCCCTTCGCCATGCCGCCCCCGCTGGTTGCCGGCAGTCTAATCGGCCACGGATCGCCCATCCATCCCAACCGGCGCCGCCGGCAGGGTCGCCCGCCCGCACACCTTACCCGGATTCAGTAACTTCTCATTCCGACCGGGCTACAATCGGGTACGCTACCAACACCCCGCCCGCCGCGCCGCCCCACCCGGGTCCGCCATGCAGTTGCTCCAGACCCTCGTCGACCGCGGCATGATCCCCGCCGCGGACCGGGCGCGCGCCGCCGACGCCATCGCCGCCGCCCCCGCCCTCCCCCCGCACCAGGTTCTGGTCGATAAGGGCTTCCTCAAGGAGGAAGTGCTGCTGCCGGTGCTCGCCGAGGAGTTCGGCCTGGAACTGGTCGATCTGTCGCACGCCACGGTCACGCCGGAAGTGCTCGCCGCGATGCCGCCGCGGCTCGTCCACCGCAAGAACCTGTTCCCCGTTGCCCGCGAGAACGGCACCCTCGTCGTCGCCACCGGCGACCCGTTCGACGCCTACGCCCTCGACGAACTCCACACCCTCACCGGCCTCCACGTGCTGCCGGTGCTGGCCCCGCCGCGCGAGATCGCCCGCCTCATCAAGGCGCACTTCGGCGTCGGCGGCGACACCATCTCCGCCCTCATCGCCGAGCGCGAGGAGGAAGAGGTCGAGCTGCTGGAGAACATCGAGGCCGACGACAGCGAGCTCGCCAAGCAGGCGCAGGAGGCCTCGGTCGTCCGGCTGGTGAACCAGATCCTCGTCGAGGCGGCCAACGAGCGGGCGAGCGACATCCACATCGAGCCGGACGAGAAGGGGCTGCGCATCCGCTACCGGATCGACGGCCTCCTCCAGAGCCAGAACCTGCCGCCGGAGATCAACCGGTTCCAGCTGGCGATCCTGAGCCGGTTGAAGATCATGGCCCGGCTGAACATCGCCGAGAAGCGGCTGCCGCAGGACGGCCGCATCAAGATGAAGGTCGCCGGCCGCGAGATCGACGTGCGCGTGTCGATCATCCCGATGGTCCACGGCGAGGGCGTGGTCATGCGCCTCCTCGACAAGGGCCGGATGTCGTTCAACCTCAAGAACTGCGGGATGCTGCCGGACATCTACGGCACGTTCAAGCAGCTCATCGACCGCCCGCACGGCATCGTCCTCGTCACCGGCCCCACCGGCTCTGGTAAGTCCACCACGCTGTACTCTGCGCTCAACGAGATCAAGGACGAGACGACCAAGATCATCACGGTGGAAGACCCGGTCGAGTACCAGCAGCCGGAGATCAGCCAGATCCAGACGCACGCCAAGATCGGGCTGACGTTCGGCGCCGCGCTCCGCAGCATCCTCCGCCACGACCCGGACGTGATCCTCGTCGGCGAAATCCGCGACCTGGAGACGGCCGAGATGGCCATCCAGGCGTCGCTGACCGGTCACATGGTGTTCAGCACGCTCCACACCAACGACGCCCCGAGCGCGTTCACCCGCATGATCGACATGGGGGTCGAGCCGTTCCTCGTGTCGAGCACGGTGGAGGGCGTGATGGCGCAGCGGCTCGTTCGCACCATCTGCCCGGACTGCAAGACGGCGTACACCCCGGACCTCGACGACCTGCCGCTCGACTTCCCGCTCCGCAAGGGCGGGGTGAAGCCGGCGCCGGACGTGCTGATCCAGCAGGGGATCGTCGAGATGATGGGCGAGGGGCCGGACGAGCCGCGGCTGTGGAAGGGCGTCGGCTGCCGCGCCTGCCGCCAGGGCGGGTTCCGCGGCCGGACCGGCGTCCACGAGCTGATGGTCAACAACGACGTGATCAAGGACCTGGTCGTACAGCGCGTCAACGCCGGCGTGATCCGCCTGGAGGCGCTGAAGGCCGGGATGATCACCCTCCGCCAGGACGGCTGGCGCAAGGTACTCAACGGCACCACGACCGTGGACGAAGTGGCCCGCGTAACGGCAGGCGACATCAGCTAGGTTCGTGTTTCGTGTTTGGTGTTTCGTGTTTGGGCTGACCCGCCGCCCGCAAGGCGAGGGGGTTCGTCAAGCACGAAACACCAAACACCAAACGCCAAACACAAAATACGATGCCCGACTTCACATACGAAGCGCTCGCCCGGACCGGCTCCAAGTCGACGGGCACCATCGCCGCCAACACGGAGCGCGAGGCGGCCATGGCGCTCGACGCCAAGGGGCTGTTCCCCGTCCGCATCGCGCTGGCTCGCACCCAGGCCGCTAGTGGCGGGCTGTTCGGCGGGCGCGTCGGGGCGCGGCACCTGGCCACCTTCTACTCGCAGCTCGCCGACCTGCTCCACACCGGCGTGCCGCTCCTGCGCTCGCTGGAACTGCTGGAGCGGCAGAGCGTCAACGTCAAACTCCAGTCGGTGCTGCGCGAGATCCGCGGGAAGGTCGCCGACGGCACCGGGTTGGCGCAGGCGATGGCCCAGCACCCGAAGGTGTTCAACGAGCTCGCCGTCAGCATGGTCAAGGCCGGGCAGGAGGGCGGGTTCCTCGAGGACGTGCTCAAGCGCATCAGCGTGTTCGTCGAGCACCAGGAGGACATGAAGGCGAAGGTGATCGGCGCCCTCGCCTACCCGGCGTTCCTGGGGTTCGCCGGGTTCGCGGTGCTCAACATCCTCGTCATCTTCTTCGTGCCCCGGTTCGAGCCGGTGTTCGACAAGCTCAAGGAGAAGAACGACCTCCCCGAGCTGACGATGGCGCTGATGGGGTTCAGCGCCTTCCTCCGCTCGTGGCAGGGCGGCGTGGCGACCGCGCTCGCGATCGCCGGGTTGGTCACCTTCGTCCGCTGGACGCGCGGCAGCGGCCGCGTGTGGGCCGACCGGATGCGGATGCGCCTCCCGCTGTTCGGCAAGGTGTTCCTCGCCCTCGCCCTGTCGCGGTTCACGCGCATCCTCGGCACCATGCTCCACAACGGCATCCCGATCCTGCGGGCGCTGCACATCGCCAAGGACTCGACCGGCAACCGGGTGCTGACCGCCGCCATCGAGAAGAGTGCCGAGAACGTCACCGCCGGTGAGAAACTCGCCGACCCGCTCCGCAAGTCGGGCTACTTCCCGCCCGACGTGGTCGAGATGATCGCCATCGGCGAGGAGGCGAACACCCTCGAACGGGTGCTCATCGACATCGCCGACGGGCTCGAAAAGCGCACCGCCCGGCAGCTGGAGCTCATGGTCAAGCTGTTAGAGCCGATCATGCTCCTCGTCATGGCCGGGGTGACGCTGCTCGTCGTCGCCGGGCTCCTACTGCCGGTCTTCAAGATGGGGCAGACGGTGGGCGGGTAGTCGCTCGGGTCTGGATCGCACGGAAGTGATTGAATACAAAAGAGCTAAAGCGGAATCAGGGCATCGTCGCTTGTGGCTTCGTGGCACGCGAAGCCACAAGTGGCGGACGTGAAGATTTTCCCCAGCCCCCGAATTTCCCAGTGCCCCGACCGACCGAAACCCTCAGTCCGATCGCGGGTTGAAACCTGAGCCGGGTGGTGGGGTAACTTCTGAGACCGAAATGAGTCGCTCGCCCCGCCGTTCTCTCATCACCGGTTAAGCCCCCGCCAGACTATATTTACAACGACGAGCCCCCCTGCCAGTACGGCCACGCTTCTGCCGCCGAAGGAGACCGCGACCATGATCCTCTCACCCGCCAGCAGTAACGCCCTTCGCCGCGTCAATCGCCGGGCCGGCTTTACGCTCCTCGAAGTGCTCGTCGTCGTCGCCATCCTCGTCATCCTCAGCACGGTCGCCGTGGTCGCCACCACGCGCTACCTCGAGGACGCCCGCAAGAGCCGGGCGCAGCTCCAGTGCAAGAGCTTGGCGCAGGCGATCGAGAGCTACTACATGAACCCGCAGAGCAACAACCAATACCCCGAGAACCTCCAGCAGCTGCTCCAGCCGCCGTTCGGCGGCACGTCGTTCCTCAAGAACGGCCAGGACGACCTGATCGATCCGTGGGGCCAGCAGTACCAGGTGCAGTTCATTCAGGGGAACGACGGGGCGCAGCAGCCGGTCGTGCACACGACCGCGAAGGACGGCACGCCGATCAGCCAGTACGGCGCCGGCCCGCTGTCGAAGCTCAACTAGTGTCGCCGTGCGGGCTCGTACCGGGTTTCTGGCGGTGTTGGGGATCGTGGGCGTGGACGAAGACGACCGACGGGACGCCGGTCGGTCAGCACGGAGCCGGTCCGCTGTCCAGAGTTGAGTGATCCGAGGAACGGAACCTCCAGCCTTCGGTGCCGCCGTGACCCGCCCTCGCCCCGACCGCCGCCGCGGACTGACGCTTGTGGAGATGATGGCCGTCATGGCCGTCCTCCTCATCGTCGGGGCCGCCGCCATCCCCACGTTCAGCTCGCTGAAGGGGAACTCGGACCAGAAGGCCGCCGCCGACATGGTCCGCGGCCGCATCGCCGACGCCCGCGGGCTGGCGATGGAGTCCGGCCAGGCGTACCGCCTCGCCATCAGCGCCGACGGCACCCGCATCCGCCTCGCCCCGGACACGCCCGACTTCGCCAGCGTCCCGGCCTCCAGCGAGGCGACCGGCGCGGCCACCTGCATCGAGACCCGGCTGGACAAGGCCACCGCCGGGCTGATCGCCGACCAGGACGACGCCGGCCCGTCCGGCGACGGCGAGTGGGTCACCGTCGGCACCTTCCTCCCGGACGGCACCTGCCGGGAGGTCGGCGCGGTGATCGCGGTCAACGAGGGGAACTTCCCGCCCATCCGCATCCAGCTCCGCGGGGTGTCGGGCTCGTCCCGGGTGCTGCCGAACGAGGCCAAGTACGGCGGGGGTGGGTGATGCCCGCCCGCCGCCGGTCGCAGACCGGCCTTCGCCGCCGGCCCGGCCTGACGCTCATCGAAGTCCTCCTCGCCCTGGCGATCCTCCTCATCGCCCTGGCCGCCATCGGACAGCTCGTGGACATGGGCAGCGACCGCGGGGTCGATGCCCAGTTCCACGTCCGCGGCACCCGCCTCGCCCAGGCCAAGCTGGCCGAGTGCGAGGCCGGCGTGATCGACGTGAAGGGCGGCGGCGGCGGCACCTTCGACGAAGAACCCGAGTGGAGCTGGGCGGTCGATTCGCAGCCGGAGACGGCGACGAACCTGTACCGCGTCACCGTGACGGTGAGCCGCGACGCCCGCGGGAAGAAGTTCGAGATCACGCTGGCCCAGCTGATGTACGACCCGCAGATGACGGGCTCGGCGGCGCAGGCCGAGCGGCCGACGCAGGCGGACGTGGAGGCGGCCGAGACGAACGGCGGGACCGGGATGCCGACGGAGGCGATGCCATGATGCGGACCCGTGCCTCGGCCCGCCGCGCCGGCTTCACGCTCCTCGAAGTCCTCCTCGCCAGCCTGATCGCCATCTTCCTGCTCGGCGGGCTGTACTTCGCCATGGACGTGACGCTCCGCCGCACCACCGAGAGCCGCGAGGCGGTCGAGGTGGACAACCTGTCGCGGGCGGCGTTCAACCGCATCGGCCTCGACCTCGCCTCGACCCTCGGCCCGCTCCCGCCCAAGTCCGGCGGGAACAGTGCCGCCGGCGCCCAGCAGAGCAGCGCCGCCCCGGCCGACTCGGGGATGCAGCAGTCGGGGATGATGACCGGTGCCGATCCGGCCGCCGCCGCGGCCCCTATGGCGTCGACGACGGCCGGCGGCGGAGGCAGCGGGGGCACCGGAGGCTCGGCGCCGACCAACGACGGCTCGGTGCCGACCGACGACGGCTCGGCCGAGGCGACGGCGGCGCCGAAGGCAGCGGACATCACCTTCCAGGCTGGGGTGATCGGCACCGACAAGACGCTGACGATCTTCGCCAGCGGCCTGCCGAACGCGCTGGCGCACACCGGTGAATTGTTCGCCCCGAGCGCGTCGCAGACGGCGAGCGACCTGCGGCGGATCACTTACTGGCTCCGCCAGGGGGGCGGGTTGTGCCGGCAGGAGCGCCCGTGGGTGACCGCCGACGGGGTGCGGAATTCGTCCGACCCCGACCTGTCCGACGAGGACGGTGATACCCTCGTGGAAGAGGTGACGGACGCGACGTTCGAGTACTGGGACGGCGAGGGCTGGACGACCAACTGGGACGGCTCGACGCCCGGCCCGGACGGGGTGACGCCGACCGGCCCGCCGCGGGCGATCCGGGTGACGCTGGTGTTCGAGGTGCCGGCGAACCGCCCCGGCCAGCCGCCGCTGACGAAGACGGCGGTTCAGGTGATCCGCGTCCCGTCGGCCCCCGGCCCGGTGACGCCGACGATGATCGAGCCGAGCACCGACAGCGGCAGCGTGACCGCCGGCTCCGACCCCGCCTCCGACCCGTCGGCCCAGCAACAGCAGGGTGCGAACGCGGCGCAGGGGGTGCAGGGCGCGAACGGCGCCGGCGCGGTGGGCGGTGCGGGTGCGGGCGGAATGGGTCCCGGCGGTGGCCGTGGTGGGGCCGGTGGCGGGGCCGGCGGAATGGGTCCGGGCGGCGGTGGCGGCCGCGGCGGTGCCGGTGGTCCAGGTGGCGGGGCCGGCGGAATGGGTCCGGGCGGCGGTGGTCGCGGCGGCGCGGGCGGAGCTGGCGGTGGTGCTGGCGCTGGTCCCGGTGGCGGCGGCCGCGGCGGTGCCGGTGCGATGGGCGGCCCCGGAATGGGCGGCGGTGGCGCCGGTGCAGCCCCGGGTGGCGGTGGGGCGCGAGGCGCCGGTGGCGCGGCACCGGCCGGCGGCGGGGCTCGCGGTGGTGGCGCCGGCGGGGGTGGTGCTCGCGGCGGGCGGTAGCCCCCGCACCTCCCGTTCCCCCGCAGAGCGGGGGAACGCCGGTTTTCGCGGCTCCGCGACGTGCCCGGCCTCCTTGCGACCGACGGTCATGAGCCACGCCGGTCCGCGGAGCAGCCGCAGACCCGTTCCCCCGCAGAGCGGGGAACGAGAACCAAGACCTCCTTCATCCCCCCACGACGATGCTCCTCCGACGGATCAACGACGCGACCGGCCGACGGGTGCCCGCCCGCCGCGGGTTCGTCATCCTCGCCGTCCTCATCGTCGTCGTCGTCCTGTCGCTGGCCGCGTACCGGTTTACCGACCTGATGACCGCCGAGTTCCGGGCGGCGGCCCGCTCGCAGGACGCCGCCCAGGCCCGCGCCGCCGCCCGCAGCGGCGTCCACTACGCCACCGCCATGCTCGCCGACCCGGCCATCCTCAACGGCGAACTCGGCGGTAACCCCTACGCCGACGGCGCGTTCACGCCCCAGACCGTCCGGTCCGGCGACGTCCCGCGGCTGGAGGCGCGGTTCGCCCTCGTCGCCGTCGTCCCCGACGGCAACGGCGGGTTCGAGCAGCGCTTCGGGTGCGTCGTCGACGAGACCGCGCGCCTCAACATCAACTCGCTCATCCAGCTCGACAGCTCCGGCCAGCTCCTCTACGACGCGCTGATGCTGCTGCCGAACATGACCAGCGAACTGGCCGACGCCATCGTCGACTGGGTGGACCCGGACGACGACCCCCGCGAGGGCGGCGCCGAGTCCGACCACTACCTCGGCCTCGGCCAGCCGTACCGCGCGAAGAACGGCCCGCTCAACAGCCTCGACGAGCTGCTGCTCGTCCGCGGCATGTCCGCGCAGATCCTCTACGGGACCGACCGGAACCGCAACGGGGTCGCCGACGACGACACCGGCGGCGGGGCGTTCGACCGCGGGCTGGCCGACTTCCTGACCGTCTACGGCCGCGAGATCAACCTCGACTCGCAGGGCCAGTTGCGGACCAACCTGAACGAGTCCGACGACCTGCCCGGCCTGTACGACAAGCTGACCGCCCGGCTGCCGCAGGACGTGGCCGACTTCATCTTCGCCTACCGGACGTTCAGTAGCGTCAAGACCGGGTCGACCGGCTCGTCCACGACCACGACCACGACCGCGAAGACCGCGACCGGCGGGGCGGCCGAGCTGAACGCCGCCGTCCAGGCCGCGCTGTCGGCCGGCACCTCGACGAGCCGCCGGCTGATCCCGACCCGGCAGTGCGACGAGGGCGGGATGATCGACCTGGTGACCGCCCAGATCACGCTCCCCAAGGCGGCCGACGCCGCGGCCGACGCCCCGACGGTGGTGGTCCCGTCGCCGCTGGCCGACCCGACCCCGCGGGAGGTGTTGCTCGCCGTCCCGGGGATGACCGAGGAGGCGGCGGACGCGATCATCCAGCAGCGCGACTCGCTGGACCCGGCCGACCCGACGACGGTGACCGGGGCGTGGATCGTGACCGGCGGGAGCGCCGGCGGCCCCCCGGCGGTGGACCAGGCGACGTTCCGGCGGATCAAGAGGTACCTGACCGGGCGGACGACGGTGTACCGCATCCAGTCCGTCGGCTACTTCGGCCAGGGCGGCCCGGTGGCGCGGGTGGAGGCGGTGATCGACACCAACCAGGGCGCCCCGCGCGTCCTGTACTTCCGCGACCTGACCGACCTGGACACGCCGCGCGGGTTCGAGCCGCCCCGGTAGTGCTGCCGGGGCGAACGGCCGGCGTAAGCCGGCTGGTCGTTGGTCCGGGTTGTGACGGAGAGGGTCGGTTGCCACACGAGCCGCGACCGTCGGGGAGCGGCTGGCGTGAAACACCGGCCGCGATCGGTGACGATCGGTTCAGCAGCCGCTCCCCGACGGTCGCGCTCGTGAGGTTGCTGTTCGACCGGTTGCGTGACCCGCGCAACGACCAGCCGGCTCGCGTCGGCCGTTCGCCCGGCGACTGAATCCGTCTGCCGTCGCCCGCCGTCTGATTTCTGGTTTCTGTCTTTGCTGCTGCCGTCTGTCCTCTGAGGTTCTGAAGTGTCCCGTTTCCTGGCGATCGACCTGGACCCGCAGGGGCTGTTCGTCGCGGCCGGCACGGCGAAGGCCGGGGCGGCGCGGGTCGAGCAGGCGGTGGCATGGGTGCCCGGCGCCGACCACGGCCCGCCGGCGCTGTCCGCCGACACCGCCAAGCAGCTCGGCGAGGCGCTCCGCGACCGGCTCAAGGCCGCGAAGGTCGCGCCGGCGCCGGCGCTGGTGTGCGTCGGCCGCGACCGGGTCATCTTCCGCGAGGTCGAGTTCCCGCCGGTCCCGCCGGCCGAGGAACCCGCCGTCGTGCGGTTCCAGGTGCTCAAGGAACTGCCGGAGAACCCCGACGACCTCGTCCTCGACTACACCCCGCTCCCCGAGCCGGGTACGGACGGTCAGCGGCGGGCGGCCGTCGTGGTCATCCGCAAGGACGTGTTCGCCGCCGTGCAGGCGATGTGTACCGCCGCCGGGCTGAAGCTCGCCGGCGTCACCCCGCGGCCGTTCGCCGTCGCCGCCGGGTTGGCCGCGGCGGTCGCCGGCGGCGACGTGGACGCGCCGCCGGCCGGCGAGGCGGTCGCGGCCGTCACGCTCGGGCCGGGCGGCGGCGAGTTCACGGTGGTGCGCGGGCGCGAGGTGGCGTTCACCCGCACCGTCCCCGGCCCGGTCGCGTCGAACGACGTGCTCCTGGCCGCCGAGCTGAAGCGGAACGTCGCCGTCTACCAGGGCACGAGTCCGATCGGGGTCGTGTACCTCGCCGAGCCGGCGGGGCGCCTCGGCGGGTGGGCGTCGCGGCTCAAGCGGGCCGGGTTCACGGCGAAGGTGAAGTCCTACGACCCGCTCGCCACGTCGCCGGCGGACGTGCCCGACGAGCTCCGCGGCCGGTTCGCCGGCGCCGCCGGGCTCCTCGCCGCGAAGGCCGCCGACGCGGTGCCGATCAACTTCGCCGCCCCGCGCCAGCCGCGGGCGCAGGTGGACCCGAAGCGCAAGCTCCTGATCGCCGGCGGGGTCGCCGCGGGGTTGTTGTTCCTCGTCGGCGGGGCGGCCGGGTACGCGGTGCTGTCCACCGCCGAGGAGCGGCTGGCGCTGCTCCAGGCGGAGAAGGCGGACCTGGAGAAGAAACTCACCGACCTCGGTCCGAACCGCGAGCGGCTGAAGGCGGTCGACCAGTGGCAGTCGCGCGAGGTGAACTACCTCGACGAGATGTACGACCTGTCCGACCGGCTCGCTGCCGGCGACCAGCTGCGGATCACGAAGATCGAGTCGGTCGCGTCGCGGATCGACAAGGGCGGCAAGCAGGACTCGCAGGCGCAGCTGAAGGTGTTCATGGGCGCCAAGACCCCGGAGGCGGCGTCGGCGCTGCTGTCGGCATTCAACAACGACAACGCGGCCGCGAAGAAGTACTACGTCGGGGCGCAGAATTCGACCGTCGGGACGGCGACCGGGAGCACCGCGTACCCCCGGCTGTTCACCCTGGTGACGAAGGTGAACCACCGCGACCCGAAGGACTACACCCGGTCCGCGGCGTTCGTCACCCCGCCCCGCCGCGCCGCCGCGCCGCCGGCGTCGGAAGACGAGGAAGGGCCGTGACCGGCGGCGAATGACGAAGGACGAAGGACGAAGGAAGACCGAAACTCGAAGCCCGAATCGGCTGACCGTCTTCGTCATTCGTCATTGACCGAATTGCCCGAGCACCCCGAACACCTGAGCACCGCGAGCCGATGAACCCCCGCGAGCGCACCCTGGCCACCGTCCTGATCGGGCTGATGGTCCTCGCCGTCGGCGGGGCCGCGGCGTACCTCCTCGTCATCCAGCCGCTCGGCCAGAAGACGGACGCCGCCAACAAACTCGACGCCGAGCTCGACACGAAGCGCGCCGAGTTCGCCGCCATCAACAAGGACGCCCCGCGCCTCGCCGTCGCCAGCAAGCGCAGCCTCCCGGCCGACCCCGCCGGCGCCCGCCGCGAGTACCACGAACTCCTCTCCCGCATCCTCCACAAGGCCAACGTCGCCACCGGCTACAAGATCACCGAGAAGACGCCCGACAACGCCGGCGTCCCCATGTTTTCCGGCGGCGGCAAGAAGGCGACGTACCAGAAGGTCGCGTTCGAGGTCAGCTTCGACCGGGCCGACATGTGGGCCGTCAAGGACGTGCTGGAGGGCTACTACAAGCTCAACATCCTCCACCAGATCACCCACTTCGAGGTGAAGGTGGACTCCACCCCCGGCCCGGCCGGGACGAAGGCCAAGGCGACCGCCGACCGCCGCGACCTGGCCGTCAAGTTCAGTACCGAGGCGATCATCCTCGACGGCGCCGAGAACCGGCGCACGCTGCTGCCGGTGCCGACCGCGTTCGCCGCCGCCGGCGGGTGGCTCGGGTACAACGGCGTCGCGCTCACCCCCGAGGCCGGGCGCGGGCTCGCGCCGGTGCAGCTCGCCCAGGTGCTGTCGCCGAAGGCCCGCGACTACAGCCTGCTCGTCCTCAAAGACCCGTTCCACGGCCCGCTCCCGCCGCCGCCGCCGCTGTCGCTCGGGAAGATGGCCGACGTGGCGATCAAGGCCAACGAGAAGCTCGACCCGATCCGCGTCCCGGTGGCCGGCGACCCCGCTTACACCGGCAAGGTGACGCTCAGCGCGACCGTCGAGGGCGGGCCGTTCAAGGGGACCGAGGTCAAGATCGACGACGCCCGCAAGACGCTCAAGCTGGCGCCGAAGGAGGGCGAGACCGGCACCGGCACGGTGACGGTGGTGGCGCAGTCCGCCACCGGCCAGAAGGCGGAGCGGACGTTCAAGGTGCGGATCGACGAGGCCGCCCCGCCGCCGGAGGGGTCGGCGAAGGAGGACATCGCGAACGAGATCGTGCTCATCAGCGTGTCGGTCGCGTCCGACGGCACCGCCTCGGCGATCGTGAGGGACAACTACAACCCGCTGACCTACGTCCTGGAGGCGTCGAGCCGGCGGGTGAAGGTGATCCAGTACGAGCACCTGGGCCAGCGGAAGAAGCAGAACAAGGCGTACCGCCCGGACGCGAACGAGTTCGACATCGACGACGACGGGAACTCGGGGACGAAGCGGCACTTCAAGGTGGTGGCGATCGACGACGGCGGGCTGGTGGTGGAAGACCTGAAGCCGGGCGCCCCGCCGAAGGCGCCGGACCCGAAGGTGGTGAAGGGCGGGGGGCCGGTGAGGGGCGGCCCGCCGGTGGCGGTGAAGGGCGCCCCGCCGAAGGCGGCGCCGGCGCCGAGCCCGGCGGACGGGCTGGCGGCGCTGGCGGGTCCGGCGGCGGTGGGGCGGCCGAAGGCGACGGAGCCGCTCCTGTACCGCTGGCCGCACGGCCGGTCGCTGGCGGCGCTGACCCAGGTCCCGTCGGACGAGGCGCGGCGCATCCTGGAGCGGGCGGCGGCGTCCGGCCCGGTCGGCGCGGCGCTGGCCCCGGTCGAAACGCCGGTGGTGCCGGTCAGCTCCGACGACCCGGTCCCGGCGCCGGGGAACTGACCGCGGTCGGCGTCGGCGCCCCCCTGCTGGAGGTCGCCACGCACCGATTCATCTCAACGACCTCGGCGGCGGGGCGATCCGCCGCCGCCTCATCTGATCGCCCCGCCGCCCGGCACCTCAGTTGCAACGCGTGGAAGATGATCCCCCTCCGGCCACGCGCCAGTCGCACGGGCGCGTTCGGATCGTTGCGCGGCGGGCCGGGGCGGGGGCGAGTTCGTGGTCCGGCTGCCGTCGGCCGGCGCCACCACCGGAGGGCGTGACCATGGCGCGACCGAGTACGCTGAGCGCAAAGCACTGCACGTCGTGCGAGGACGGCACGCCGCCACTTCCGCCGGAGAAGGTGCGGGAACTGCTGGTGCAGGTGCCGGCGTGGGCGCCTACCGCCGACGGCCGGCGCATCCGCCGCGAGTGGGCGATGAAAGACTTCGCGGCGGGCCTGGACTTTTTCGACCGGGTGGGGAAGCTGGCGGAGGCCGAGGGGCACCACCCCGACCTCCACCTCGTCGAATACCGTAACGCGGCGATCGAGCTGTGGACGCACGCCGCCGGCGGGCTGACGGAGAACGACTTCATCCTCGCCGCCAAGATCGACGAGCTGCCGGTGGCCCTCAAGGCGTGACGACCTGGGTGCTCACCGCGGCCCGTACGCCTCGAAGAACTGGTTGCGGAAGACGCCCGCCGGGTCGAAGTGACGCTTCCGCTCGAACACCGCTGCCGCTTGCGGGTACGCGGACGCGAACTGCTCTCGCGTCGCGTGCGGGCGGTACGGCAGGTAGTACCGCCCGCCGCACCCCAGCGCCGCGTCGATCAGTTCCCGCGTCATCACCGCCGCCCGCGCGTCGGAGTCCGCGTCGCGCGACTGGTTGAACAGCATCACGAACGCGACCAGGTCGCGGTCGGCGTAGCGCAGCGCCGTGTCGCGGTCCTCCGCCACGGTCCGCACCGTCACGTTCAGCAGGTCGCCGCCGTGCCGCGGCACCACCTCCCGCACCCTCGCCAGGAACGCCTCGAACTGCCCCGGCGGCACGAAGTACTCGTGCAGGATGTCGGTGCGGTCGGCGTTCCGCTCGCGGTAGACGTCGGCGCCCTCGCTGAGCAACTGGTTCCGCGAGAAGTACGCGCCGGCGAGGCGGCCCGCGACGAGCGTTTCCGCCCGCCAGCGCACCTCCTTCCCGGCGTCGCTCCCGATCTGGGCGCGGTACACCTGGCGGCGGAGCCCGGCGAACGCGGCGGGGTTTAGCGCGGGAATCTCGGCGCGCCCGCACGGCGCCCGTCGCCACACCGTGAGCAGCGCCTCGCGCAGGAACGTCTTCCCGCCGGGCACGACGCACAGCCGCCCCATCACCATCCCCGCGTCCGGCCCCGCCAGCTCGCGGTGCCGCGCGACGTAGCGGTCCGTCGGGAGCACCTCCGACACCGGCGTGTAGCGCTCGTTCGGCACCACGCGCAGCTCCGCGTCGAGGATGACGCCGAACAGCCCGTAGCCGCCGAGCGCGAGCGAAAAGAGGTCGGCGTTCTCGGTGCGGCTGCACCGGCGCACGGTGCCGTCGGCGGTCATCAGGCGGAACGACTCGACGGTGGACGCGACGGGCGGTCGGTCGTGCTGCCAGCCGTGACAGTTCACGCTGAGCGACCCGCCGACGGAGAAGTCGCTGTTCGATTGCATGACCGCGACGGAGAGGCCGCGGGCGTCGAGGAACGGGATGACATCGGCCCAGCGCGCGCCGGCGCCGGCGCAGAGGACGTTGCGGTCGGCGTCGAGGTCGAGCGCCCGGAACGGGAGCATGTCGATGACGACCCCACCGGGCGCGATGGTGTGCCCGCCCATGCTGTGCCGGGCACCGGCGACGGAGACGGGAAGGTTGCGCGCCTGCGCACGGCGGAGTAGGTCGCGGAGCTGGTCTTCGGCCCGCGCCGGGTCGGCGGGGACGGGCCAGACCTCGGTGACTTTCGTGAGGTTGAGGCGGCTGGCGTCGTCGGCGAACCCGGGGGGAATGTCGTCGGGTGCGGGGCGATCGCGGAACCAGGCGCGGACCCACAGGGCCGACGGCGGCCCACAGCAGCCAGCGACGGCGAGGCCGGCGAGGAGCACGGTCCGGCGAACGGCGCGGCGGAAGCGCCGGCGCGGCGGGGTCGGGGCGTCGGGTGGCACGGTGAAATGATGGCTCGGCACGCGCGCCGCCGCAAGCGGTCGTGTCGCTGCTTGCGGCGGCGCGCGGTCACGACTCGACTTCCGTCGCCGCCTTTGCTCCCGCACAGCGCCGACCGCGCGTAGAACCCGCCGACCACGCACAGCAGGTACTGGAGCCCAGTACCACCGACGCGTTCTCCAGCCCGCTTACGAGTGCCCTGCCACGTTCGCCCCGAACCCCCGGTCCGAGCGCGACAACGGGCGAACATGATGGCGCGGTGGCGGATACCGTTGTGGCAAGAATCGGGCCGATCCCGGCGGCGGTGGTTCGGCTTGCGGCGTGGACGCGGTTCGGCGTTTAATGCCGCGCCGCCCGTCACGGAGGACGCCTTGCGGACCGACACCCTCCCCCTCCGCGCCCCGGCCGCCCCGCCCGGGCCGGACGCGGCGTTTGCCGCCCGCCCGCGCTTCGTTCGCCTCTGCAACGACCTCCGCGCCGCCGCCCGCGAGCGGCCCGCGTGGCGAGCGTGGCGGGAGCCGCCCGTCTTCTTCTTCGATCCCGCCCGGCAGGCCGAGCTCGACGCCGCCCGCGGCCCGAACCCGCCCGCCGCGCGCCACCCGCTCGACGAGCGCGTCGCGGCCGAGCTGCCGGGGCTGGTCGCGGCGGCCGAGGTGCGGCACGCGGCGCGGACGGTGCCCGGGCTGCGCGAAGCCGCCGCCACGCTCGCGCCGCGCCTCCCCGCCCTGGCAGCGCTGGTCGACCTGCTGG
>JAFKFQ010000562.1:0-7949 GCA_017308215.1 bacterium | reverse complement strand
CTGCTGGCGATCCCCGACGACGAGGTGGTGACGGTGCTCGACCCGGTGCACGGCGTCGGGGCGCGGGTGCTCGTCCGCGGCGTCGCCGACGTGGCCGAGTTCCACCTGCTCCTCCCCGATGCGGTTCCCGAGCTGATCGGCCGCGCGCCGCCGCCGACGGAGCCCGGTGTGGGGGCGGCGTACTGGCAGCTCTACCGCCCGGCGGCGCTGCGGCCCGACGGGACGCTGCCGGAGGGGTTGAGCGGGTACGAGCACTGGGTCTGGGGGCACGAGTCACTGGCGGCAGCGCCGCGGGCGAACGGCGAGCGGGTACTGCTCCTCGGCCCGCCCGCGTACCCGGCAACGTGGGACGTCGCGCCGCGCTTCCCCGGTCTCGCGGCGTCGGTCGAGCTGCTGGAGCTGCTGGAGCCCGCGGCGGTGGCGGCGCGGCTCGGGCGCCCGGCACGCGACGCACGCCCGGCGCTGGCCCGGGCGGCGTGACGGCCGGACACATGCACGTTCGCTGCCCGGCGCTACCGCACGGCCATCACGATGAGGATGACGAGCACGGCGACGGCCAGCCCGGCGCCGACCCACGCCACCTGCTTGCGCGAGCGGCGCTGCCGCACGGCGGCGTCGCGGCCGGCGCGCCAGACGGCGGCGAGGGTCTGGTCGGCCGGCGGGTTGCGGTCGGCGGGGGTGGCGTCGGACGCGGTCGAGAGGAACCCGCTCTGGTAGGCGGCGCGGGCGGACTCGTACACGGTCGAGGCGGCGGCCTTCGGCACGCCGAACCGTGCCAGCAGAGCGGCGCCGCCGGCGGGGTTCGAGTTCGAGGCCCAGTCGGTGGCGACGAACTTGGTCAGAGCGGAGAGATGGTCGGGGGCGAGGCGCTGCATGGGCGGATCCGGCGGTGGGCGGTGGGCTTGGATACCCCAGGCTAGAACACGACCGGGCGGGGGGTACGCCCGCCGGCGCCGGCGGGTACAATCGGCGGGGCCAACCCGGAGCCGTTCATGCCACGCCACACCCGCCACGACCCGGATGACGACGAGGATGACGACGACTACGGCGACGCCGGCTACGGGGATGACGACGACGACGCGGAGACCGTGCCGTGCCCGCACTGCGGGGCGGAGGTGTACGAGGGCGCCGAGCAGTGCCCGCGCTGCGGGAAGTACTTGTCGGCCGAGGACCGCCCGTCGGCCCGGCCGAGCGGCTTCGTGATCGTGATGATGGTGCTGGCGCTGCTCGCGGCGCTAATGTGGGTGCTCGGCTGAGCGGAGAGGCTGCTCGCGGCTTCCCGCCGCGATTACCCGGCGGCCGCAGCAACGGGTTCGGGGGCGGCGTCGGTCATGTGGAAGGTGAGTTTGTGGTTGCAGAGCAGGAGCTGGTCGCCGGACTGGATCTTGGTCGGCCCGCCGATCCGCTTACCGTTCACGAGCGTGCCGTTCTTGGACGCCACGTCGTAGACCTCGCAGACCAGGTTCGTGTGGACCACCACCGCGCAGTGCCGGCGCGACACGCACTCGTCACGGATCACCACGTCGTTGTCCGGCAGACGGCCGACGCTGTTCATCCCGAGGTGGAGCGGGTAGACATTGCCGCCGTCCTTCAGGTAGAAGGCGAATCGCCCGGCGAGGCCGACGGCGCTGTCGGGCGGGGCGATGGTCGGGGCGTCGAGGCGGTCGTCGGGGACGGGCGGGCGCGCGGGGTCGGAGATGAGTGTGTTGGACCCACACGCCGCCTGGATGGCCTGGCGCGCGGCGCGGAACTGATCCCGCCGGGGCTGGCCCTCCAGGTGCAGACTCTGTAAGCGGGGGTCCGACATGCCGCCTCCCGGGCGGTGGCCCCGTGTTTCAGGAGCCGGCTTAACCGACCGTCATACCCATAAGATTCGTCAAGGTCAACGGGTGGTCAATCCCCGTTTTCCGAATTCCGCGGACGAATTGTGGCCGACCACCAGCGCGGCCGGACCGCACCACCAAGTTATAGCGTTCGATGGAATCGCGCCGCAATAAGATTCCGCGAACATTCGGGAATCGGCCGGGCGACCGGGAGTAGTGCAGCTCCGATGCCGCCGCCGGTCGGCGTGTGGTGTGGTATTCGTACCGCCTCCCGTCGGGTGCCTGCCGGGAGACCGTGAGGCTCCCCCGTGCCGCAACGGTGCGGGGGTCTCCGCTCCCAATCTCAGGCACCTGACGGGAGGCGGCACGGAGTGCCGCACCGCGCTCCGGCCGCGGGCTCAGATCCCGCTGGCCGCGGAGATCTCCAGCACCTTGAACCGGATCGTCCCGCGCGGCACCGGGATCTCCACCGTCTCGCCCTTCTTGCGGCCGAGGAGCCCCTGGCCGATCGGGCTGCCGGTGAGGATGCGCCCCTTGTCCGGGTTCTCCTGCCCGGGGCCGACGAGTTCGTAGACCTCCTCCTCGTCCAGGTCGAGGTCCATCACCTTGACCCGGCTGCCGAACGCCACCGTGTCCTTCGGCAGGGACGACGTGTCCACGATCGCCGCCCGGGCGAGCCGGTCGGACATGTCGTTGATCTTCGCCTGGAGGATGCCCTGGTCCTCGCGGGCGGCGTGGTATTCGGCGTTCTCGCTCAGGTCGCCCATCGCCCGCGCCTCGGCGACCCGCTTGGTCACCTCGATCATCTCGACGTTCCGCAGGCGGTCGAGCTCGGCCTTGAGCTTGTCGTACCCTTCCCGGGTCATCGGGATGCGGTCGGCGGCCATGGTCGGGGCTCCTGGGCGGTCCGGCACGGTGTCGCAGGCGACAACTGAGGAAAACCCGCCGCGGACGAAAAAGCCCGGCGGCTGCGCGGGCAGCCGCCGGGGCGGGTCGTTCCGTCATTATACCTCGTCGGGCACGGCGCGGAGTAGCACTCGCCGAAATCGCCGGTTCGGCACCGGCCACCCGTCCGCCGTCCACCCGCCGGTGCGCACGCGCTCGGGCAGTTCCAGCGCCCGCACCCGGTCGTGGCACTGCTGCTCGGCGGCGGTCAGCTTGCGGTCGGCCGGCGGGCCGTTCCCCTTCCGCACCGCCACCACGCCGTCGTCCACCACCGCGATGACGCACGGCGAGTCGAGGTCGAGCAGCCGCAGCGCCACCGCCTCCATCCGCGCCGTGCGGAACTGCGAGTGGAGGGCCGGCACGTCGTACTTGTGCTGCCGCAGGGCCGTGCGCAGCATCCGCGTCGGCACCAGCACCCGCGCGGCGAGGAGGCCGCGGAAGTGGGTCGCCGCCTGCTTGCTCTCGCTCCCGGGCACGATGTCGAGTTTGCGGAGCAGGTCGGGGAGGAGCAGGAGGGCGATGGCCTGCGCGGCGACGGCCTGGCGCTGCTCGTCGGTCATGTGCGGGTTGAGGACGATCCCGGCCGCCGGCCGGCGCCGCCGCGGCGGGGCGTCGGGGTCGTCCTCCTCCGGCTCGACGACCTCGACGGGAATGCCGAGGTGGTCGTCGGCGACGCGGAGCGCGTCCACCGGCGGCTGGGTCACACCGGCGCGGTCGAGGAGCCCGTGGACGAGCCGGTCGCAGGCGTCGAAGAGTTCTTCCTGGGAGAAATCCATCCCCGCATGAGAACCGATGCGCCCGCGGCGTGCAAGCGCAGGAGGATGTGCTGGCCCCGCCGGGCGGGAGGTGGTAAACTACCACCCCTCCCGCGATCGCCCCACCCGCCAGGCCCATTTCACCATGCCCCGTGGCCCCGCCGCCCTTGTGGCGCTGCTGATCGCCGCCGGACCCGCGGCCGCCGACGAACCGCTCACGTTCGAGCGCCACGTCCGCCCGATCCTCCGCGCCTACTGCCTCGACTGCCACGGCGGCGGCGAGAAGCACGCCGGCGGGCTCGACCTGCGCCTCAAGCGGTTCGCCCTCGCCGGCGGCAAGGACGGCCCCGCCGTCGTCCCCGGCGACGCGGCCAAGAGCCTGCTCGTCGAACGGCTGAAGTCCGGCGAGATGCCGCCGGGCGAGAAGAAGGTGCCGGCCGCCGAGATCGCGGTGATCGAGAAGTGGATCGCCGGCGGCGCCAAGACGCTCCGCGACGAGCCCGCCACGCTCCCGCCCGGCCTCGGCATCACCGCCGAGGAGCGGGCGTACTGGTTCTACCAGCCGCTCACGCGCCCGACCCCGCCGAAGGCGAATTCGGACCGCGTTCGCACGCCGATCGACGCCTTCGTGCTGGCGAAGCTCCGCGAGAAGGGACTGACCCTCAGCCCGGACGCCGACCGCGCCACACTCCTGCGCCGCGCCACGTTCGACCTCACCGGCCTGCCGCCGACGCAACAGGAGCTCGACGCCTTCGTCGCCGACCCGGCCGCCGACGCCTACGAGAAGGCGCTCGACCGCCTGCTCGCGTCGCCGGCCTACGGCGAGCGCTGGGGCCGCCACTGGCTCGACGCCGCCGGCTACGCCGACAGCGACGGCGACGGCGCCACGGATACCGTGCGCCCGTACGCCTGGCGCTACCGCGATTACGTCATCCGCGCGGTCAACGCCGACACGCCGCTCGACCGCTTCGTGACCGAACAGCTCGCCGGCGACGAACTCCTGCCGCGGCCGTGGTCGAACCTCACCCCGCCGCAGATCGACCTCCTCGCCGCCACCGGCTTCCTCCGCACCGCGCCCGACGCCACCGCGAGCGCCAACTCGCCGGCCAACGCGGAGCAGGTGATGACCGACGTGCTGAAGGTGGTGTCGTCCACACTCCTGGGCACGTCCGTCGGCTGCGCCCAGTGCCACGACCACCGCTACGACCCGGTGCCGCAGGCCGACTACTTCCGCCTCCGCGCCGTGTTCGAGCCGGCGCTCGACCCGGGGAAGTGGCGGCGGCCCGGCGAGCGCCTCGTCTCGCTCTACAGCGACGCCGACCGCGCGAAGGCGACGGCGGTCGAGGCCGAGGCCGGCAAGATGCAGACCGAACTGAACACGAAGCAGGCCGATGCGGTAAAGACGGCGTTCGAGGTGGAGCTCGCCAAGTTCCCCGAGGACCAGCGGCCGGCGCTGAAGGCGGCGTTCGAGGCGCCCGAGGCGAAGCGCACGCCCGAGCAGAAGAAGCTCACGGACGGCAACCCGAAGCTGAAGATCACGCCCGGCGTGCTCTACCAGTACAACCAAAAGGCCGCCGACGAGATCAAGGCGCTGCAGGCGAAGGTGACGGCGAAGCGGGCCGAGCGGCCGGCGGAGGGGTTCGTCGCGGTCGCCGCCGAGGTGCCGGGGCGGGTGCCGGCGACGAAGCTGTTCCACCGCGGCGACGCCCGCCAGCCGAAGGGGCCGGACCTCGCCCCCGCCGACCTCACCATCGCCGCGCCCGACGACAAGCGGCTCGAGATCGCGCCGGCCGCCGGTAAGGACACGACCGGCCGCCGCCTCGCGTGGGCGAAGCACCTGACGGGCGGCACGCACCCGCTGTTCGGCCGCGTCACGGCGAACCGCCTCTGGCTGAACCACTTCGGCCGCGGCATCGTGGACACGCCCGGCGAGTTCGGCAAACTCGGTCAGCTCCCGTCGCACCCCGAACTCCTCGACTGGCTCGCCACCGAGCTGCCGCGGCTCGGCTGGAGCCAGAAGAAGTTCCACAAACTCGTGATGACCTCGACCGTGTACCGTCAGTCGGCCGCCCGCACGCCCGCCGCCGACGCGGTGGACCGCGCCAACACGCTGTACGCGCACTTCCCGGTGCGGCGGCTCGAAGCGGAGGCGGTGCGCGACCGGATGCTCGTCGCCGCCGGCCGGCTCGACCGCACGCAGTTCGGCCCGCCCATCGCCGCGACCGAGGACGCGGCCGGGCAGGTCGGCGTGCCGGACGACAAGCCGCGGCGGAGCGTGTACCTCCAGGTGCGGCGGTCGAAGCCGGTGGCGTTCCTGGCCGCGTTCGACGCCCCCGGCGCCGAGCTGAACTGCGACCGCCGCGCCAGCACGACCACGGCGCCGCAGTCGTTGATGCTGTTGAACAGCGACTTCGTGCGCCAGCAGGCCCGCCACCTCGCGGTGCGCGTGAAGGCCGAGGCCGGCAGCGGCGCCGCGCCGGACCGCCTCGCCGAGACGGCGTGGCGCCTGGCGTACCTCCGCCCGCCGGCGGCCGAGGAGCGCCGACTCGGCGCGGCGTTCCTGACGGCGCAGACCGCCGCGCTGGCGGCGCGCTCAAAGGAGCCCGACCTCGCCGCGCTGACGAACCTCTGCCAGCAGTTGCTGGCGTCGAACGAGTTCCTGTACGTGGACTGATCTTGTTGCCTGTTAGGCCGGGGCGCAAGCCCCGGTGTTCCCCCGACCCCACCGGGGCTTGCGCCCCGGCCTAACGACCCGGACCACTCGAATGACGCTGCACCCCGCTCCCACCCGCCGCGACCTGCTTTCCCGGACGGCCGCCGGGGTCGGGTTCTTCGCGCTCGCCGACCTGCTCGGCCGCGACGGGCTCCTCGCCGCCGACGGCCCGCCGAAGCCGGGCGAGAACCCGTCGCCGTCGCTCGCCCCGAAGGCGCCGCACTTCGCCCCGAAGGCGAAGGCCATGATCTCGCTGTTCATGCACGGCGGGCCGAGCCACGTCGACCTGTTCGACCCGAAGCCCGAACTCACCCGCATGAGCGGGCGCGACTACTCGGGGAACGTGACGTACAGCTTCGTCAACCGCGCCAGCAAGCCCGTGGCGCTTCGCCCGCCACGGCCAGTGCGGGACGGAAGCCTCGGAGCTGCTGCCGCACACCGCCGGCGTCGTGGACGACATCTGCGTCGTCCGCTCGATGCAGACCGGGTTCAACGGGCACGAGGTCTCGATCCGCTACTTCCACGGCGGCATTGCGGGCATCACCGGGCGGCCGACGATGGGGAGCTGGGTCGTGTACGGGCTCGGGTCGGAGGCGCGGAACCTGCCGGCGTACATGGTCCTGTCCGACCCGGGCGGGCCGCCGGTGGACGCCGCGCACAACTGGGAGTGCGGGTTCCTCCCGCCGCTCTACCAGGGCACGGTGCTGCGCCCGCAGGAGCCGCGCATCCTGAACCTCAACCCGCCGCCCGACGCCGCCGGCGACGTGCAGCGGCAGAACCTCGACCTCCTCGCCGCGCTCAACCGCCGGCACCTCGCGGCGCGCCCGGGCGAGGCCGACCTGGAGGCGCGGATCGCCAGCTACGAGCTCGCCGCCGCCATGCAGACGGCGGCGAGCGAGGCGCTCGACGTGTCGCGCGAGCCGCAGCGGGTGAAGGCGATGTACGGCCTCGACCGCCCCGAGACGCGCGAGTACGGCACCCGCTGCCTGATCGCCCGCCGGCTCGTCGAGCGCGGGGTGCGGTTCGTGCAGTTGTTCCTCGGCGGCCAGCCGTGGGACAACCACAACACCATCCGCACCGGCCTGCCGGCGATCTGCAAGCGCACCGACCAGCCGGCCGCGGCGCTGGTGAAGGATTTGAAGCAGCGCGGGCTGCTCGACACCACGCTCGTCCACTGGGGCGGCGAGATCGGCCGGCTGCCGGTGTGCGAGGGCGAACTCAACGCGCAGGCGGGCCGCGACCACAACGGCCAGGGGTTCACCTGCTGGCTCGCCGGCGGCGGGGTGAAGGGCGGGATGACGTACGGCGCGACCGACGAGGTGGGCCACAAGGCGGCCGAGAACGTCGTGACCCCGAACGACTTCCAGGCGACGCTCCTGCACCTGCTCGGGATCGACCACGAGCGCCTGGTCTACCACCACGGCGGCCGCCCGCAACGGCTGACCGACGGCCGCCCCGCCCGCGTTGTCCGCGACATCCTCGTCTGACCGGGGGGGGGAAGAAGCTTCGCCGACCCGTGCGTCGCGGGGAAGTCAAAGGTGTGGTAGCGCGGGTCCGGCCGCGACCTAGTGCGGTTTCAGGCGGATAGTTGCGCGAGAGGCTCCAGGTGTTCGCAGCCGTAGTAGTCGCACACGCGGGTTCGGACCTCGTTGGCCGCGAGTAGCCGCTCCGGTTCGACGACGGCCTTCTTGCCGTGCGCCCACTTGGGCTCGA
>JAFKFQ010000561.1 GCA_017308215.1 bacterium | reverse complement strand
GGGTGAGCCGGCCGCGGCGGCCGCGCTCAGGTGCTGGGCCATCGCCGCCGACACCTGATCCAGCTCCGCCGTCGCCGCCTTCACCGCCGCCAGGTCGCCGCCCTTGATGGCGTCGCGGACCTTCTCGACCGCCTTCGTCACCGGCGCCTTGTCGGCCTCGCTCACCTTGTCGCCGGCCTCGCCGATCGCCTTCTCGATGGCGTGGATCTTCCCCTCCGCCTCATTCCTGGCGTCGGCCAACTCGCGCTTCCGCTTGTCCTCGTCGGCGTGCAGCTCGGCGTCCCGCTTCATCTTCTCGACCTCGTCCTTCGACAGGCCGGACGAGCCCTCGATGCGGATCGTCTGCTGCTTCCCGGTGCCGAGGTCCTTCGCCCCGACGCTCAGCACGCCGTTCGCGTCCAGGTCGAAGCTGACCTCGATCTTCGGCGTGCCGCGCGGGGCCGGGGCGATGCCGTCCAGGTGGAACGTGCCGATCTGCTTGTTGTCGCGGGCCATCGGCCGCTCGCCCTGGAACACCTGCACCTCGACCGACGGCTGGCCGTCGGCGGCGGTGGTGAACACCTCCGTCTTCTTGGTCGGGATGGTGGTGTTCTTCGGGATCATCACCGTCAGCACCCCGCCGAGCGTCTCGAGGCCGAGCGACAGCGGCGTCACGTCGAGCAGCTGGATGTCGGCCGCGGCGCCGAGCAGGAGCTGCGCGCCCTGGATGGCGGCGCCCACGGCGACCACCTCGTCCGGGTTCACCCCGCGGTGCCCCTCCTTGCCGAAGATCTCCTTCACCAGCGACTGCACGCGCGGCATCCGCGTCATGCCGCCGACCATCACGACCTCGGCGTCCGCGAGCGCGGTCATCACCGGCTTCTTGCAGCGCTCGAAGAGGTGGTCCACCATCTTCTCGAACTGCGTGCGGGTGATCGACAGCATCAGGTGCTTCGGCCCGCTGGCGTCGGCCGTGATGAACGGCAGGTTGATGTCCGTCTGCGTCTGCTGGCTGAGGTCCTTCTTCGCCCGCTCGGCGGCCTCCTTGAGCCGCTGCATCGCCATCGGGTCCTTCCGCAGGTCGATGCCGTTCTCCTTCCGGAACGTCTCGGCGATGTGGTCCATCAGCACCTGGTCGAAGTCGTCGCCGCCGAGGTGCGTGTCGCCGTTCGTGGACAGCACCTGGAACACGCCGTCGTCGCCGACGTCGAGGATGCTGATGTCGAACGTGCCGCCGCCGAGGTCGAAGACGGCGATCTTCTCGTCCTTCTTCTTGTCGAGCGCGTAGGCCACGGCCGCGGCGGTCGGCTCGTTGATGATGCGCATCCGCTGCTTGACGACCTTGCCGTCCTTGCCGCGGATCTCGTACTCGGTGTCGAACCCGGCGATCGCGGCGGCGTCGATGGTGGCCTGCCGCTGGGCGTCGTTGAAGTACGCGGGGACGGTGATGACCGCCTTGCGGACGGTGTGCCCGAGGTAGGCTTCCGCCGCCTCCTTGAGCTTGCGCAGCACCATCGCCGAGATCTCCGGCGGGGTGAACGTCTTGCCGTCGATGTCCACCTTCACGAGGTCGTTGGCCGCGCCGACGACCTTGTACGGGACGAGCTTCTCCTCGCTCTCCACCTCGTTGTGCCGGCGGCCCATGAACCGCTTGATGCTGTAGATGGTCCGCTTCGGGTTGGTGACCGCCTGCCGCTTGGCCGGGTCGCCGACGATGCGGTCGCCCTTGTCGGTGAACGCGACCACGCTCGGGGTGATCGGGTTCCCCTCCTGGTTGGGGATGACCTTCACCGCCCCGCCTTCCATGACCGCGACGACCGAGTTCGTGGTGCCGAGGTCGATGCCGATGATTTTCTCTTCCGCCATGGGTTTGGTCTCCGGGGTTGTTGTGTCACGTCGCTCGGCGCCCGTCGTGGGCGACCGGTCGGTTGGTTACGTCACTTGGATTCGGTGCTCGGGTGTCCGGATTCCGTGTTTCCGCGGAACGTCAGCAAGCCTCATACCGGGAACTTTGTCTGGCCAGGCTGCGGTCACAAGTCACTGTTGTGACAGACTTTTTGTTGGTCATTGTGATGCTAGGTTGGCGATAATGGCGGTCCGAATGGCCAGAGTGCTGCCGTTTTGGCGGGCGGGAGCCAACCCCCTGTCCGAGAATGGATTACGGCGGGGCGGAATCTCGGCAACAACCGCTACAATCGGACCGGCCAGCCCGAACTCGCCGACTCCATTCGTTGACGGCGCTGGACACCCCCGGTACATTCTCTGCCAAACGCTCATCCCCTCGCGGGTTTCCACTCGATGACGCGCAAGAACGACACCGGCGCCGACAAGGCTTCCGCCGACCTGAAGGCGTTGCGCGTCCAGATCGACAAGTTCGACTTGCAAATCCTGGAGCTTTTGAACAAGCGGTCGGCGGTCGCGGCGCGGATCGGCAAGGTGAAGGCCGACCAGGGCGGCGAGGTCTTCTCGGCGGCGCGCGAGGAGGAGGTGATGAACAACATCCTCGCCGCGAACAAGGGGCCGCTCGAAGAGGTGACGTTGCGGGCGATCTTCCGCGAGCTCATCAGCGGGTCGCGGGCGATCCAGAAGGTGCAGAAGATCGCATTCCTCGGCCCGGAATACAGTTACAGCCACCTCGCGGCGCTCGAACGCTTCGGCGAGGCGATGTCGTACCTCCGCACCGGCACCATCGCCGCCGTGTTCGAGGAGGTCGCCCGGCGGCACGCCGACTACGGCGTCGTGCCGCTCGAAAACAGCACGGACGGCCGCATCACCGACACGCTGGACATGTTCATCCGCATGCCGCAGGTGAAGATCTGCGCGGAGGTGCGGTTGCGGGTGCGCCACCACCTCCTCGCCAACTGCGAGCAGACGGAAATCCGCCGCGTGTACAGCAAGGCGCAGGCGCTGAGCCAGTGCCGGAACTGGCTCTCGAAGAACCTGCCGCACGCCTCACTGCACGAGGTTTCGAGTACGGCGCACGCGGCGGCGCTGGTGCAGAGCGAGCCGAACGTGGCGGCCGTGGCGGGGCGGCAGGCGGCGGTGCGGTACGGGATCAAAATCCTGTACCACAACATCGAGGACAGCCCGTTCAACGAGACGCGCTTCGCCGTGATCGGCGCGTCCGACAGTGCCAAGACCGGCGACGACAAGACGGCGCTGATGTTCCAGACGAGCAACAGCCCGGGCGCCCTCGCCGACGCGCTCCAGGTGTTCAAGGCCAACAAGATCAACCTGACCTGGGTTGAGTCGTTCCCGTACCGCGAGGCGAAGGGCGAGTACGTCTTCTTCCTGGAAATGGAAGGCCACCGCGACGACCCGAAGGTGAAGAAGGCGCTCACCGGCCTGGAGGCGGTGTGCGACGAGGTGAGCGTGCTCGGCTCGTTCCCGGCGGCGAAGGCGGCGGAGGAGTAACGGTTGGTGGCTGGCGGTTGGTGGCTGGCGTTTCGTGTTTGGTGTTCCGTGTTTCGGCCGACGCCCGACGTCCCACCCCTGTCGGCCCGTTCGACGGCCCGTAGCATAACCCCGTCTGCCACCTCTCCCGCAAGGTCGAGGCGTCGGCCGCATCACGAACCACCAAACACGAAGCACGGCGATGATTCTCGTCATTCGGCCCGACGCCAGTCTGGAACAGATCGAACACGTCATCGAGCGGGTCAAGGAACTCGGGTTCACGCCGCACGTCTCGCGCGGCGAGACGCGCACCATCGTCGGCGTCATCGGCGACGAGCGGAAGCCGCAGACGGAGAACTTCTCGGCCATCCCGGGGGTCGAGCAAGTGCTGTCGATCATGAAGCCGTTCAAGCTGGCGTCGCGCGAGTTCCACAAGGAGGACTCGGCGGTCTACGTCGGCAAGGTGAAGATCGGCGGCGGCAGCCTGGCGATGATCGCCGGGCCGTGCGCGGTCGAGAGCTACGAGGTCATGGACACCATCGCCCGGTACGTGAAGGCCGGCGGGGCGAACATCCTCCGCGGCGGCGCGTTCAAGCCGCGCACCAGCCCGTACAGCTTCCAGGGGATGGGCGAGGACGGGCTGAAGATCCTGCGGGACATCGGCGACAAGTACGACATGCCGATCGTCACCGAGGTCATGGACCCGCGGCAGGTCGAGCTCGTGTGCCGGTACGCCGACATGCTCCAGCTCGGCGCCCGCAACATGCAGAACTTCGACCTGCTGAAGGAGTGCGGCAAGACGAACAAGCCGGTGCTGATGAAGCGCGGCATGAGCGCGACGGTGAAAGACATGCTGATGTCGGCCGAGTACATCCTGGCCGAGGGGAACAAGGACGTGGTGCTGTGCGAGCGGGGCGTGCGCAGCTTCGAGGACAGCACCCGCAACATGCTCGACATGAGCGCCGTGCCGAACGTGAAGGGGCAGAGTCACCTGCCGATCATCGTGGACCCGAGCCACGCCACGGGCCGCCCGGACCTGATCCCGAGCATGTGCCGGGCGAGCGTCGCCGCGGGGGCGGACGGGGTTCACGTCGAGGTCCACAACTGCCCCGAGAAGGCACTGTCGGACGGCCCGCAGGCGCTGCTCCCGCACCAGTTCCTCGACCTGATGGGCGACCTGCGCCGCCTCGCCAACGCGCTCAACCGCGAGTTCTGGGCGCCCGAGCAGAACTAGTCGCCCGACCGGTTTTTGACAGGATGGACAGGAAGGAGCAGGATTAAAAGCCAAGTCTTGGTTTCATCCTGCTCCATCCTGTCAAAATTCTCCTTCTACTTCGTGCCCCGGGTAGTGAGATGCCCCGCCGCAAACTGGTCGCCGGCAACTGGAAGATGAACACCACCCGCGCCGAGGCCGTGGCGCTGGCGCAGGGCGTGGCCGCCGGCGTCGGCGCGAGCCCGAAGTGTGACGTCGCCGTCATCCCGCCGTTCGTGTGGCTCGACCCCGTGGCCGCCGCCCTCAAGGGCACGGCGGTCCAGCTCGGCGCCCAGGACGTGTACACGGAGCCGAAGGGCGCGTTCACCGGCGAGATCAGCCCGGCGATGCTCCTGGAGGTCGGCTGTCAGTACGCCCTCGTCGGGCACAGCGAGCGGCGGCACGTCATCGGCGAGACCGACGCGGCGACGAACCACAAGGTCCACGCCGCACTCGAAGCCGGCCTGCACGTCATCCTGTGCATCGGCGAGACGCTCGCCGAGCGAGAGCGGAACCTGCAGGAGCGGGTGTTCCAGCGTCAGGTCTACGCCGCGTGCGCCGGGCTCACCGACGAGCAGTTCGGCCGGCTGACCCTCGCCTACGAGCCGGTGTGGGCGATCGGGACGGGGAAGGTCGCCACCCCGGAACTGGCGCAGGAGGCCCACAAGAACATTCGGGCCAGGATGGCGCTGCTTTACGGCGATAATATCGCCGGTGCCCTTCCTATCCTGTACGGCGGCTCGCTCACGGGCGACTCGGCGCCGGGGCTGTTCGCGCAGCCGGACATCGACGGCGGGCTGGTCGGCGGGGCGAGCCTCAAGGCCGATTCGTTCCTCAAGATCGTCGCCGCCGCCGGCTGACGCCCCTACCCGGGCGTGTCGTGCGCCGTAGTGTAGCTGTTCACCCGTTGGGGCGGCCCGGCCGTGCCCGTCGTGTCGTTTGCACGGAGGTTCGTGCCGTGGCCCTGCTCGCCGTGTGGTGGCTCTCTCACGTCCTCAACCTGCTCGTCGTCCTCATCGGCCTCTTCCTCATGCTGATCGTCCTGATCCAGCGGGGGAAGGGCGGCGGGCTGGCGGGGGCGTTCGGCGGCGCCGGCGGGTCGAGTGCGTTCGGGTCGCGGGCGGCCGACGCGTTCGTGAAGATCACCCTGTACCTCGCGGCCGTGTGGGTGCTCGTCATCATGATCCACGTGAAGGTCGTGAAGTACGACATCTCCGAGCAGCAGACGGTGAACCAGTTCGAGGTTCCCGCCGCACCGGCCGAGAAGGGCGGCGCGGCACCGGGCGGCCAGCTTCCTGCCCCTCCCAGCTGAACCCTCCTCCCGCGGGGCGTCGTTGTGTTGCTGAGCATGACCGGGTTCGGGGAGGCCCGGGCCGTCACCGATGCCGCCGCCGTCGGGGTCGAGGTCCGGGCCGTCAACAACCGGCACCTGAAGGTGACCGTTCGCGGGTCCGACCCGTACCCGATGTTCGAGGCGGAGGTCGAGAAGGTCGTCCGCCGGCACGTCCGCCGCGGCACGCTCCTCGTCCACGTCCACGCCGACCGTCGGGCCAAGCCTGCCGACGTCGCGCTCAACACCGACCTACTCACTGCGTACCTCAAGCAGGTCCGTACCGCCTGCGACGCGGCGAAACTCCCCGATCTGTACGCGGCCCAGGTGTTCGCCGGGGCGCTGGCGCTGTCGGGTGTCGCGCCCGAGTCGGCGCGGCCGGGCGGGCTTCCCGAGGACGAGTGGCCGACGGTCGAGGCGGCGCTCGACGAGGCACTTCGGAAACTCAACGCGATGCGCCGCGACGAGGGGAAGGCGATGGCCGCCGAACTCCTCTCGCTCCGCCAAACGGTGTGCGACGAGCTCGACAGGGTGCGGGCGCACCTGCCGGCGGTCATGACCGACTACCGGCAGCGCATCCTCGACCGGGTGCGGCAGGCGGTCGGCGACGCCGGGGTGGCGGTGTCGGTGGACCACCTGATCCGCGAGGTCGCGCTGTTCGCCGACCGCACCGACGTGGCCGAGGAGGTGACACGGCTGGCGGCTCACCTGGACCAGTTCGGCGGGCTGCTGCGGACGGGCGACGACGCCGCCGGGCGGAAGCTGGAGTTCTTGGTGCAGGAGATGGGCCGCGAGGCGAACACGCTCGGTTCGAAGGCCGGCGACGTGACCGTCTCCCGCCACGTGTTCGAGATCAAGGCGGCGCTGGAGAAGGTCCGCGAGTTGGTGCAAAACGTGGAATAGGGGCGAGCGGCATGGGGCAAGGGGCGAGCCAGACTGCGGACCCGGCCGGCGGCGCGCCGTCCCGGCTCGGCCCGCTGATCGTCCTGTCCGGTCCGGGCGGGGTCGGGAAGACCACACTGGTCGAAGCCCTGATCGGTCGCAACTCGCTGCCGTTGCGGCGGGCGGTGACCGCGACAACCCGGAGCCCACGGCCGGGCGAGGTGCCCGGGCTCGCGTATCATTACTGGACCCATGCCCAGTTCCGCGAGGCGATTGCCCACGGTGAAATGCTGGAGTGGGCCGAAGTCCACGGGGTCGATTTCTACGGCACCCCGCGCTCCGAAGTCGACGGCTACCGGGCGCGCGGGATAGGCGTCATCCTCGTCATCGACGTGCAGGGCGCCGGGCAGGTGCGGTTGCTGTACCCCGGTGATCACCTGTCGGTGTTCGTGAACCCGCCGGCGTTCGACGAACTCCGCCACCGGCTCGAGGGGCGCGGCGAGCCCGAGGCGTCGATCAACCGGCGCCTGGAGACCGCCCGCGGCGAACTCGCCCGGGCCGACGAGTTCGACAAGGTGCTGGAGAACGCCGACCTGGCCGCCGCGACCGACGCCCTGGAACGACTCATCCGCGACGAATTCACCCGCAGGGGGTTCTAGACGATGCTCGACGACCTGAAGGAAGAGGCGATCGTGAACAAGGTGGGGGGGCGGTTCAAACTGTCCACCCTGATCCAGAAGCGGATGGTGATGCTCAACAACAAGGCCAAGCCGCTGGTGGACACCCGCGGCCTGACCGACACGATGGCGATCGTGATCCAGGAGATCCTCCAGGACCGCATCTTCCTCGACGCCGCCGGCGACGTGCAGGTCGGCAACGCGACGATGATGGCGAACATCCCCGGCGCCTACCCCGGGATGCCCGGCTCCGTCGCCCCGCTGGCCGGGTCGGCGTCGCAGGCGACGGACGAGTAGGGCAGTGGGGGGGAGGGGTGGGGAGCCAAGGCGTACGCAAGTCTTGCCCCCTCACCCCCGCTCGACGGTCGAACCCGCCATTCCCGGTGTCCGTAATACCGATACGCCCCCGGACCCACGGCAGACCGTAGCATGGCCGACAGCACCCCGAGCGTCCGCGACCCCGGCCCGCCCCTCGGGTCCACCGCCGACCCGGTCGGGTACGTGCCGGTGTCGTGGATGGCCGTCGCCTCGTTCGCCGTGACGGCCGTGTTCGTCCTCGTCCTCGGCGCGCTGGCGTTCACCGCCTGGCGGTCCAAGTCGCCACTCATCGCCCCTCAACTCCTGTTCCTCCCCGTTGTCGCCGTCGTCCTCGCGTTCGCCGCCCGCCGGCTGGTACGCAACTCCGAGGGGACGCGGACCGCCGAGCTGTTCGGGTTCGACCTCGTGAACGGGGCGTGGTGGGGGGCGGTGGTCGTCGGGCTGGTGTACCTCACGTACATGGCGGCGGTCGAGTTCTCGATCCGCCGCGAGGCCGAGGCCGAGGTGGGGCGGTGGGTCGGGCTGATCACGAAGGACGACCTGACCCGGGCGTTCCACCGCACCCGCGACCCGGCCGAGCGGGCGAGCATCGCCCCGGACAACGGCGCGGCGCTCGAGGCCCGCTACCGCAACGACTGGATCGCGTTCTCGCAGTGCGACCTCGCACGGATCGCCGTGCGGAACCCGGGTGCGTGCGAGTACACGCCCGGGAGCCTCCGCGACTGGGCGATCAAGCCCGGCGGTGTGGAGTGCGTCGCCACCGGCACCCTCCGCTGCCCGGAGGGCGTGTTCCCGGTCCAGTTCTCGCTCCGGGCGGTGGACGCGACCGGCCCCGAGGGCGGCGCGGGCCGGCAGTGGCAGTTCCTCCCCGGGCAGAACGGGTTCCTCCGCGAGGAGCCGAAGCTGACGCCCTACGGGTGGCTCGTGCTCGACCTCCAACGCCAGGGGCGGGAGCAGGCGGAGAGGTTCCTCTCCGAGTTCCAGAACCGGGGGACGCGGCCCTACGTGGCCTACGCCGCCGCCGGCATGGCCGGCGACCCGGCCCTCCGGCTGCTGTCCCGCGACGCCGGCGCGGCGCGGGTGGCGGCAGTGGGCGTCACGGCCGGGCTCGGCTGGCAGATCCCCGAGCCGATGGTCGCCGCGACCGCCGCGAAGCTGTTCCGCATGCCGGGCAACAAGCAGCCGACCCCCGAACAGGGCCGGATCTTTCTGTCCGTGTGGACCACGACGGGGATCGTCCCCGCGGGGTCGCGGCTCCGGCAGTCACCCGACACGTTCGACGTTACGACCCTGTCCGAGACGGCGGTCGAGGTGCGGGTGCCGGTCGAACTGCCGCTCGTGTCCGCGAAGGGCGACATGGCGGCCCGCGGGCGGGTGGTGATGGTCTGTAGCGACGCCGGCTTGTTGGACGAGCTGAAGCGGCTGCGGGCCGAGGCGAAGCCGGATGCGGGGAGCATCGCCCCGCCCGGCACCTCGCGCCCGCGCTACCCGTGGCGGCTCGACCGCATCGAGAGCGACTTGAAGCCGGTATCGTCCCGCGAGAACGAGCCGCCGATGCCGGGCGGGATGTAACCCGGCGGCGCCGCGGTCGGCTATACTTCAGTCATGCTGCACCGCACCGCGCCCGGATTCTGTTCCGTCGACGAGGCGCTCGCCGAACTCAAGGCCGGGCGGATGATCGTCCTCGTCGACGACGAGCAGCGCGAGAACGAGGGCGACGTGGTGATGGCGGCCGAGGCGGTCACGCCCGCCGCCGTCAACTTCATGGTCCGCCAGGCGTGCGGCCGGCTGTGCGTGTCGTTCGCCCCGGCGCACGCCGCCCGCCTCGGCCTCGACCTCCTCCCCGGCGTCCACCTCGACCCGACCGCCACCCCGTTCACCCACAACTTCGATGCCCGCGACGGCGTCACCACCGGCATCTCGGCGTTCGACCGCTGCCGCACGATCCAGGTGTGCGCCGACCCGGCCAGCGGGTCGCACGACCTCGTGCGCGACAAGGGGCACCTCGACGGGTTGATCGCCAAGCCCGGCGGGGTGCTCGTCCGCGCCGGCCACACCGAGGGGAGTGTGGACCTGTGCCGCCTCGCCGGGCTGCGCGAGGTGGCGGTCATCTGCGAGATCCTGAACGAGGACGGGTCGATGGCCCGCCTCCCGGACCTCCGCGGGTTCTGCGACCGGCACCAACTCAAGATGTGCACCATCGCCGACCTGATCGAGTACCGCCGCCGCCGCGAGAAGCTCGTCAAGCGCGAGATCAGCCTGAAGCTGCCGACCGAGTTCGGCGTGTTCGACCTGTTCGCGTACTCGGCGGTCGTGGACCAGGAGCCGCACCTGGCACTGACGCTCGGCGGGGTCGGCGTCGAGACCGCCCCCGGCGTCGTGCCCGAGCAGACGGAGCCGGTACTGGTACGGATGCACAGCGAGTGCCTGACCGGCGACGCGCTCCACTCGACGAAGTGCGACTGCGGCCCGCAGCTCCAGTACGCGATGCGGCAGGTGGCGGAGGCGGGCCGCGGGGTGATCGCCTACATGCGGCAGGAGGGCCGCGGCATCGGCCTGCTGAACAAGCTGCGGGCGTACAAACTGCAGCAGGAGGAGGGACTGGACACGGTCGAGGCGAACGTCCGTCTCGGGTTCGGCGCCGACCTGCGGCACTTCGGGATCGGGGCGCAGATCCTCCACGACCTCGGCGTCCGCGACATCCGGCTGCTGACGAACAACCCGCGGAAGGTCATCGGCCTACAGGGCTACGACCTGCGGATCGTCGAGCAGGTGCCAATCCAGATGCCGCCGGGCGAGTACAACCGCGACTACCTTCAGACGAAGCGCGAGAAGCTCGGCCACCTGCTCGACGAACTAGGCCCCGCGGGGGGATAGAGGACGCTCTGGCGAGCGGCCGGCGTCAACCGGCTGGTCGTTGGTCCAGGTGGCTGGGCCAACGACCAGCCGGCTGACGCCGGCCGCTCGCCCGTTGTGGCGGTAGTGGAATTGGACATTGTCGTCGCCGATCCACTCGCCCCCCGCGC
>JAFKFQ010000560.1 GCA_017308215.1 bacterium | reverse complement strand
GGTCGAGAGCAGCGTCTGGGTGTGCTTCTGCTTGAGGTGGTCTTCCAGCGCCGGGATGCCGCGGAACTTCTCGAACATCACGTACAGTTCCGGGTGGTCCGGGTCGTGGTTCAGCTCGTAGCTGATGCACCCGGGCTCCTTCTTCGTCGCCTCCAGGCACGGCCGGAACGCCGCCTCGAAGTCCTTTTCCTTCCCGGCCTTCACCTTGAACGTCACCAGGATGGAGAACGGCTTCGCCTGGTCCTTCACCTTCGACTTGACGAGCTTCACGACCGGGTTCTCGTCCTGCCCGCGGGCGTCGGACAGGGCAACGCCCACGATCAGGGCGGGGAGGGCGAGCAGGCAGTAGCGACGGACCATCGGAGCCTCCTGGGGCGAATCGGAGTGCCGATTCCACCACACCCGCCGGCGGATTGCACGCGGATTTCACCACGAGGCCGCCGGGAGGCGGTTGCCCGGCTGCCACCGATCCGCGACCGGTCCGCGGCGCGTCGGTTCCCAGACTTCGCACCCTCAACACCACGTCCCACTAACGGCTACCCCACCCGTCACCTCACACCGTAGCCGGCAAACTCTGCCTAACCGACAGGACCCGAGTCATCGGGCGATTTCGCACGACCCGGGCAGGCGAATTATTGCTGTAATTCCTCACGATCCGCAGTGCGTGTCCTAGGTATTCGCGTCCGGCCTCAGACCCCGGCAGTGATCTTGACACAATCTGCGGAAAAAACGGAGAAACCGTTGCAGCCGGCCGTACCGATTCGGACACTAACCCCGGCGCGCGGGTTCGGCCGTCCACGCCCGTAACCTGGGATCCACGATGCGGAACCGGTTCGTGTCGCCCGCGCGCCTGGCCCTCGAACGCCTCGAAGCCCGTGACGTGCCGGCGTTCGCCGTCCAGATCGACTACTCGTTCGACACCGCCGGGTTCTTCGCCGACCCCGCCCGCCGCGCCGTCCTCCAGCGGGCCGTCGACGACGTGGCCGCGCAGCTGAACACCAACCTGCCGGCCCTCGCGCCCGGCGGCGGGAATAGCTGGGAGGCGACGTTCTTCAACCCGGCGAGCGGGGCCGAGGTGCGGGTACCGAACCTGGCGGTCGCGGCGAACACGATCATCGTCTACGCCGGCGGCCGGAACCTGCCGGGGGCCGAGGCCGGCGTGGGCGGGTTCGGCGGGTACACGGCGAGCGGCTCGCAGAGCTGGTACAGCACGATCCAGTCTCGCGGCCCGGGGTTCCCCCTCTGGGGCGGGGCGCTGGCGTTCGATAACGCCGGGACGAATTGGTACTTCGGCACGTCGGCGGCCGGGATCGGGTCGACGCAGGTGGACTTCTACTCGGTCGCCGCCCACGAGTTCGGGCACGCGCTCGGGCTCGGCACGTCGGCGAAGTGGAACAGCCTCGTCTCGGGCGGCAAGTTCACCGGCGCGAACGCGATGAGCGTGTACGGCGGCCCGGTCCCGCTCGCCGGCACCGCCCACTGGGCGGACGGGATCACCGTCGGCGGAGTGCCGGTGGCGCTCGACCCGAGCGCCGTCCTCGGCGCCCGGGTGTCGTTCTCGGCGCTCGACTACGCCGCGCTGCGCGACGTCGGCTGGAACTCCGACACCGCCGCCCTGCCTCCGGCGCCGCCCCCCGGCCCATCGCCCCCGCCGTTCGTCCCGGTCCCGATCAACTCCCCACCCGCGGCCGGCGGCCGCCCGGTCGTGCTGACCGGCCCGGCCGACGGCACCGCGCAGGCGTTCAAGCTCGACGCCGACGGCTACCTGCGGTCGGCCGGCGACAAGGTCCAGGCGTTCCCGGGGTACACCGGCGGGACGCGGGCGGTCGCCGCCGACTTCAACGGCGACGGGACCGACGACCTCGTGTTCGGCACCGGCCCGGGCGTCGGCGCCGCGGTCCGGGTCGTGGACGGGAAAACCGGTGCCGAACTGGCCGGCACCACGCGGGTGCTGGACGGGTTCGCGGGCGGCGTGTTCCTGGCTGCCGCCGACATCGACCGCGACGGCCGTGCCGAGCTTGCGGTGTCCGCGGACGCCGGCGGCGGCACGCGGGTGATCGTGTACAAGCTGACCGCGGCCGGGCTGGCGCCGGTAGTGGACTTCCTGGCGTTCGGCGACCCGAACTTCCGCGGCGGCAGCCGGGTGGCAATGGCCGACGTCAACCGCGACGGGGCGGCCGACCTCGTAGTCGGCGCCGGGCTCGGCGGCGGCCCGCGGGTGGCCGTGTACAACGGGTCGGCCCTCGCCGCCGGCCGCGCCGACCGGCTGGTGCCGGACTTCTTCGCGCTCGACCCGACGCTGCGGAGCGGGGTGTACGTGGCCGCCGCGGACGTGAACGGCGACCGGTACGCGGACGTGATCTACAGCACCGGGACGACGGGCGGCCCGCGGGTGCGGGTCGTGTCGGGCGCGGTGCTGGTGGCGAACCCCGGGGCGGACGTGGCGGCGCTGCCGGCGCTCGCCGACTTCTTCACCTGGGACTCGCGCGACCGGAAGGGGCTGCGGGTGGCGGCCCGCGACCTGGACGGCGACGGCCGGGCCGAACTCGTCGCCGCGACGGCCGACCCGACCAACGCCTTCGTGCGCGTCATCCGTCTGTCCGAGATGGGGAACCCGACGAGCCCGCTCAACAACCCGCTCGGCTCCCCGCTGACGATCGACGGCGTCTACCCCGGCTGACCGCGCAGCCGGGCGAGTTCCGCCTCCAGCGCCGCCAACCGGGCGCGGCCGGAAACGCCGAACGCCCCGGGACAGAGTCCCGGGGCGTTGCGGTGTGCGGCGGTGGCCGGCGGTCACCAGGTTCGCGGCGTCAACCGGCCGAGCCCGGTGCGGGCGGCGTCGCGCTCCTCGCCCTCCGGCCCGTCGGCCAGCCGGCGGAGGTGGCTGACGAAGTCCGGGTGGTGGTACCCGAGCCGGACCAGGTGGTCGATGCACCCGGCCCGCACGGTCGCCGCCGGGTCGTGCTGGGTGGCGGTGAACAGCAGCGCCTTGACCAGGTCCGTCGAGCCGTGGCGGCCGTCGGCCAGCCCCTTCGCGGCGAGCAGCCGGACGCTCGGCGCCGGCGCGTCCTTGAGGGCCGCGGCGTAGGGCCGCAGGTCGTCGGCCATCGCCACCTCGGCCGGGACGTACCCGACCGGCAGGATGACGTGGACCGGCTGCCCCGGCCGCAGCGACTGCGCCCCAGGCGGGACGCTCGGGATGGTCGGCAGCGGCACCGGGACCGGGACCGACGGCACCGGCACCGACGGCGTCGGCACCGGGTCGGCGGCCGGCGGGCGACTCGTCGGCAGCGGCATCGGCACCGGGACGCCCGCGCCCGGCGTGACGACCGGCACCGGCGTGACCGTCGGCGCGGTCGTGGCCGGGCGGGTCGGCGCGGCGACTTTCGGCTCGCCACCGACGGCCGGGGCGCTCTTCGTCACCGGCGCCGGGGGCGGGGGGGGCGGCGTCGGCGTGGTGATCGCCGGGCCGGGCATCGCGGCGGGGACCGGCGCCGGTGTCTTCTTGCCGAAGAGGCGGTTGAGGAGACCGCCCTTTTGCTTCGGCTCACCGGCTTCCGCGACTTGCGGCATCGCCGGGTTGGCGGCCGGGGCGGGCGCCGGGTCGCGGCCGAACAGCTTGCCGTTGAACAGCCGCCGTTCCTTCTCGGTCGACGTCTCCGGCATCGGCGCCGCAGCCGACCCGATCGGGTCATCGGTCCGGGCCTTCGCCTTCGGCAGCCCGGCGTCCTTCGCCGCGGCGTCCTTCGCCACGGCGGGCGTCGCCGGGGCCGGGGTCTTCGTGCCGGCGGGGGCCGCCGGCGGGATGTTCGACTCGCCCTCGACCCACACGACGGCCTCGCCGGTCGCGGCGTCCTTGCCGTGGACCTCGACCGACTTGTCGGCCCGCTTGTTCACCTTCGTGACGGTGACCTTGCGGTCCTTGTTCCCTTCCTTGAAGACGACCACGTCGCCCGGTTCGGCGGCGACGACGACCGACCCGGCGGCGACGGCGGCGCCGGTGACGACGCCCCACAACCCGCGCTTCCCGATCCACCGCGTCATGGCTGGCCTCCGTGCCCACGCCGGGTTCCTGGGTCGTCCTTGACCCCGGCCGACATCCGTGTCTAAGCGGGTTATCGGGCGGCGCGGCTGTGCCGGTAGAGTCGGGGTGTCGCGGCGAGCCGGGTCGGCGCGGAAACTGGGGAAGATGCGCGGGTGACGCGTAGTGGTGCGTCTACCGGTCGGTGTCGGGTGCGAAACCCCGACGTGGCGAACCGCCGGCGTGAGCCGGTCCCAACACTGAGCGGTAGACGCACCAGTGCCGGCCTCGGGCGTGGCGAGTCGGAACTGGGCGTAACCCCCGAACGCCACGCGGGGCGGGTGCAGGCCGGAACAGGGACGTGGTCGCCCCAACATGGCGCAGGCGAAAAACCGCCAACTGCGAAACTTCTATTGGTATCAGTCGGCGTCCCCCGTCGCTCGCGCCCTGGGCGAGGACGGGCCGGGCCCGCCCCGTACACTTCCCCCGTCGCCCGCCCCGGAGGGATTCCGCCGTGCCGCGCCTGCTGTGCTGCCTCGCCCTCGCCTGCCTCGCCGCCGCGGCGCGGGCCGACTTCGACTCCGACAAACGCACCAACTGGCACCACTGGCGCGGCCCCGACGCCACCGGCTTCGCCGCCACCGCCGACCCGCCGACCACGTGGGGGCCGGACACGAACCTCCGCTGGAAGGCGCCGCTCGTCGGCCGCGGCAGTGCGTCCCCGGTCGTGTGGGGGGACCGGGTGTTCGTCCTCACCGCGGTGAAGACCGACCGCAAGGCCACGCCCGCCGAGCGCCCGGCCCTCGACCCGCGCTTCCAGACGAAGACCGAGCCGCCCGAGCACTTCTACCGGTTCCTCGTCCGCGCCTACGCCCGCGCCGACGGCAAGCTGCTGTGGGAGCGCCTCGCCGCCGAGAAGGTGCCGCACGAGGGGCACCACGTCACCCACTCCTACGCCGCCGGCTCGCCCACCACCGACGGCGAACGGCTGTACGCCTCGTTCGGCTCGTTCGGCACGTACTGCTACGACCTCGACGGCAAGCTCCTCTGGTCGCGCGACTTCGGCCGGCTCAACACGCGCCTCGGCTGGGGCGAGGCGGTCACGCCGGTGGTCCACGGCGACAACCTCATCCTGAACTACGACCAGGAGGCCGACGGCAAGCTCTACTGCCTCGACGCCAAGACCGGCAGCACCCGCTGGGAGGTGAAGCGCGACGAGAAGACGACGTGGAGCACGCCGCTGGTGACGACCGCCGCCGGACGCACGCTGGTGGTGGCGAACGGGACCAGCCGCGTCCGCGCCTACGACCTGGCGGGCGGGGCGGAGGTGTGGTCCGGCAGCGCGATGACGACGAACCCGATCCCGTCGCCGGTGCGCTTCGGCGACGCGGCGGTGGCGATGGCGGGGTACGGGAAGACGGTGGCGCTGTCGATCCCGCTGGCGTCGCGCGGCGACCTCGGCGACGCCCCGCGCGGGAACTGGCGCCTCGCCGCCGGCGCGCCCTACGTGCCGTCGCCGCTGCTGATGAACGGCAAGCTCTACTTCACGCAGGCGAACGACCCGCTGCTGAGCGTGGTGGACGCGGCGACCGGGAAGGTGCTGCTCGACCGCGAGCGAGTGCCGGGGGTGCGGCAGTTCTACGGCTCGCCGGTCGGCGCCGCGGGCCGCGTGTACCTCACCGACCGGGGCGGCACGACGGTGGTACTGAAGGAGGGCGAGGCGATGGAGGTGCTGGCGACGAACAAGCTCGACGACCCGATCGACGCCAGCCCGGCGCTCGTCGGCCGCGAGCTGTTCCTGCGCGGGGAGAAGTTCCTGTACTGCGTCGCGGAGCGGTAGCGATGTCGGACGTGTCGCCGTGGTGGTGGGTCGCCGCCGGTGCGGTGCTGGTGCTGCTCGGCGGCCGGTGGCTGTGGCACTTCGGCCGGGCGGTGCAGGTGGAGCGGGCGCGCGAGCTGTTCCGCCTCCAGCACGAGCGGTTCGAGGAGCTGGTGTTGAACGCCGCGGCCGCGACCGGGAAGCCGCGCGGGCTGACGTGGGCGTCGTGCGCCATCACCGGCGCCGCGGTGCTGGCGCGGGACGCGGCGGGCGGCATCCTGGCGCTGGTGCCGGTGGAGGTGCGGTTCGAGCCGGAGGCGGGGTCGGACATGGAGGCGAACCCGCTGGCGCGCGAGCCGCGCCCGGCGACGGCGGTGTTCACGTTTGCGAAGGGCCACTGGCATACCGACGGCCGCGTGGTGTTCAACCTCGACCCGGCGAAGGCCGCCGCGACGTTCGGCACGACGGTGATCGAGCACTGACCGCCGGCGCGGCCTGCCGGATCTCCTTCACGGCCACCCCGGTAGGTCAGGTTAGCCGCGATCCGAAGTCGATCTCTGCGTCGTCCGGCCGACCGGCCAACTCGTCTTTCGCAGCTTCCCACGGGACGCTATACCCCCGCCGCGCCCGGTACGGCCCGGCAGTTCGGGCGGCGGAGGACAACCATGACGGCACAGGCGTTCGGGCGGCTCGCGGCGGTCGTGGCGGCGCTCGGCATCGCCTCCGTCGCACTCCGCGCCCAGCCGGAACCCCCGCAGAAGTTCCCGGTACCCGCGGAAGACCTCCCGCCGCTCATCGTGCCGGGGCGGATCGACGACCCCGCCGTCGAGCCGGCGCAGTTCACGCAGCCGGTGGCGCTCGACAAGCAGGGCGTCGCCGTGCTGCCGCGGCCGGTCGCCGACCCGCCGCCGCCGGTCGTGCGCGTGCAGGTCCGCGTCCCCGCCGACTCTGCCCCCGGCGACGACATCAAGTACGTCCTCACCGTCACCAACAGCTCCAGCGCCGACGCGCACCGCGTCACCGTCCGCAACCCGATTCCCGAGGGGATCGAGTCGGTCGTGAAGGCGGCGCCGCAGTTCGACAACACGGATGACAAGGCGAAGCAGGTTCGCTGGTCGCTCGGCACGCTCAAGGCCGGGCAGTCGAAGACGATCGAGCTCTACCTGAAGCCGAAGGCCGACGCGAAGGAGGTGAAGAACCTCGCTTACGTCCAGTTCGAGCACGGCGAGGCGACGGTCACGCGCATCGCCCGGCCGGGGCTGAAGGTCACGCGCGCGTCGCCGAAGCAGAGCGTGAAGGACGAGCCGTTCACCGTGCGCGTGCTCGTCGAGAACACCGGCAAGGTCGCCGCCGAGAAGGTGAGGCTGGTCGAGTCGCTGACCGACACCGCGCACGTCGAGGCGGTGACGACCGGGGCGAAGCGCACCCAGCCGGAGCGGAACCAGTGGCAGTGGGAACTCGGTACGCTGATGCCGGGGCAGCGGAAGGTGGTCGAGTTCAAGGTGAACCCGCAGCAGGCCGGCGAGGCGCTGGGGACGACCGTCGTGACCGCCGACAAGGGCGTGCTGGAGAAGGCCGAGGGGCGGACGCAGGTGCTCGTGCCCGGGCTGAGCGTGCGGCTTGACGGGCCGAAGGGCGTGGTGCAGGCAGGCGAGTCGGCGCGGTACGAGGTCACCGTCCGCAACACCGGCACGCTGCCGAGCACGAACGTGAAGATCACCGGGACCGTCCCGGCCGACACCCGGCCGACGATGAAGACCGAGGGCGGGCAGGTGTACCGCGACGCGATCGTGTGGGTGGTGCCGAAGCTCGAACCGGGCGAGGCGGTGAGCGTGCGCTACGGGCTGAAGGCGACGACGACCGGCCGGCGGGTGGTGGTGGCGAGCGCGGCCGACGCCCGCAAGAGCCGCGACTCGCAGGAACTGGCGACGGTGTTCCAGGGCACGGCGTCGCTGGTGTGGGAGCAGGATCCGCGCCCGGCGGCGCTGGCGAAGGGGGGACCCGGCACGCTCACGGTGCGGGTGCGCAACACCGGCGGCGAGGACGCGCGGAACGTCCGCCTGGAGGTCGAGTTGCCGGAGCTGGTCGCGTTCGTGCAGGCGACGCCGAACGTGCGGCCGGACGGGAACCGGGTGCTGTTCGGCCCGGAGGTGGTGCCGCCCGGCGGCCAGCGCGAGTACACGATCACCTACCGCGCGGAGAGCAGCGGGCAGGCGTGGTTCCGCTTTCGGCTGAGCGCGGACGCGCTCGGCGACCGCCCACTGACGACCGAGAAGGCGGTCGAGATCACCGGCGGCAGGTGACCGTTACGGGGTGGCGAGGAGATCGTCCCACCCGGCGGCGTCGAAGGCGGCGAGCAACATCCGCTCCAACCGCTCGCGGTCGGCGACCGAGTCGAGTGCCGCGACGGCCGCCGTCGGCGGCGCGCCGAACTTGCGGGTACCGGCCCGCAAGACGAGGTTGCGTGCCTCCTCGGCCCGGCCCTCGGCCCGGCCCTTCTTGAGAATCCACTGGTACGTCGTCGAGTCCTCAAGAGTCATGTCGAGCCTCCCGTAGATCGCCCGGATCATGTCCTCATCGTACCGCATGCCAGACAGCACGAGCGTCAACCCGCTCACCGCCTCCGCCACGTTAGCCGGTACGTCCGGCTGCTTCAACCGCTGGTCGAACCGCCGGAATGCGGCCTCCAAATTCCCCGCCGCCTCGTCTGTCAGCACCGCCAGCGGCGCCAGGCCCGGACCCGCGTTCAGGAACGTGTCCATCGCCTCCTGCCACACTCGGACGACCGCGTAGCGGAACGTCAGGTGCGGTGGGCCGTCGCCGGCCGACACCTCCCACACGCCGGTCTGGTCCGACGCCGCCGCGCCCGGCCGCACCAGGATCAGTACCGACAGAACCGGCACCTTGTTCGCTCGCTCGGCCAGCACGTTGTAACACAGCATCCGCGCCGGGAGGCCCAGTTCGCTCGACGACTGGAATTCCAGGTGCAGCGCGAACGGCTTCGGCGCGTCGACGCGGATCAGACGGTCGGCGTGCAGTGAGGCGGAAAGGTCTGTGTCGATCGGCCGGGCGGGGCCGGGCGGGAGGCCGGCGCGGGCGGCGAGGAACGCCACCCACTCGGCAATGTGGCCGTCCACCAGCGTCTTCAGCGAGACGTCGAACTCCTTCGACTTCGACACGGCCCGGCCTCTCACTACGCGAACAGCGCCGTCTCGGCGACCAGCCCCGGGCTGACCCCCGCCGCTCGCCGGGTTTCAGTAGTCGTCGTCGCGGCGCCGGCGGCGGGGGCGGTCGTCGTCCTCGTCGTCGTAGTCGTCACGCCGGGAGCGGCGCGGGCGGTCGTCGTAGTCGTCCTCGTCGTCGCGGGCGGCCCGGCGCGAGCGGGGGCGGTCGTAGTCGTCCTCGTCCTCGTCGTCGTACTCCTCGCGGCGCGGCTTCTTCTTCCGCTTCTTCCGTTTCGTCCCGCCGCTGTTGCTCACCATCAGGATGATGAGGCAGAACAGGCCGGCGACCGGCAACCCGCCGACGCAGCCGAGGAGCACGGCCGCACCGCCGGAGAACACGGCGCCGATCGCGCCGATCACCGGCTGCCCGCGGCTCGCCCCGAACGAGATCGGGATGCTCGCCGAAACGATTACGGCGATGATGATGCCGAAGACCTGACCGGCCTGGAAGGCGGCGTTGTTCGCCTGGGCGAATAGTGCGAGGGGCATTGCGACCTCGTAACCGAGGAGAGACCGGCCCGTCATGCTACCGCCCGGGCGGCGCGGGTGCCAGTGCCGGGGTCAGCCGAACAGCGCCGCCTCGGCGACCAGCCCCGGGCCGAACCCGAGCGCCACGCACGGGCCGGCGGCGCCGGCCTTCCGCAGGTGGTCGAGCACGAACAGCACCGTCGGCGACGACATGTTCCCGCGGTCGGCGAACACCGCCCGCGACGCCGCCAGTGCCGCCCGCGGCAGGCCCAGCGCCTCCTCCACCGCCACGAGGATCTTCGGCCCGCCCGGGTGGACCGCCCAGCAGCCCACGTCCGCCAGCGACAGCCCGTTGTCGCGCAGCCAGCCTTCGAGCCACGGGCGGAGGTGCGCGGCGATCAGCCCCGGCACGCGGCGCGACAGCGTCATCTCGAAGCCGTGGTCGCCGACGACCCAGCCCATGTCCGCGTCCGACTCCGGGATGAGGCACGACCCCGACGCGCGCAGCGCCCACCCGCCCGGGCGGGGGGCAGCGGTGCCCGCGACCGCGGCGGCGCCGTCGGCGAAGATGGCGTTGGCGATCAGCTTCCCGGGCTCGCTGCCGTAGTAGTAGTGCAGGCTGCACAGCTCCACCGCCGCCACCAGCACCCGGGCGCCGGGGGCCGCCGACGCGAAAGCGTTCGCCACCCGCAGCCCGTTCAACGCCCCGTGGCAGCCCATGAACCCGACGTGCGTCCGCTCCACCGTCGGTCGCAGCCCGAGCCCGCGGATGAGCGCGAGATCGACCCCGGGCGCCACGAACCCGGTGCACGACACCGTGACGAGGTGCGTGAAGCTGTCCGGCGCGAACCCGCTCTCGGCGACCGCCTGCCGCGCCGCCCGCAGCGCCAGCGGGCCGGCTTCGGCGGCGTACATCTTCATCCGCTGGTCGGTCGTCGGGCCGACGCCCTCGTTCGCCGCCGTCGGGTAGAACGGCGATTTCAGCCGGTCCTCGCCGTCGAAGATGTCGCGCACCACCCCGCCGCCGATCACCTGGTAGCGCCGGGTGACGCCGCTGTTCGTGTAGACGGGGATGAGCCACGTCGAGGTGCGCACGTCCGGGCCGGCGAGGAACCGGGCGAGGCGGAGGCCGTCGTCGGAGGTGAGGGCGTCCGGCGGGGTGGCCGTCCCGAGGCCGTGGATGGCGAAACTCATGCGGGGCGTCCGGGTGCGAGTCGGGGGGGACGGTTGAGCGCGGCCGTGACCGGGCGGGCCAGCGCGGGGACGACCGCCAGCGCGCGGACGGCGAGGCGGGTGAACG
>JAFKFQ010000559.1:10104-16578 GCA_017308215.1 bacterium | reverse complement strand
CGAAGAACGAGGGCCGAATGACGAAGGACGAATCCGTTTGACACCCCGCAGCGCCCGCGCCGACAATCAACGGGCCATGCCCCCGGAGGTCCGTGATGAGGATGACCGCTGTGATTCCGGCCGCGGTGGCGGCCGTTCTGCTGGCGGGGCAGGCCAACCCACAAGACCCGGCTCCGGCGTCCTCCACGGGGCGGGCGCCGGAACCGGGGCAGACGGTGAAGGAACTCCAGAAGGAGCGGATCGCCACGCTGAGGCGGGTGGCGGACGCGGCGACGCGCATGGCCCAGAACGGACGGCTCGAGGTCTGGGAGGCGGTGGAGGACCGGATGACCCTCCTCCGGGCGGAAGCGGAGGCGGCCGAGAAGGAGGCGGATCGCGTCCCGCTTTACACGAAGGCTCTGGACTCGCTGGCGGGGTTCGAGGCGCTCGCCAAGGCGCGGTTTGAAGCCGGGCGCGGGTCCGAGCTGTCCGTGCTCAAGGTCCGGGCGAAGAGGCTGGAAGTGGAGATCTCGTTGGAACGGGCGAAGGAGGCGACGGCCCCAGCCCGGCCGTGACGGGCGTCACCCGCGGCGCGCCCCCCCCCGACGGATTCGCCGTGCGGCAGGGGTGCGCCGAGTTCGGCGTGGCGGCAGACCGTGGCCACGACCGCGAGTCGCGCAGGGTTATGTGCGAGTGGTCACAACTACCGAGCTTCCTGACGACGAAGCCACGGACCTGTCAACTAAAATAAGCCGGGTTTCCGGCGTTACTCATCTGCTCGGCCCCGACTCGGGCGGTCGGGGCACACAATTCTCGTCCCCGCCGGTCGCGGGGCGCCCACGTCGCTCGGCCTGGTGACCGCCGTCGAGTCGCACCAGACGATTCGGGCGGCGGTCCGCGTCGCGCGGGAAGGACCGGCTCACGCCCTGGTGTCGCCGCGTCGCCCATTCGTTCGGCCACCCTCCGGCAGGTCTCCCCACTTCGGGTACAGAAGGCCGCGGGCCGGCGTGACCGGCTTCCGCGGACTCCCCCCGGCTGTCACGGCTGAGAGCTCACACCCTCGCAGTCAAGCGACCGTCGCCGGCGCCGCCTCGGGGCGACCCGCCAGGGCGTGTGGTCACGGAGCCACGTCCGCAACACCGCGGGCGGAAGATCGGTCCGAGAGTGTCGTGCCACCAGGAGAGGTGCGGGCAGACGGCCGGCTTCCCCGGTAAACGGTCACACCCGGCGCCGCAGCATTTTTTGCTTGACGACTGTTTCCGCCACGGTGACCATATCGTCCGTCGGTTTGATGAGCGACTGCTGCGTTCTAGCGTCCGTGGCGATCCTACAGTTACGAGAATGATTGGCAGCCTGTCGTTACGTGCTGAACGTGTCTTCTCGCGTCGCCCCCTCTCTCACCCCGAGGTCCGTTCCATGAGTGCGCTCCCCCTGCGTCACGCCCCGGCGGGTCGTCGGCCGGGCTTCCGGCCCCGCCTCGAAGCCCTCGAAGACCGCCTGACCCCGGCCGCCACTGAGGCGTGGGTCGCCCGGTACGACGGCCCCGCCACCGGCACGATCACCAACGAGGACACCGCCCAGGCCGTCGCGGTGGACGCGTCCGGCAACGTGTACGTGTCCGGGACGAGCGAGGGGAACTCGCCCAACGGCTTCTCCAACTGGGACTACCTCACCGCCAAGTACGACGCCGCCGGCAACCTCCTCTGGACCGCCCGGTACGACGCCGGCGCGTACGACTTCTGTTATGACATGGCGATCGACGCCGACGGCAACGTGTACGTAACCGGGGCGAGCCAGCCCGGGGACGTGAACGCCCCGACCGACTACCTGACCGTCAAGTACGACACCGACGGGGTCCAGCAGTGGACCGCCCGGTACGCGACGATCGGCGGGGACAACCCGTGGGACCTGGAGGTGGACGCCAACGGCGACGTGTACGTGACCGGCCAGGTCCAGCCCGGCGGCGCGTTCACCCCCCTCCAGTACCTGACGGTGAAGTACGACACCGACGACGGCACCCAGTCGTGGGCCGTGGGGTACGCCAGCCCCGGGTCGGGGGGATCGGCGTACGGCTGGGACCTGGCGGTGGACGGGTCCGGGAACGTGTACGTCACCGGGTCGAGCCAGACGAACGGTATGGGCACATTCCCGGACTACGTCACCATCAAGTACAACTCGATCGGCGTGGCGCAGTGGACCGCCCTGTACAACGGCCCGATGGGCGGGTACGACACAGCCGCCGCGGTCGGGGTGGACGGGTCGGGGAACGTGTACGTGACCGGGTCGACGGCCGGGTACGGCGGGTCGAGCCCGGGGTACCTGACGGTGAAGTACAGCTCCACCGGTACCCAGTTGTGGACCGCGTCCTACCCGTGGGGCGGCGGCACCCCCAGCGCGATGGCGGTCGACACCGCCGGGAACGTGTTCGTGGTCGGCACCGGGGGGTTGGTCGCGTACGACACCTACGGGTCCCAACTCTGGACCGGGGGCGGGGGCCGGGCCCTCGCCCTCGACGCGTCCGGGAACGTGTACGTGACCGGCAGTTACCAGCCGGGGTGGAGCGGGACCGACTACTACACGGTGAAGTACAACTCGAGCGGGACGCCGGTGTGGGGGATCGGCTACAACGGCACGGCCAGCGACCTCGACGACGCCGTGGCCGTCGCCGTCGATGCATCGGGGAACGTGTACGTGACCGGCCAGAGCTTCGGGACCGACCTCGACGCGCCGGACCGGGACATCGTCACGATCAAGTACACGCAGTGAGCTCGACGGGCGCCGATTCTCAACGGCCGCTCGCGGCGAGTTCCCATGGGGGTTGCTGAGACTCCCTCGGCCCGCGCCCGCGGGCGGCCGCCATGATTCCACCACCCGAAGCCCGCCCGCCGGTCCGGGTGCTCGCCCTCCTCTTCACCGGCCCGACGTACCAGCGATTCTCCACCCTCTCGGTCGGCGCGCTGCTCACCACCGACCGGCGGACCGTCGCCAACCTCCTCCGCACCCCGCCGCCTCGCCCCCAGGCACCGCACCGACTACCAGCGCGTGCTCTTCCGCGCGCCGGGGTCCGGGCCGTCGCTCGGGGGCGCGCTCGCACGGTTCCTCTTCGACCGACTGGACCCCGATGGGCCGGTGTGACTGGCGGGGGACGACACGGTCGATGGGCACGAGGGGCCGAAGGTATACGACAAGGGGCGGCACCGGGAGGCGGCATGGTTGAGGCACGCCGACATGGCCTGGCGGTACACGGGCACAAGTGGCTCGTCCGGGCGGTGCGGGTGAAGTTCCCGTTCGCCGCCCGGCGGTGGGCACCGCCAGTCCCGTGGATCTGTACCGCACCCCCGAGGTCGGCAAGGCGGAGGGCGTCCGGCACCGCACCCCGGCCGAGCCGATGTGCCGGCTGCTGCGGGCGATGCGCATCCGGTTCCCGGGCCGGGCGGTCCTGTTCGCCGGGGACGCCGGGTTCGGGATCCATACGGTCGCCCGGTTCTGCTACCACCGCCGCCAGCTCGCCCCGGTCAGCAAGCTGTACCCGGACGCCAACCGGTTCGCACCGCCCCCTGCCGTACGCCGGCAACGGCCGCCCGCGGGTCTCTCCCGCCCGCGTCAAACTCGCGGTCGTGTGGTATGGGGGTAGGACGCGGCGGGTCGAGGCGGCGACCGAGACCGGGCACTGGTTCTGGAGCGGGTGCGGGCGGGTCCCGATCCGGTGGGTGTTCGCCGCGGACGCGACCGGCACCCACCGGGACGGCTACCTGTTCACGACCGACCTCGGGCTGACCGCCGACGCCGTGGTCGGCACCTACTGCGGCCGGTGGGCCATCGAGACCACCTCCCAGGAGGCCCGCTCGACCCTCGGGCTGGAGACCACCCGCGGGCGGTACTGGAACACGGTCCTCCGTACGGCTCCGGGCCTGTTCGGGCTGTACACCGTGGTCGCGGTCCTGTTCCATGCCCTGCCGGTGGGGAAGCGGGTCGGCGGAGTGTCGTGGCCGGGGAAGGCGACGGTGACGTTCTCTAACGACCGGGCAAAGCCTGGAAGGGGTGCAACTGACGAAGAGCACGGGGTTACGAAACGCGATCGTGGCGCGGTCGGCCGTGGCGGTTGGGCTGGTCATGCTGCGGAAGTTGGCTCGAGGCATGTCCACGGCGGGCCAACCGATCACCGATTGCGTACCACCGTCGTGGGTCGGGGTGCGGTCGCGGTGGAGCCACGGCACCGGCGGTCAACTGACGACGTTAAAGGAATGGATCTGGGCGCTGGTGCGGCTGGGCGAGCACCAGATACCCGGCACCTCAGCTCCCCCGGAGGGCCCACACTGCTCGGGGGATGGACACGATTACAAGCCGTGATCGACGGATGGGAACTACACCATTATGGGGGATCATGTGCCTGGCGGTCGCGGCTCGTGGGTTCGTTCGTCCGTCGCCCCGATGCCTGGTGCAACAGCCAGTCGCTTCACGCCGGCCGCTCGCCCTCCAATAGCGACTTCGCGCTCGTGTCGCGCCGGTCCTCGAGCCACGCCACGTCGCCGGCGTCGGCGAAGCGCTTCACGCCGACCTCCTTGATCGCCGCGTCCGGCACCACCTTTAGCAGCGTGTAGTGCGGGTGGTGGCTGTCCTTGTACGGGTCGTTCCGCGCCGCGTTGTAGCAGCAGATCATCGCCCAGCGCGGGTGGTCCGACGTGTTCTGGTCCGACCGGTGGAGCAGGTTCGGGTGGAAGAACAGCGCGTCGCCCGGCGCCATCTCCACGTGTACCAGTGGGAACCGCTCCGTCCGCTTCAGCACCTCCGCCACCCGCTCGCGGTCGGCGCCAGCCTGGTCGCCGGTGAGCACGTGCGTGATCCGCCCGCAGTGGTGCGAGTTGGCCACGACCTGCAGGCAGCCGTTCGCCCGCGTGCTCGGGTCCACGGCGATGAACACGCTCGTCAGTAGCGGCTCCAACACGCCGTTCTGGTACCAGTAGCCGTAGTCCTGGTGCCACGCCCACGCCCCGCCGACCTTCGCGTCCTTCAGGATCATCTTCGAGTGGTAGTGGTACACCTCGCCGCCGAGCAGTGTCTCGCAACTCCGCACCATGCGCTCGCACCGGGCGAACATGCCGTAGATGCCGTCGCCCGGGTGGTTCCACAGCGACAGCCGCACCACCCCACCCTCCCCGTCGGCCCGGCCGAACGAGCGGCGGTCGAGTTCGTGGTCCTCCTTCGCGGCGCGGCGCAGCAGGTCGATCTCGGCGGCGTCGTAGAAGCCGCGCGCCAGCACGTAGCCGGTGTCGTGGTACTCGCGGGTCTGGGTCGCGGAGAGGGGAGACGGCACGGCGCGGCTCCGGGAAGGGAAAGCGGCCGGGCGACCGGGATCACACCGGCCGCCCGTGAAGGGTTGTCGTCACTATACCCGCCGTACCCGCCGGTCACGATCCCGGCTGGGCGATGTTCACCGGCGGCGCCCCGCCGGCCGGCGGGAGGCTGGCCGGGATGCCGCCCGGGTTCGGGACCGACAGCGGCGGCACGGTCGGGCGCTCGACGCCGGCCGGCGGGGCGGTGCTCACCCGGCCGTTGTTCCCCGCGGGCGGGAAGATCGGCTGGAATCGCGGCACCGTCACCGTCCCCGACGGGGTGAAGTACGCGCCCGGGTCGGGCGTGCCGGTCGGGTTGGCGCCCGGGGCCGGCTGGGCGGACGGGAACACCCGCGGGGTCGTCACCACCGGGCCGGGCGCCGCACCGGGGGCCGGCAGCGGTTGCGGCTGCGGGAGCGGATTCGCCGGAATGCCCGGGCGGATACCCGGTGGGAGCCCGGGGGCCGCACCCTCTTGCAGCGCCTCCGGCGGCACCGGCGGCATGCTGGTCAGCGGCGGGAGGGTGCCCGGCGACGCGGACGCCGGCCCGAGGACGTGCGGCGGGGAGTTCGGTGCCGGGTCGTGCGCCGGGTGCTCGCGGAGCTTGATGGCCGCCTCCGTCCGCTCCCGCTCGTGGTCCGCCGCCCGCTGCCCGACCCACGGCGGCAGCGGCCCCTCGGCGAGGTTCACGCTGTTGTAGCGCAGGATCGTCCCCTTGGCGAACTCGAACTCGGCCAGGGCCGTATTGTACTGGGCGATGAAGTTGAACTCCTGGGCGATGGCGTCCGCCAGGTCGCGCTGCACCTGGAGGAAGTTGAAGTACTCCGTCGAGTTGTACTGCCCGATCTCGATCCGCACCCGGAACCGGGCCACGAACTCCTGGAGCTGGATCCGCCGCTCCCGCGACGGCCCGACCTCCGCGTGGTTCTGGATCACCCGCCGCCACTTCTGCAGCAGGTATTCGACCGTCTTCAGCTCGAAGTCCCGGAGCTGGAGGTACGACCGGGTCAGGCTGAGCTGCCCCTGGCGGACCTGGGCGTTGGCGTCCCGGAACCCGAGCGGCATGTCGAGCCGCAGGCCGAGCGTCCAGCTGTTGAACTGGTTGTTCCCGAGGCTGGCGAAGGCGTTCCCCGGGGTGGTACCGGTGGCGCCGATCAGCTCC